>CAYPIM010000334.1:0-4248 GCA_964410795.1 uncultured Lewinella sp. | reverse complement strand
GGCGTCCAGTACTGCGTCTGTTCAAAAAAAGCGGCCAGCCCAAAGGGCGATAAGATGGCGGCCATGGCCATGTTTTCGGGATCGGCGGGTGCCGCTTGTGCCAAAAGGGGAGAATTGAGGAATATGGCTCCCAGCCAGTATCCCGCGTAAATCAGTACCGCCGTAACGTAAGCCGCAAAAGTATTCCGCAGCAAGAGGCTTACCACGAAAATCAGGGAGGAGCAAATAAGCAAATTGGGCAGCACCAGCCAGCACCAGGGCCTCAGGTAATTGCCCCACGTCCAGGGTCCGTAGCGCTCCGGAGCTACGTCGGCGAAGGCTTGTCCTAAAATTAATCCGATCAGTAAAGGACTAAAAGCCAGCGCGCTGGTGCCAAGTACGCCCAGGTAGCGAACCCAGTAAAATTGCCATTGCTTGAGCCCCGAACTGAAAAGAATCTCCTCAAACTTATACTGTCGATCGCGGTGCAGGCCATTTCCGGTGGCAAACATCACGATGAACACCGTAGATAAACTAAAGATCGCCAGCAGGAATGACATTTGATAGCTCCCGTTAAAAACGATATTAACGCCCGTTTGGTCCTGGCGACCAACAAAAAAGCCGAGGCCCAAAAACAAGAGCATGAACAACCAGACGTAACGTTGACGCAGCTGGTAATGGAATTCGAAGTGTAGCAGGTTAAATAGCATGGTCGCTAAACTAGTCGTGCGCATCAGGCTTAAAAAATAAGGATGACACCCCAATCCGCTTTTGGTACATAAGCCCTTATTTCCGGCACAAAGTCAGTTCGTACTAAAAACCAGGTTGTTCATGAAAATTCCGTACCGGTTCGGCAATAAAGTTTTGATGCCCCAGCTACCAGCCTAATATTGGGGTATGAAAGCGATTTTCCTCCGGTATTCTGCCTTTGTTATTGGCCTCTTTTTGGTGGTGTTCCTTATGACGTTGCTAACTTGGCTGGGCTACATCATCATCAACCCTAAAGCCTACTTAGAAAACGCCCTGATTCTCTCTTTCTGGTGGCTGGTGTTTTCCCTTCCCATTCACTATTGGAAACACCTGAAACAGCATAAAAAACTTTTGTTGCAAATGTTGGCCTTGATCGGCATTTTAGCACTGGTTACGTTTGTCGACGGAGTAATGGAAATACCCGACAACCCCATCACCATTATAGCGATGACCGTACTGAGCTTGGGTGCTTTCGCTTTACTGGCGCCCACTTTTTTCCGGCGCTACGGAAAGGCCATCGTCGCCTTTTACACGCTTGTTTTCTGCTATTTTCTTGGGGCCAGGCTTTTCATTGACAATTTCTCGACGTACCTGGAGCACAAGGATGTTTTCTTGCCGCTGTTCTTAATGCCAATTCCGTTTATTGTCGTTGGCCTGATCTACGGGCAGTGGAAATGGTTCCGGGAACTAAAGCAGGAGAAAGTATCGACGGAACTTGCGATGCTAAAATCCCAGATCAACCCCCACTTCTTCTTCAACACCCTCAACAACCTGCATGCGCTGACGGTCAGAGGGGCCAGTGAAGCACCAGACCTGATCCTTAAGTTAGGGGATATGATGCGCTACACCATTTATGAAGGGAAGAAAGAAGCGGTATCGCTTCGCCAGGAAATCGATTACCTGAATGCTTACCTGGAGTTGAACAGGATTCGTCACCGCCAGGCGGTAAGCCTCAGTTTCCACCACGAGGTTCAGGACGGAGACACCGTTGCGCCGCTACTCTTCATCATCTTGTTAGAGAATGCCTTCAAACACGGGGTAGAGAAAAAGACAAGCGGTGCTTTCGTTAACTTGGTACTTACCTCCACCGGAGACCAGATTAATTTTACGGTAGAGAACAACTTTGATTTGGAAGAAACCGGTAAGCCCCCAGGCATCGGCCTCGAGAATCTCCGCCGCCGCCTCGAGTTGACCTACCCCGGCCAATACGATCTTGATTTACGGACAGAAGGCGACACCTACTTTGCCTCCCTAAAAATAACACCCCATGATTGATTATCTCATTGTTGACGACGAACCGCTGGCCCACGATTTACTGGAAAGCTATTGTTCCCTTCTCCCGCATATGAGGCTGAAGAAAAACTGCTACAATGCGATGGAGGCTATCGATTTTTTTAGCAAAGATTCCGTAGACCTGATGTTTTTGGACCTCAACATGCCCAAACTAACCGGTTTCGATTTTCTAAAAACCCTGCGCCAGCCGCCTCAGGTAATCGTGACCACCGCCTACAGCGAGCACGCCCTCCAGGGCTTTGAACTCGACGTAGTAGACTACCTCCTCAAGCCATTTGGCTTTGACCGTTTGGTGCAGGCGGTAAATAAAGCAACGGCAAGAGCCGCACCCAAAAACACCCGAAGCAACGAAGTGGCCGAGCAACGCTTTTTCATCAAGGGAGATAAAACCTACCATCAGGTAAATACTGCCGACATAAAGTACATCGAGGCTTTTGGCAACTACACCAAAATGTTTTTCACCGACGGTTTCTTGCTTTGCCACGAGGGCATTTCGGCCTATGCCGACATTCTTCCCGCCGACCAATTTATGCGGGTACACAAGTCATTTGTGGTCGCTATTGCTAAGATTGATCGTATTCAGGGAAATATCCTGGTGCTTGGAGAGAGTGAGGTTCCGATTGGGCAGACTTATCGACGGGAGGTGGTTCGGCTTTATCAGTGAGGGTTCCTTTTCACGCGTTTTCTGGTTATGCCATTACTTGTACTTATGTATAAGTACGAGTTGGGCGGGGCCGCAGGATGCAAAGGGAGACCTTTCAACAGGCAATGCAGCAACCGCGAATCCGTAGCAAAGCATTGAAAAAACGGTGCCCTAACCCCTGCTAATTAAATAGCTTCCCCTGCATCCTGCGGCCGCGCCACCTGATTCTTTACGCAACCTCTTGTCTCGAAGCACGCCACGTCCGCCAGGTATAGATAGCCAGCGTTCCCCAGCAAATCAGCAAGCCAAAAAACTCCCGCGTCAGCTCCACGTGAGGAGACTCTGCTTTCATCGAGCCGGTGATCGTTGGCATGCCATCGCTGATCCACTGCACAAATTCCGGCACGTAGGTCGTCCACCAACCGAAGAGGACTAAGGTGGGCAATAGGGCGACGATGGGCCGTAGGCCGCCAAAAAAAGTCCGGAGGGCAATGAAGACCACTACCCCGTAAGCGGCTACCCACTTATTCCAGTCGGGGTCGTTGAGCTGCCAGTAGGCACAGAGGGCAAAGAGGGCGGCTACGGCGAGGTGGAGGTATTTCATATGCGGTTGAGGGTCTCCGACCCGATTAATTTTAAAATGATAGCTTTAAAAGACAAACAAAAGTAACGCTCTCATGCCCAAATACGGTTCTAAAATGATTCATCGGGTATTCGGCGAAGACCCCGTACACCTGACCTACCGGCTCTTCGGAAGTATTCCTAAAAAAGAAATGAAGGCCATATCAGCAGAGCGAAACCGCTTATTGGTTCAACTCAATGAATTAATGTCGAGTATGGACAGGGGCAGCTGGAAAGCGTACCAAGACCAGCAAATTGAAAGCATCGACGAAAAATTTGAAATGGCCATCGACGAAGCCCTGCACGCTACGGCAACCGGGCCGTTTTACTTGCAGCAGCCAGCCTTAGCAAAAGAGGTTTTGGACTCCTGGAAATTCTTACACGAACGTAAAACCGTGTTCATATTTGCCATCTGTGTCATGTCTAACCACGTTCATGTAATCCTCAAAGGTCCACTTGGTCAACCGCCAGCACCTCCGGGTCCCGTGATGGAAGCTCATAAAAAATTTACCTCTCGCGTTTGCAATAAAATACTTGGCACTACTGGTGTCCCTTTTTGGGAGCCCATCTACTTTGATCGGAACATTCGCGAAGGGAAATTCATGAAAACGATGTGGTATCTACTGAACAACCCCTGGCAAGCCGGAATTTGTAAAGACTGGCAAGAATACCCGCACATCTGGGTGAACCCTGAATACATTGATCTCTTTCGGTAGAGGGTCTAAGACCCGAATAGCATTCACAACGTTGAGAAACCTCCTTTTTTAAGCTAAAATATTTAGCGGATTGTGTTTTTTAGGGCGGGAGTTTCGCCTCTAAAAAATATTAGTCGGGTCGGAGACCCTCTACCGAATCACTTTCACAAACCCCTCCCGCCGCTCAAACTCCGCATGCCCCGGAGCCCAGCCGGCCGTAAAGCGGTAGCTCGTCGGCTTCCCGTCTTCAAGTTTAGCCCGCACGTA
>CAYPIM010000333.1:0-4292 GCA_964410795.1 uncultured Lewinella sp. | reverse complement strand
GCGTTCAGAAGCCCAAGCCCTTCACCATCTTCCATCCGGAAGATGAGGCTGGCTTCTTCGCGGATGTCCTGAGCCTTGGCTAGAAGAAACCCTACAATCACCCCACCATCCCCAGTAAAAACGCCCCGTTAATAAACTCCCGGTTTGTTCCTTCAATCTCGGTTTGTCCGGCGCTGGAGTAAAACTGCTCTCGCAGTTTCCGGAGGCATCCCTCCATCGCGTGCAGGCAGAGGATGGTCACCCGTAGCTTTTCGTACTTGCCCACATCGGCGGTTTGGAGCTTGGCGAGGCGCTGGCTGCGCAGCGCCGTACCGTTGATGAAGTGATCGTAGAGGTCAAAGAAGTTCTCGGCGCTGTAGCCCTGGAAATCGCGGAGCCGGCGCAGGGCGACCTTGGCGGCCTCTTCGGGGCCGTAGACTTGGTCGTCGCTGCTTTGGTCGGCACTGAAGAAATCCGCGATGCTGTGGCGGAGGTTGTCGCGCTTCACCCGCTCGTCGGCCTTGGGCAGGAGCATGAATTCCAAGAACTGACGGGCGAAATGGCGCGCGCGCAGTACGGGCTCCTTTGGTGCGGAGCGGTAGTTGAAGTAGTCGCGGGCGAGGTCCTGCATCGTCAGCAGGTTGTTTTTTCTTGGGCTGTGGAGGTCGTCGTAGTAGTCGCGGTCGATGGCGTGGGGGGCGTAGTCGTACTCTACTACTTCGATGCGACTCCAGAAGTCTGCCGTGAAGGGCTCGTCGTCCTGGCGGTAGATGGCACCGAGGTTAGCTGCGGCGCAGAGGAGGATGTTGTCGCCGATTTTGTAGGCTGTACCGTCTGGTGCCAGGAAGGTATCGCTACCGGCGAAGAAGGGGTTGAGCGATTTGCGCAGTGCCTCCGGCCATTCCTTGATCTCTTCGATGTTGATCAGGCTGTGGGGCGTAGTGATCGCTTTCGTGAACCCGGCCGGGGTAGTGTAGGGGCCATTCTCTCCGAACTTGATGGCGGTTACCAGACTGTTCTTCGTCTGCCACTTATCCGAGGCGTGCTCGAAGTATTCCCGGTTCATTACGGCAGAGACGAACTTCAGGAAAGCACTCTTACCCGTGCTTGGCGGCCCACTGAGCAGGATGATCCCGGAACCGGTCGTAAGCTGAAGCTTAGCCTTGATGATAAACTCGCGAAGCTTCTCCTGGAAGTAAGGGGTCTCGTCAATGAATTCTGGCGTAATGCGCGGAACGTTACGGGCGCGTTTCCGTTCTTCTTCGTCCAATTGCTTTTGCTTGCGGGCACAGCCAAGTGCTTTCACGGCCGCCGCTCCTTCGGGCAACATTACCTTCAGACTACTGGGCTTGAACTGTGGAAAGTCTTCAGGAACTTTGCGCTCGTTGGCAATCTCCCAAAGGGCAGCGATGAATTCCAGGTTGTTTTCTTTACTGGAATAGGTGTCGAAAGCAAGGAAGAAGTCTCGCTGTTGTGGGCCGCTGATCTCGAAGGCAAGGCCGCTGCGCAGGTTCTCGGTGGAGGAGGGGCGGTAAACTTCCTTGTCCGTATCCCGGATGAAAGTCGCCAGGTAGGTATCCGCCTGGGCTTTCTTTTCGATCACCTCCAGGCGCCAGGTAGGAAAGGTTTGGAGGGTGGATTCCAGGTCGACGAACAGGTCAGGATCGTTTTGGATGAAGGCGTATTTGCCTTCAAAGGCTACCATTCGTTCCAGGTCACGCCGGTTACGCTCCAGGATGCGGCGCTCGAGCTTTTGGCGCATCTCGCGGGCGAGGCGGACGTCCTGGAACTGGTTTTCTAGCCTGCCGGTGTCTTTCAGTATTTCCTGGTAAGCGGCGGTCTTGGCCAATTCGAGGTCGGAGAAACCTCCGGAGTGATTGCTTACAAAGAAATCGATGCTCTCCTGGATCATCCGAGCCAGTTGAAGTTTGGCGGCGCTGATTTCAGCTTCTTTCCGCTCTTGCTCCTGATGGAGCTGGCTGCGGCGGGCTTCTACGGCTTTATGCAGTCTGCTTTGGATGCCAGCGGGGGAGAGGCGCTGCTCTCCGGCGATGCTCTGAAGTACGAAAGATTGTTTCAGCAGGCTCATCAACTCCAGGGCTGCCGGGTGGGTGGCCAGCAGGTTTTCTAACTCACGCGCTACGTGGGTATTTGTGATGGCCTCCTCGATCTGTTCAATCTCGCGGGTAATGAAGGCTTGGAGGCTGTTTCCGTCCTGCGCAATTTGTTCGGAGAAAGTGGTGTTCAGCTCCCGCTGAATGCTTTTGAATTCGGAGATGATGCCGGCTACGTCACCGGTGGTCATCGTATCCAGTTCTTCGCCACTTGCGCGGATACTGTTCAAAATATCACGGTAGGCGTCGGGGTCTTCAAGCTTAGCCATGGTGGCCCTGAAGCCACGGGCTTCCTCGATGATCTGCTGTGCACGGGTAGTTTCAACCAGTTGGCGAACACGACGCTCTGCTGGTCGGACGATATTGTTGATGGTGCTCTGTAACCGACGGCCAACTAGCAGAATACCCTCACGCTCTGCGATTTTAGTTAGCTCTTCACCGATGTTGATGCGGGCGATGGCTATTTTCTCTCTTATGTCCAGCAGCAGGCTAAAGTCTTGTCCGGCTTCTGCAAGAAGGTGATCAATGTTGGTTTCAAAATCGTACCGGGCTACTTCAACGGCAGTTGGCAAAGCCGTTTCCTCTTCGGGCAAAGCTTCCTCCACCGGGCGGGCAAAAGAGGTTTTAACGAAAAGACTCTCTCCCTTGAAGAGATGACTGAGGTTCTTGAAAGCTGTGGCGAAGTTTTGCTGCTCGCCGGGTAGTTCCAGATCTTCCACGTTGGTGCTGATCTTTACCAGGTCTTTCTTTTTTGGGCGCCGGCCGATCAGGCTGCCAGTAGCATCTAGCTGAAAACCAGGAGCGTACTTGCCAAGCTCAGCGATGAGGGTGGCCTCAGGGCTGGTAATATCGTATACCACAACTTGTCCTTTCTCGTCCTGTGCGAAAAGGGTTGCAAGGTTCTCGTCCGCCCGTACCTGTACTGCTGCCGCAGGGAGCTTGATTACGCTTGGCCATTTACCGGGAACCACCGAGCGGTGGGTATTGATGATGGTCACTTCCTGATCTTGGGTCAGCGCGATGACGATGTCGGGGTCTCCGGCTAGAATATGATAGCAGTCATTGACCAGGCTTGTTTTCAGTAAGTTGCTGGTGTTGTCCAGCAGGCTGTCCATTTCCAAGTGGTCAGCCCTGTGCTTAAGCTCATAGCGGTCCGTCCGAAAGCTTGTTTCGTAGCCGTCGGCCTCAAAGAAATCTTGAACATCCTTACTCCGAAATACCAGGGCTTGTTCGAGCTGTTTTGGGTTGCTTGTCCGGGTGATGAGCCAGCGAGCGGGCGGTAACCTTTCGCCATCGGTATCTTTAGTTTCCAGGATCACCGCCAGGCCACTCCGTTTGTTCAGTGTAGTGATAATGACGTTGCCATCCGGGGTAAAGTGGACGTAGCCGTTTCCCGTTTGTAGTTGGCCAACCAGGTAGTCTTTGATGAAAGCACCGAAGTTTTTGTATTCTCCAATGAGGATGCTTTTAAAGTCTTCACTGCTGCCACGGAAGTTGAACTTTGCCTTGAAGCGCAATTCATCGGCCAGGGTGGTTTCCAAACCAAATTTCTCCTTGAGGCCTTTTGCTATGCTGCGATCTCCTGCATCAAATATCTTATCAAGCAGCGGGCGAAACGCACTCTGTTTTTCCATCTGATGCTTAGTCGTGCCGCGCAGGTTGTCGAGTACCTTTGCGGTACTTTCCTGATCGGCCTCCGGATAATGGTCTGGCAAATAGTGGTCTACATCAATCAATCGACCCTGGGTATTGTAAAAACTCAACGCCGGACTATTCTCGTGCTCTATCACCACAATGTCGTCGTCCGCAGTTTCCCCGTGCAGTACGTGAATGCTGGCAATAGCCAATCCCTGGACCTTCTGGTGAGGGTCAGCCTCAAAGTGATTAGTGAGGACCTTATGTTGAAACTGGGCTTTCAGGGTGTTCATGCAACGGTGGTGTAGGCTGTGGCGGTAAAGCTAATAAACGAAAAGCAAAGTTTTCAACAATACTATTGATACGGTGGGCGCGGCCGCAGGTGCCGGGTTGGGTATGGGCATAGGTCTCCTGCGGAACAAAGGTGGGGCTTCAAAACGAAAACGTGGGGTTACGCTAACGGCTATCGCCGTTGAGCTGCACCCCACGCTAGGCTAAGCGTCCCTCCGGGACTGTCCGCAAATCCCTTAACCCCTTACCCCTTACCTTCTGCGGCAGCCAAAT
>CAYPIM010000332.1:0-4305 GCA_964410795.1 uncultured Lewinella sp. | reverse complement strand
AGTCGAATAATTTGAGTGTGCCAAACGCATAAAGTTTAAAAGCACTAATGCAACCGCCTTGAGGTAGGATGTCACCTGTATTAAATGAAATTTTGGAAGTTGATGCAGGAATGGTAACAGGAAGGCCAGCAGGGCTAAGGAACGTTAGAGTACCATCTGAATTCCTGAATTCCTGAAGAACTGTTAGATCACTTAATATTACCTGCTCTGCCTCCTCTTCATCATCAAACAAAGTAAAATTACTCTCCGGGTCATGCACATTATCCCACTGGTACTTAAACAATGTTTCTCCATCACCGGAATCCATTAAGTTGTCGGTAGAGCCAGCGGCAAGGCCGTCGAAGCGGTCATGGATGTGCTGGAGGTGGAAGGCACCGTGGCCAAGTTCGTGCGCAACGGTACGGTTGAAGCTTGCCCCATCAGTAAGGCGTTCGGCGGAGAGGAAACCGAAGGAGCGCTTGCGGGGCATGAAGCCCAGGCGGTTGGGCTCCGCCATACGCGGAACGACGAGCAGATAGTAATGTTCTCCGTCATAGTAACTCTGGCCCTTTACCGTATTCTTCAGCGAATTCATCTGCGGGGTGTAGTTACTTAGCAGCGAATTTGGAATGTCTTGTAGGGTGCCCGCGAAGTCGTCGACGTTGATGTTGGGCTGTATGTTCACCGTCCACTCAGCAACCGAGGGCCGATAGATACGATTCAATGCCTCTTGAACCTGCCCTGCATCCTGCGGAAGCGCCGCATTATTAATCGGAACAATATGTACCGTATGCCGTACGGGAGTGTAGGTGACCAGGTTGAGTTGGCCAGCCAGTTTAACCGGCGGAATGCTGTCGTTGCCTTCCTCGGCATCCGGATTGTCGTGGGCAGCGAAGACAACCTTGATTTCCTGATCGCCATCAGCAGACAGGCCAGGGTTAGAGGCTGAAGTGGCCTCTTTTGTCCAACCAGGGTAGGGCTGGGTGTCCGATCCGATGAAGTTAACGGGCTGCATTGTCTCGTTGTCGCGACGAACGGCCCCGAAGGGGACGCCATCCGGCTCTTCCGTAGAGGTGGACGCCCAGGGCACTTTGTAAGGTGTTCCAGCAATCGTCCGTTGGTCGTAGCCTTCCGTAACGAGGTCATAACGCTGGCTGTCCAGGCCCCAATAAGATGTAGCCGGGACGGAGGGAGAGAAATCTACGATGAAGTCTGCATCAAACAGGTCGTCTATGTAGACTTGCGCGCTCTGGATGGCTTCCTGGAGTTCGTCCCGGCAGTTGCGGACGGCTTCGTCATCGCCAGTAAGGGCGGCTTGCTTAAGGCAATCGGCGGCATCTTCTACGGCTTCTACGTAGCTGTCGGGCAAGTAGGGCACCTGATCCAGGGCGATGACCAGTTGGTCCAGCACCGCGTTGGCTTCTGCCGTTACGTCTGCAGCTGTCGCAATCTGGTCGAGGACAGAGCTGATGGAACCAAGGGTCGCACTAATACTTCCCAGGAAATTATCAATCTCTCCAAGAATATCCTGGAGATCCTGCAGGCCTTGTTGTAATTGCTCAAGGGCAGCCTCCAGCGGGCTTTTGATCACCATTTTTCCCGCTACCATTCGACAATCTTCGTTCACCTGTATCTCGTGAAAGTCTAACCGAAGCTTTGCGTTTTTCAGGTAAGGAATCTTTGTGCGGCCAAAGCCTCCGAACGTTGTGTTCCCAGTAATCTCAGCAATTTCTACCAGGAAGTCACCCGCCCAGATGCTGTCACCAGGGTTTAGGGTTTCAACGAGCTGCTGGTTCTCGGGATCTTGTAAGGAGACGTTGATGCCACACTCAAAATCGTATTCATAGTCGCCCGCCAGGGCGCAGTTTACACCGATGGTTGTTAATACGATTGTATCACAGACGGGCTCTACACCACACTCGAAGCAGACGCTTATCTCATAGGTTGTTGTCGGGCGGAGCCCACCCAGGCGGAATTCGGTATTTTCCGTCGTTTGTGGATCCGACAGGGGAGTGCCGCCTTGTTCGGCAAAGGTGACGGTGTATTCTTCAGCGCCTACATCCGCCCAGCTCAATTCTAGGAAGTCAAAGTGAACGGTTCCTTCGGTGAGGGCCAACTCGGCAGCTTCACAACCGGGTAGGAATATCGTTTCTTCCGCACATTGTGGTTCTTCGGCAACGGGGCACTGGTGGCAGATGGCCACGCGGTATTCTGTCTCGGCGTCAAGACCGGTGAAAGTAGTTTGGTAACCCGTCTCTGCGGTCGCTTTTTGCAGCGTATCTCCCGCCATATTTAGCAGGGCAAAAGACCATCCGGTGGGGTCTGTCGCGGGGCCTAGTTCAGACCAATTCACCATGATTCCATTAGGGATCACGGGGGTCACGACTACTCCTGCTTCGAGTTCGGTAGGGTCGGGGCAGGAAAACGGATCGGTGGTTCCGGTAGTAGTGGCGCATCGTTCTTCCCCGTCTGGGCAAATAACGCAGACTTCAAAAGTATAATCAGTATCTACGGAAAGTCCGGTTATGGTGGTGCCCGTCATTGTACCGGGAAGATTGGTTGTATCTCGGTTTGTCGGCTCGGCAGTGGGGTGGTAAACAACGCGGAGATCGTAACCTTCGGGGAGAACATTCATGCCGCTGTAAGTCCAGCCCAAATCTATATTGTTCTGGGATTCCGAGCCGGAGACGATGGTTGCGTTCGGCTGAACGTCTTCGCTACAGTAATCAACGTAGCCATTGAAAGGGACTTCCCACTCGAAGCATTCTTCACGTCCGTCAAGACAAATCTTGCAGAGTTCAAGCCGGTAGGTGTAGCCGGCTTGGAGGTTGCTACTGGTGACGGCTTCCGTTGCTCCTTCCGGAAGCTCTATGCGGTTATTGTTAGCAGGAGGACCTGTGTTGCCGGTCCCTCCTCCTACGGGAGATTCGCCATCGGTTGCGGTGCGAGGTGCTTGTTGCTGTGCTTCTACGGGGTCGTTCGGGTTCGGTATTTTTTTCCAGGAAAGCACATATCCTGCAGCTTGCGGAATATGATCCCATATTACCCGTAAAGAATTATTTGTGATGGCAAAGTTGGAAGGGTCGGGCATTGGGCCACAATCAATCAATTCCAGTTCCATGGTGGTAAAGGGAATGGTGGCGCATTCTGGAGCTCCGGATTCACAATTGGCGCAAACCTCGACTTCATATTCCGTCTCCGGTTCTAGCCCGCTAAGCGGAAAAGCAGTAGCAGTGATTGGGGCAAATCTCGTATTGATCCAATTAGCTTGGCCAACGGCCCGGTAGCGAATCTGATAACGAGTACTGGATGTGGCTGCCGGGTTCTCCCAGCTTATGGTTGCTTCTTTATCCGTTACGTTGGCGGCGAAGAGCGCACTAGCGCCTAAACATTCAATCTCTTCTACCGGAATTGTTCCGTAGGTGAACTCGCCGGGCCTGCTGTAGCCATCGTTGACGAATTGGCGTACCCCGCGTCGGTCACGAACCTGAACGCGCCAGATGTACTTCGCTCCGATTTCTAAGCGGGAATCATAGTTGGTATACGTATAACGAGGTACCCGGGTAATGATGGGCTGTCTGCTTCTCCCGCTGCTGCGGATGATTTGATCGTTGGTCAGGCCGGGAATCTTCTTCCATAGCTCCATCACGTATTCATCATCAGCCGGTTGGGGAACGTGGCGAGGGTTCCAGCTGAAATTCAGAACGGAGGCGGATGAAGCAATTGGACCATTTCGCCCAATACTGAATCTCTGGACGGGTGACGTTTGTATTACTGCCGGTAGCTCAAGCTGTCCTAAGGGCCTGACCAACTCTGGAGGATAGTTCTGTTGTACAAAACGAATGGCACATGCTGGGTTACTGACCGGAGGGTCGGCAAAGCGATTAACATCGTAGACTTCAACGCAGATTGTAATGGGGCCATCGGGTAAGGCTCCTCCGTTGCCGAGGGTATTGTCCGTTGAAATCCCTTCAACGTTAAGGTTGTTGAGGTCGAAATAAGGGGCAAGATCAGGCCCGCGCAGAATAAGGGGCGCACCAAAATTTAGGGATATGGGAGCCTGAGCTATTACATCCCGTGTTTCTGCGCGGTAACCATTGCCTTCGATGGTGAACCGGAGAAGGCCCTGGTAGTTGGGCTGATTGTCCACCAGGGTTAGTACCACCAACATATTACCATCACGCCCGTAGTCTTCCAGGTACGGGCTCGAATTCACAATAGTGACCGAGGCGCGTACCGGAAAGTTCGGAGATTGAGCGATGGCTTCCCCGCCCAGCGTCAAAATGAACGCCAGGAAAAAGACCATCCGGGAGAAGTGCCGGAGGG
>CAYPIM010000331.1:0-4383 GCA_964410795.1 uncultured Lewinella sp. | reverse complement strand
GATGACGCTTACTTCCCCGGAGACTATCGCGATCTTTTTGGTTCCTGGTCCAAAGATGGCAAGTGGCTGGCTTATTCTAAAATTACGGAAACCAACTTTGAGCGAGCCTACATCTACAGCACCAAAACCAGTGAAAGCAAGGCAGTTTCAGACCCGCTGGCTAACGTAACCGACCCTACTTTCGACGCATCCGGTAAATACCTTTACTTATCTGTTTCTACGGATGCCGGCCCCGTCATCAACTGGTTCCAGCAATCAAGTAATGACATGCGGATCACCAACGACATTTACTTGCTCACCCTACAGAACGATGAGACCTCTCCTTTGATTCGTCGTAATGACATGGAGGAAATCCCGGAAGAAGAAGAAGAAGAAGAAGAAGAAGAAGAAGAAGAAGGCGCGAACGCAGGTGCAGAGGAAGAAGCTAAAGAAGGCAAAGAAGAGACCGAAAAGGACGAATCCTCCCGCATCGACTTCGATGGGATAGAGCGTCGCATCGTTCACCTCCCTATCGGCAACGGTAATTTCTACAATCTGGAATCCGCTAAGCCGGGAGAGTTGCTCTATATTTCCCGCACCGATGAGGGAGCAACCCTCCACCGGTATTCCCTGAAGGAGCGTAAAGACAAAGAATACATGCCCGCATCCTGGTTTGAGGTAACCGGAGATGCTAAGCATCTCTTCGTTGGTAGCCGGGGGCAATGGGCCGTTACTTCTGTAGGCAACCCTTCTCCTAAAGACCTCAAGTCTCCCGACAGTTACGGCATGAAGGTAAAGATTGAACCGCTGGCTGAATTCCGCAACATTTTCAATGAGATGTGGCGGGTCAACCGCGACTATTTCTATGACCCCGGTATGCACGGCGTAGACTGGGACGCAATGAAAAAGAAGTACGAGGTCTTCCTACCGCACATAAAAACCCGCCCAGACCTTTACCGCGTGATGGGCTGGATGGGTTCCGAGTTGGGCGTAGGTCATCATCGGTTCGGTAGTCGGGGTAACAGGATCAACAATCCGGACCGCGTCGGCGGGGGCTTACTTGGCGCTGATTATAAAGTTGAAAACAACCGCTACCGCATCACGAAAATATACGGTGGCCTGAACTGGAACGGCAGCCTGCGTAGCCCTTTGACCGAGCCAGGGATAAACGTTAAGGTTGGCGAGTACGTCCTTGCGGTAAATGGAGAAGATGTGGTTGGCACCGACAACTTCTACCGTTTCTTCGAAGCTTCAGCCAACAAGCTGGTTGAGATAACCGTTGGCCCCAATGCCGATGGCAGCGGGTCCCGAACGGTAAACGTTACGCCCGTTCGAGACGACTATTCCCTCCGCAATCGTGATTGGGTAGAAGGCAACATTAAAAAAGTGGACGAGGCAACCAACGGCCAGGTGGCTTACGTATATGTTCCCAATACCGGCGGTGGTGGCTTCCAGTACTTTAAGCGCTATTTCTTCCCGCAGGTCAATAAAAAGGCCATCATTGTAGACGAGCGCTTCAACGGTGGCGGCCAGATTGCCGATTATTACATTGAGCACCTGATGCGCCCCTACCAGAACAGCTGGACGTATCGTTACGGACGGGACCAGCACGCACCGGTTGCCGCCATCCATGGCCCCAAGGTGCTACTGACCGACGAAACGGCGGGCTCCGGTGGAGATCTCTTCCCCTATCTGTGGCGTAAAAACAAGCTTGGGCCCATCATTGGAAAACGTACCTGGGGCGGCCTGGTTGGCGTGCTCGGTTACCCTGAGTTCATTGATGGAGGTTCGGTTACGGCGCCCAACGTTGGCTTTTGGGACAAAGACGGCTACCGGGTAGAAAATGAGGGTGTTGCACCCGATATTGAGGTAGAGCAGTGGCCGGATGCAGTTATGGCAGGAAAAGACCCGCAACTAGAACGCGCCATTCAGGAAATAATGAAGTCATTGAAAGCTAAGCCCGTAGTGGAGCCGAAACGGCCTCCGTTTGAGAAGCGTGGCTCTGCGGGATATTAAACAGTTTTCAGCATGCAGGCTGGTGCACCAGTATACTGTAAATTAAGTTTATGCACATTGATCTGTACGGGCGGGGCTTGCCTCCGCCCGTATCAGAATTCACTGAAACGTTGGTATCGTTCGCTGAGCGAACGATACTAACCAATTTCTTTCCACGCAGGTGCGGGGGCGAGCCCTAGGGCTAGGGTCTACCCACATCTTTACGTGCCTATCAAACATCCCGTAGCATCTCCCTGCCGGGGGCATTCATTTTTGCTTGATCAAAAACGAATCAAAAAATCAAGGCTGTGTCACCGGCTACTCGTGAAATGCGGAAACTAAAGCCTAAAACGGAAAAACTCGCGCTGAGGCCAATCACATTGCGTTGAAGATTTTCGGTCAACTCGATTTAGTACCTTGCGCTTGAGTCTTAGGAATCGCTCAAACAGTTTCCGTTTTTTAACGGCTTTAGCTCCCGCATTTCCCGGCCGGTGCCAAGGCCAGTCCTATTGTGCTAAAACCTTGACTTTCAGGCCAGACCACATCACCTACCGTTTGTACAAAAACATGGTCGCTAAAAGTTTAAACTGGGTGCATTGATCAAAGATACATAGCGCTGGCTTTCAGTCGATCATTCCTTGAGCTATGATTCAAGTTCAGTAGTTAAAGCTTTTCTTTCCAGTTTTAAGCTATGGAACCAGACTCGTTGTTCAGTTACCTCAAGCTTAAGTAATTGAGCTCAGCAGATAAGTTTTAAGTGTTTCCGACTGGCCTTGGTACCGGCCACGAATAGGGTTTTGCTACTTTTCCCCTAGAAAAGTAGGCCCCCGGCAGGAAAGGAAGACGGACTTTTTGATGGGAGATGTAAAGATGTGGGTAGACCCTAGGGGCGAGCCCCGCACCTGCATTGAAAAACTTAATTTACAGTGTACTGGTATGAGCACGCCTGTATGCTGAAAGCTGTAATCAAAGCCTACTTCAAGGCCAACAAACATCAGTTTAGCCTGCGGACACTATCTTCCCACTCGTGAAGACCATCATCTTTAAAATCTCCAACGAAGGTGCCCACTACAGCGCAACTGGCATTATCCCCTGGTCAGCTACGAACCTACCCTTTGGTGATTTTCAATTTAGCGAGCGAACGGATGTTTTCTGGCAGGTAGAGCTGCTTGCCTATAATAAGAATACGGCACGGCTGCAGGTGCAAGTATTGGATTTTGAGGCAGGGGAAGAGGGTTTCAACCCTTCGCGTAGAATGCGGAGTCCGGTACGAATGCTTAAATTTTCGCCATTGGAGCCAGAGCCCTTCAAGGCCCAGTTATCTTACTATAAAGCTGGCGCTCTGAAGGAAATTTTAAGGACGGAGCACAATCTTGTAAAACCTACCTTGCATCCTGCGGCCGCGCCCAAAAAAGAAGCGGCACCTTCTGGTGAACACCCCGTCAGCTTTACCTTCCCGCTTATTCAGCTCACCTTCGCCAACGGTGGAGTTAAAGGAATTGTGGACCTGCCCGGCGTAAACGAAACGCTGCCCTTTAAAATCATTAATGACCACATTGTTGCTGAATTCGACGCCATTAAGCCCTTTTTCGTGAAGGCGCTGAAGCGGAAGACAATAAAGATTGACGCCTCCCTTTCTTTCGCAGACGGAGCGCCAAAATTAGGCAAGACTACCTCTCCTCAGATTTCCCGGATCAATAATGACATGTTGGAACTCTTTCGCGCCCGGGCGGTAAAATCACTCCTCAATTCCAACCCCGTTAAAACTGTAGACAAATCGCTTTTCACCCCGGAGGATATCTTTGCCAGCCTCGATGACGATGAACTCGGAAAGGCTACGCTACCTCACGATGGCCTTGATCTATTAAACGAGATTCTCCAGCACAAAGAGGTACGCAACGCCCGCCAACTCGAATTTCTCTCCGGAACACTACACGAACCAGCCACCAAACTCAGGTACGTTTTATCGCCTTCCTTCGGCTTCGTTTTCCTAGCCACTGGTCAAAATGCCAATCACTTCATCCTGGAGTTATTGGACAGTCATGCGACCTACATCTGGTCTATTCCTAAAGACTGGGAAAATAAGGAAGCCCAGTTCAGGTCCGTAGAGCAGGAAATTGCGGCTATTAGCACGCTTGGCCGCGGGCAGTACCGACGCACCCTTCACTTCGAACATGAGTTCTGGTTTGTCATCCATGAGCATGCAGAGCGGGGGCTGGTGGATGGGTTTCCAAGGTGGCGAAATCGTTTACTGGAAGGGTTGGTATAACCAGCAGTAAAATAAAAAGGAAGTACTCAATTCCCCTTTTGGGGATTTGCCAACGAATAAGCCCTATTGTTTTATGGGGAACAAAGAAGACATGGGTGGAACTAAAATCAACACTAGTGCTTTGTCAGGTCAATTCTGGC
>CAYPIM010000330.1:0-4457 GCA_964410795.1 uncultured Lewinella sp. | reverse complement strand
AAACCTTCAGCTTGTTAAAGGCATAGATGCTCGCTGCGCTCGTAACCTCTCCCCCGGCCCCTCTACCAAGGAGAGGGGAGTTTTACACCGCTGCGGCTACCGCCTTCGCTATACTTTGCGTTTAAGAAGACGATTTCACTACTATTTTATGTTCCTCCGCGCGAAAACGATGCGAGCAGCCTCGTGCGGCAGCCAAATCGCTAATCGAAAATCGAGAATAAACCTTCAGCTTGTTAAAGGCATAGATGCTCGCTGCGCTCGTAACCTCTCCCCCCAGCCCCTTTCGCTTCGCGGCTTCTACCCTGGCACATTACAAATATCAACCTTCCAAAAGACCACGTCTTTACCCAGGAAAGAAATAGAATCAGAGAAGGACATATTTTTCAACCTCGCACTTACGATACAAGGAGAATGATGTAGTAGTATTAAATCATAATTAAGGACAGAAACCTTCTTGGGCTTAGCAGCATTAATTACTCTTAAATCAGAGCAATAATTAACGAAGGCCACACTATCCTCACTTGCTAACACCTTTTCGGAAAATTCTAAAAAATAAGCAATTCCAATATTTGAAGAATCTACGCCTGAGAAATCCTCATAACTCTTTCTATCACCATAGAGAAAAGAACTTTGAACAACTAAAGCTGTATTTTCATCTAAAAATCGATAGATCAAATTATTAAAGCAACCGCTAGAAGGAGAATATTGAGTAGAATCAGTTCCTCTTAGAAAATCAGCACGTTCATCCTCTCTTGTTTCCATATTGGGAGGAACACGTGAACAGTAACTTAATAAAAACACGCCACTAAGAGTGACAAATAAGGAATATCGTTGAATAAAGGAGAGCATCAATACTTGTGTTTTAGTACATGCAAACCCGAAATTAATCTATTCTGGCAGTTCGTTATACAATGGTTCGCTATGATTTTCAGCAAACATTAATGGGTTGAGCGCTTGCAGCGCGATTGCCAGCTAAAGTAATCGCGCTGCAAGCGCTCAACCCCATCTATGTAAAGCACACCTGGTGACGCGCTCAACAGACAACGAAAACAAGGCTCCAGCCGTTAAATATTCACTTTTTATTTAATCCCCGTCCCTTAAACAAGCTTGCTCCATCCGACTACTGATACTACTCTTACTCTTCTTCGCGGCTACTATACTCCCCTCTTCACTGCTGGCGCAAGCCCCGGAAGCCTGGGATTCGACCAAGGTCAGCATTTTACCCACACCAGAAAATGGCCACCAATTAGAGCACATCTTACGGCCACCTTCCCGTGGAATAGACAGCCTCTCCGTTCAAACCCGCATTCAGCTTAAGGGCGGCACCGTTTACCTCTACGTGTATGGCCGTAACCCACGGAACGCTTACCTCGGCTACCAGGAATCTATGAGAATTACGGCGAAGGGAGACACAACTGTCACGCTTCAGGTGGACGGGATTGCTACTACAGACATGGAAGCCGTCGTGATTGGTGTATACCACTACGGAGCGGGAACCGCCAGCGTGGAGCCGCCAATTGCTGAACGCCGCCTCGTAGTGGCAACGCCACCCTCCCCTCACATCGCAAGCTATCTCGACGAGTTTTTTGACATTGTTCGCAAGCGGGCCCTGGATCGGGACCTGCTAAACTGGGAGGTATTGCGGGCAGATGCCTACGCCTTATCCGCCACCGCAGATTCTCTTTCTGAAATATACGATGTATTAAATTTCACCCTCCGCCGTATTGATCACCACTCTTACCTTCAACCACCGACCGAACACCGGAACTGGGCAACCGGTAACAACGACGAAGACGCTGTCGATCCTAACTTAAGGTACGCCACTGGTCGTCGGGTAGACGCGCGCATGGTCTATTTGAGTATGCCCGGGGTGTCCAGCGGCCATGACAAAACCCTCCAGGCCTACGCCGATAGTCTCTCCCGCTTGATCGTCCGGCTAGACCAGCCGGGAACGGACGAATGGGTGCTCGACCTGCGCAGCAATACCGGTGGAAATTGCTGGGCCATGCTCGCTGGAATCGGCCCCCTTCTGGGCGACGGGCGGTGCGGCTACTTCATGCAGCGGGATGGTTCCGAAGCCAACGGTTGGTGGTATTGGGAGGGAGCCAGCTGGCTTGGTCGACGCCAACTGCAAACCCTTACCAAACCCTATACGCTCCGCCAGTCCCCACGCATTGCGGTCCTCTACGGGCCAAAAACATCCAGCTCGGGGGAAGTGGTAGCAATTGCCTTTCGGGGGCTACCCAACAGCCGCAGTTTCGGGCAGCCTACCGGTGGATACTCCACCGGAAACCGAACCTATTACCTCTCCGACGGTGCAGCAGTCTTGTTGACCACCACCGTGTACGGAGACCGCAACAAAACACCGTACGGCACGGAAGTCCAGCCAGACGAAACCATACCTTCGGTAAGCGGGATCGACGCGCCGGCCGAAGCGGCGGCGGCTTGGTTGCGGCGGGGGAGGTAAGTTCTGTGTGACATCTTACCTCTTTTATCGTGGTTGTACACATGGGCGAGAGGCTGTGCCTCGAGAATTACTTTTTGTTAATTACTACCGCCGAGCATCTCTCGGGGCGCAGCCCCTCGCCCAGGGGTTACACTTTAAAATCAAGGAATCATCCGTCACCGTGAGGGTAACCGCATAGGTGCCGATATTCACCAGTGTGATTAACGATTCTTCTCCGGTAGTGCTGCCACCATTCCAGGCCCAGTCGTAGCTCACGATCATGCCGTCACCACCGGTAGAGCCGCTGCCGTCGAGGATGACCGCCATGGGAGCTACCCCGTTTACCGTACTGGCGGTGGCTACGGCGGTGGGGAGGGCGTTGTTGTCGGTTGCACTGCCATAGAGCGGTGCTGCCGGCAATAGACCTCCGATTAGTAGCAGTATTGGTAACAGGTATTTCATTGGGTGGTTGTTTTATGTTTCATTTTAAATTGTATTTCAACGGTCATCTTTCATTGTAATTGACAGCCCCCAAAACGCCAAAAGGAAGAGTAAAAACATAACACCAAGTGTTTTCACAAAAGTTATATTATTGTTGAAGCTATCATAAATAGCGAGACTAAACACAAAGGACAAAACCGATGAGAATAGCACAGACCATGCAATTATTTTCCATTTCTCCATTCTACTATGCTTTAGTTTTTATTAGTCCCCCAAAGCCATTGGGAAAAGCCAAAACTATCGTGCGCACCAATAACAAACCCTCTATAGGGATTCTTCTTTTCTGCCTGCCTATACGCCTGCTCCAATTGGGGATTAGCTAATAGCTCCGAATAATCGACCAAACCCATAGCAACAAAACTAAATACTGTAGACCCGGCTGCTGCTCTGAACGTTCCATAAGTAAGGGCCCCGCCAATATTAATCGAACGCGGCGCCAAGTTTAAACCGGTCCTAATAGCCACGCTTTCATATCCGATAGAAGCTGCTCGCATCTGATGTAATGCTACAAGATTCCTTCCTGTCTCTAAACCTATAAAAACAGCGCGATCTTGACTACTTTCCAAAGAAAGCAATGTATTTCCGGTTTGATATACATGATAACTACCGTACGCAACACCAGCGGCTCCAGCTATATTAATAATTGGATTCGTGTGGTAAAATCTAGTTCCCACTTTGTACTTCATAGGGTCTATAAAGTCCATGTGAACACGACCTCCTGCTAAATTTACGCGAGTTATTTCCTTTCCAATATATCTAGATACTACCCCTAGTTTATGCATGTCCTTACTGTGATATAGAGGATATGTCAACATCGAATTGGCTGCGTAATTAAGTCTTAACGCACCATTAAAACCACTCATAAATGCCCCTCCTCTGACATATTGACCGACACTAGGTGACGAAGTACTCGAACTAGAACTAGCAAGTAATCTACTCGCTTTTACAGATACTTCAGACAAAGTGTATGTTCCGAATACTTCGTTCTGACTATACGCTTGCTGTGCATCTTCTTGACTCCGATAAGGGCCATTCACGGTACTTTGTCCTCTATCTGATCCAGTTACATTCCAAGGCTCTAGCCCATCACGATCAATATTAGCAATAGGTTCGTTTCCCGCAAACTGATAAGGCGTATACCATGGATACTCCGGGCTCAACGGATCCACACTCAAAAACTTAGCAATCATCTGGTTATAGATCCGGAAGCCGTAGTCGTAGTGGATGCTGGAGCCCCACTCGCCTTCGTTGTCCATTTCCTTGCCGTTGAAGCCGTGGCGGTACTTGGGCTCATCCGACTCCGTATGTTTCCAGGTGAGGCCGAAGGGGAGGTAATCCTGGTGGGTGACGAGTTCGGGGGGCCAGAAGGGGTTGTCTTCGTAGAGGGGGCCGTCGTAGTAGGTGATGCGTTCGTTGAAGACGGTGGTTACGTTGTTGAGGTGGCAAGCGTTCCTGCCAACGCTAAATTAGTGATTATTTAGGCTTCAATGTAATAAGGACAAACCCTAGT
>CAYPIM010000329.1:0-4477 GCA_964410795.1 uncultured Lewinella sp. | reverse complement strand
AACCGATAGGCATCGAGTAAAGTCTCGCCCAGGTCTTCAAGATAGTCTGGCATATGAACAGAAGTCACCTCTTCTCCCTGGTAAAGCTTGTTGTGAATCAATCCCATCGCACTTACCCGATTTTGGCTCTCTAATAAGGCTTCACGGCCTTTCTCATCATCAGTTTGCAACCCTCGTCGTTGAATTTGTAGCAAACTTGAAACAACCTGAAGGTTGTTTTTAACCCGATGGTGTATTTCTCCAATCAGCGTTTCCTTATCCTGTAGCAACTGCTCGTTTTCTACATTCTTCTTTTTCAAACGCTGGCCAAGGATAAAAAAGACAACTCCGCCAACAACCGCCAACAATAAGCCAAAAATCGTTGCGTACAACTTATTACGCTGCTTCGTCAACTGTACCTCCTGCAGCCGAATCTTAACCTCCTTTTCTTCCGCTTTGTATTTCTCTTCCAGCTCAATGAGGTTCTTGATATTCTTCGCCGTTTGCAGTGAATCCTGCTGGGCATTCATCAATTTGCCGTACCAGACTACGGTGTCGTACTGGGCCTGATTTAAGCCCACTGTTTGCAGGGCCTCGTAGCATAATTTGAGTTCTACCGGATCATTTGAGTTTTTCTTGATCAACCTTAACGCACGCTGTAATAGTTCCCGGGAGGCTACGTGTTGACCAAGCCGCTGCAAAACAAGACCTTTTTTGATCATTCTCCAGGTTATTTCCTGTTTGGCGTGCCCAACTTTTAAAACCTCATAGTCTTCAAGCGCTTTTGCGTAACGACCCATTGCGGTATATGCTTCCGCCCGTGCGCTTGTAGCGTCCTCCTCAAGCCACTCTAGATCAGACTCTTCGGCAATAACAAGCGCTTCTTCCGCCAGTTTTAAAGCTTTCTCCGGATAGCCTAAAATACTGAGATTTACAGAGGCCGTAAAGGTAGACTTCCCCCTAAGCCTTGAGTCTCCGGTAAGCAGCGCCAATGCCATAGCAATAGAATCATAGCGCAAAGTGAGTTCATGGTTGCCCAAGCCTGAAGAAATGGTAGAAAGAGAACCATACACCAAAGATTCAGCGTATGAATCTCCGGCATCATGAAATTTTTTAACAAGTGAGGAAGCCAGATCCGCCGACGCCTTCGTGCGCCCTGCAAATAGAAGTATATCTATCTTTTCCAAGTAAATATCTTGCGCCAACAAATCTTCTCCGGCCAACTCTGCGTACTTAATAGCATCGTCTATATAGGCTAAGCTTAAATCGTATTCTCCTCGTCTTTGGTGGTAAACGTAACGGTCGCGATAAATCCAGGCTGCATGCTCCGCGGAATTCGCCTCGTGCGCCAGTTCCAACCCTCTCACAAACAACGTATCCGGGATCTCCTCTTTCTCGTAAATAAACCAATCGGCAAGGGTATCTAACCTCCATGCTTGTTCTAAGTTAGGCGGGCTAGCAAGAACACTGTCCAACTGCTCCAGAAGGGACTGCGCACGAAGAGACATTATAAAGGGTAAAACAAAAAATAAAACGAAGAGCGTAAGGCGATTCATTTATGAACAATCTGGAGTAGCGTAAACGCAGCGTACCTGAAGCTTAAGCAGCCAGGCGCATTTACTAAATGAGAGATTAAAACAGCAACAAGTGCGCCAAAAGTCAGGGATTTAGACTTTCAGCTGAACGTTGGGGTTACTCCAAAGTTATGGTTTTTATATGGCAGTAAAGGTCCATGCCGCTCAAAAAGGACTTTTAAAGTATTGATAAGCGGTTACCGACCAGTTAATAGTGCGCGCAAACGCCGTCCACATTCCAGTAAGCGGTAAGGTTTGAAGAGCAAAGCCTGCTGCGCGCTGAACCGGGGATCTTTCACCAGCTCTTTTTGTCTGATTGCAGTAATCATCAGGCTCGGCAAGTCATATCGATCAAGTAATAGTTTGGCCAGTTCAAAGCCATTAACGTTACCGCTGTATTTATAATTGATGATCGCCGCATCAAAAGATTCCTGCTCACAGTACATTAGTGCTGCTTCCGGCTCATCAGTCAATCTTACACTCCATCCGGTTTCTCCAAACTTTACTTGGAGCAAATACGCCTGAAGTGCATCTTTTTCTACGATCAATATTTTTTTCAAACTCATTTTGAACCCTATAATAAAGTCTGTACAACTCACGAACGACTCGCAAAAGTAATGGAGAAATAAGCGCCACACTATGTTTTTTCAGCAACCTACACTTATTTCTCCGTGAACTATCAAATTTCGTGAGTGAGTGGTGCCTTAAGGGACCACCGTTGCCTAAAGCCATTGTTTACGTCAGGAGTATCAATCATTGCCTCTCTCAACTTAATTTACACTGTACTCGGCGAAGGATTTTTAACTTACGGAAGTCTAACCAACAGACGAAGACCGCATTATGCCAGAACCTACCGACCGCGCGTTGATCACCCGCATCGCTTCCAGCGATGCCCGGGCACTGCGCAGCCTGTACGACCGGCACGCCGATCGGGTTTACAATACGGCCCTGACCTATCTTCAAAACACTACCGATGCTGAAGAAGTAAGCCAGGATGTATTCACCAAAGTCTGGCGTTCTGCCGCTGGCTTCAAAGCAGAGAGTCAGGTAACGACCTGGCTCTACCGTATTACGGTCAACACTTCTCTTACCGCCCTGAAGAAGCGACAGAAGCGAAACATTTTCGGGATGATTCATCCCGGTCATGATCCACCTGACTTTTACCACCCGGAAGCCAAGCTGGAAGAACAGGAAGAAAACAAAACACTTTTCTCTGCGATCTATCGCTTACCAGATCGGCAAAAAACGGCCTTTGTGCTCAGCTACGTAGAGGAACTCCCTCGCCAACAAGTAGCCGAAGTCATGGGCCTTAGCCTGAAGGCCATCGAAGGCTTGCTAATGCGTGCAAAGAAGAAGCTAAGAATCACCCTCAAAGATCTCTCCCTAAGCTAAGTTTAGATTCATCAATACTATATCCACTCAACATGAAAAAACATTACCCGATGGAAGATAAAATCGAGCACCTCCGCAGGCTTCCCCGCGCCAAGCCGCCCGAAGGTTTGTACAAAAAAATTGAGACGCGCATCGGTGACGCCAAGGTCGTAGTACTAACTGACTGGCGGCGCTTCGCGGCCGCCGCTGTACTCATCGCGGCCCTCAACGTAGCGGCCCTCATCCAGTATGCACGTACGCAACCAGAGACCAATTCCGGCGTCGCATCCGTTGAAACTCCGCTGGTTTCTGATTACCAATTTTATTACTAATGGAGAAGATTACACTCTATAAAATTGCCGTTGGCTGTCTGATCGTGTTGAACCTCATCCTAGTGGCTTTCCTTTGGTTTGGGCGCCCCAAAGCACAACATCCGCCCTTCCGTGCCTCCGAACAGTTCGAGATGGATGAAGCCCAAAACAAGCTTTTCCGCAACTCCGTCGATCTCCACAAAGAAGGTATGAACAGGATAAATAGAGAGCAAAGACTACTGCTCGCCGAATACTTCAATCAGCTCAAGGAGCCTGCAAGCACTTCCCTGCCACCACTACCGAAAAAAGTCCTTGAACTCGAAGAGCAGAAAATATTGGCAACTTATCGTCACTTTTACGAGGTAAAAAACATGCTTACTACTGAGCAACTGAATGAATATCCTGATTTTGTCGACTATGTGATCAACCGGGTCATCAGAAAAGAAGAAAGAAAGCCTCGCCGCTAAACCTTCTCCCCCACCAACGATCAAACCCTCCGATGTTCACTACTCCGCTTATACGCTTTCTCTTTCTTGCTCTCGCGCTTGCACCCGCATGCTTCACCGGGGCCTTTCCTGGCTCCCTTCACGCCCAGACGGTTGTGCGCTTCCAGCCCCTACTCGCTGGCGAGCCTTTAGTACTTGCTTCAGGTTCGGAAGACAATTTGGGCGCGGCCGCAGGTGCAAGGAAAGTTGAAGTGCTCCGTTGGTACCTGTCCGACCTGGAACTCCTTCGGAACGGAAGAACCGTCTTCTCCCCCCAAAAACGCCATCACTTACTCGATGCCGAAAAGCCCGAAAGTCTCCAACTTCAGCTGAATACCGCTCCGGGCCTTGCCTACAACGAGCTCCGCTTCACCCTCGGCGTAGACAGCCTCACCGCCGCCGCCGGCGCCTTCGGCGAAGACCTCGACCCCACCAACGGAATGTACTGGACCTGGCGCTCCGGCTACATCAACTTTAAGCTGGAAGGTACCGTTCCGGAATGCCCGGCGCGGAAAAATCGCTTCCAGTTTCACATCGGCGGTTTTCAGAAACCGTTTGCTTCGCAGCGGGAGGTGCGGTTGGCTGTTTCCCCTGCGGAGTCCCACGTTATTCAGGTAGACCTGGATCGTTTTTTCGAAGCCGTGAACCTAAAACGACAATACCAGGTGATGAGCCCCAGTACAAAATCTGCCGAGTTGGCGGATTTGCTGGTACAAGTGTTTAAACTAAAGTAATTACGGTCGAGGAGTTGTACTCC
>CAYPIM010000328.1:0-4513 GCA_964410795.1 uncultured Lewinella sp. | reverse complement strand
TGCACCTGCGTCCCCGCCCAAAAACTTATCTTCGCCCCAACCACAAGACCAATAAAGCAACATGACTACAAAAGCCTACATCGATCAAAACCGCGAACGCTATTTAGAGGAACTCTTTGCCATTCTTCGCATTCCAAGTGTGAGCACCGACAAAGCACACGATCAGGACACGCACGACTGTGCCGTACTTGTTCAGACTTACCTTATGAAGGCAGGCCTTGATAACGTGAGTTTATACCCCACTAAGGGGCATCCAATTGTGTACGCTGATAAGATCATTGATCCCGCACTACCCACTGTGCTCGTCTATGGTCATTACGATGTGCAGCCAGCGGCCCCGCTGGACGAGTGGTTGAGCGAACCCTTTGAGCCGGAAATCCGTAAAACAGATCGGCATCCGGACGGTGCTATTTTTGGCCGTGGAACGACTGACGATAAAGGCCAGATGTTCATCCACGTAAAAGCTGTGGAAGCCATGATCCAAACCGATAGCCTGCCCTGTAACGTGAAGTTTATGATTGAGGGAGAAGAGGAAGTCGGCAGCCCCAGTCTCTACCCCTTTCTTCAGGAATACAAAGACCTCGTTGCAGCAGATGTAATCATTGTCTCTGACACCAGCTTGCTGGCAAAGAATGCACCAAGCATTACCGTAGGTCTGCGTGGCTTGACCTACCTCGACGTAAAGGTTACTACCGCCCGTGCGGATATGCACTCCGGCCTATTTGGCGGTGCAGTGCTTAACCCCATCAATACGCTCTGCGAAATGGTCGCAAAGCTGAAGGATGAGAAAAAGCACATCACTATTCCTGGTTTCTACGACGACGTCGTCTTCCCTTCCGAAGAGGAGCGGGATATGATGCGCAACGCACCTTTTGAGGCTGATGAGTATATGGACAGCCCGGGAGTGTATGCCCTGGATGGCGAAGAAGGTTTCCATACCTACGAACGAACCGGAATCCTGCCGACGCTAGATTGTAACGGCATCTGGGGGGGCTTTATGGAAGAAGGCTCTAAGACGATTATCCCTGCCGTAGCCAACGCCAAGATCAGTATGCGCCTTGTCAGTAAGCAAGATTGGCACAAAGCCACCGAGCAGTTCACTGACTACTTCACTTCTCTTGCGCCCGAAGGCGCAAAGGTGGAGGTTAAGCCTCACCATGGTGGTCAGCCTTACGTAACACCAACAAATAGCCCAGAGTACAAAGCTGCATCGGCTGCTTTTGAAGCGTCCTTTGGTAAAGTACCCGTACCAATGTACGAGGGAGGCTCCATCCCCATCATCGCAGAATTTAAGCGTGTACTTGGCATTGAGACACTCCTGATGGGCTTCGGTTTCGATACGGATGGCCTGCACAGCCCGAACGAGCACTTTGGCGTATGGAACTTTTATAAAGGCATCGAGACGATCCCCGGCTTTTACCAGAAGTATGCGGAAATGAAGAAGCAAGCATAAAGTATTTTGAGGTTTAGTATTTAGGTCGCCGCGGTAGATCGGTGGACTGATTACTAAGCCTTTAAGAATTTACCTATTTATCGCCGAACCGTCGACTATCAACTGAGTTGATCACGAAAAAACAAGACCTTGCCGACGACTCGCCAGCAACAAGCCCGGACTTTACGTACTACCCGCAAGCTTCATCGCGTGTCGGGTATAAGTCTGTTTGTCTTTTTCTTCATTATGGCAGTCACCGGGATTTTGCTGGGCTGGAAGAAGCACAGCGGAGAACGCATCATGCCCGATACTTACCGAGGAACTTCAGCCGATATGGCCACCTGGCTGCCGATGGATACCCTTAGCTTCCTGGCCATAGAGTCTCTTTTTCGTGAAACTGGAGAATTGTCCGAAATTGATCGAATTGACGTTCGGCCAGGAAAAGGTAGTATGAAGTTTCTCTTTAAAGATGGCAATCGCGAAGTACAGTTAGATGGAGCAACTGGGAAAACCCTCAGCACTGGCCGCCGCCATAATGACTGGATCGAGCAGGTACACGATGGTTCCATCATTGATGATTGGTTGGGCATCCCGCACGGAATCTTCAAAGTATTCTATAATTCGCTGATGGGCTTAGCACTGGTGCTCTTTACCGTTACTGGATTTTGGTTGTGGTACGGGCCTAAGCGGATGCGAAGACGCTAGTTTTGAGCCCGGAGTCTGGAGTTGCTGCTGCAAGCTTAGAAATCAGGGCTTAAATTTGGATAGTTTCTCAATATCAATTTTTTCCAGACTCCAGACTCCAGACTCCCTAACTCCTCACCCCATCTTCAGCAATGAACCGCTTCTGAATGAGCTCATCCACCGAAGGCTTTCTAACTTCCAGTACTGCACCGGAAAAGAATAGTGTCTTCCCCGCGAGGGCGTGATTAGCGTCCAACGTGACGTTTTCTTCGTCCCACTTAAGAATCTTGGCGTTAACGGGTTTACCGTCTGAACCAGTGAGTGTGACAAACTGGCCAGCAACGAGAAGGGTTGGGTCAACTTTTCCGTTTGCATCCAGAAAATATCGGATGGGCATGGTAAGGATATGATCTTTACTGGCGGTGCCGTAGGCATCTTCCGGGCCGAGCTTGAAGGCAAAACCTGTGCCTGGCTTTAGGCCATAGAGCCTGCGCTCCCAGGCGGGTAGCATCTTTCCTACGCCAAACATGAACACGAACGGGTGGTTTACGTCCATCCGCTCCATTAGCGAACCGCTTTCGTCACCGTCGCGGACTTCGTAAGTTAGGGTTACAATAGTGTGATCGTCGATGGTCATTTAGAAAGATTTTCTTGTCGCTGTTGATGCCTCTTCCAGAGGACAACAAGGTTCACTACGGTAAGGCAAACATAGGCTGCGATTACCCAATAGCTGTTGGAGGATACATAATCCGTTATGGATAGGAATATTACTACCAGCGCGTAAAGACTGGCACCGATGAGTAGGACTTGTTGATAGAAAGGGAGGCCAAGATTCATATTGTCTTAAACATCCATCGGAGACTTTGGTTTCCACGATAGGCAGACATTACGCCGCTTACCAAATAACTCGTACTTTTCCGCCCTCATTCAAGTTGATCTAATTTATATGGACTATTTTCAAGAATCTCTAAACCTCCACCGAACCCTAAAGGGCAAGATCCGCGTTTCTCCCAAAATGGATGTGCGGAGCAAAGACGACCTCTCCCTTGTCTATAGCCCCGGCGTGGCAGAGCCCTGTAAAGCGATCGCTGCGAACCCGGACGACGTGTACAAGTACACCATAAAGTCCAATACGGTAGCCATCGTATCGGATGGATCAGCAGTTCTCGGCTTGGGAGACATCGGAGCCTTGGCAAGTATTCCCGTCATGGAAGGGAAGGCCATGCTCTTCAAGCGTTTCGCTAATATCGATGCTTTCCCGATTTGCCTGGACACTCAGGATACAGACAAGATTGTAGAAACGGTAAGACTGATCGCTCCCGTCTTCGGAGGGGTGAACCTGGAAGACATTTCTGCACCCCGGAGTTTTGAAATCGAACGCCGTCTTCAAGAAATCGGGATTCCCGTTTTTCATGACGACCAGCACGGAACGGCCATCGTTACCTTAGCTGGCCTACTGAACGCCAGTAAGCTAGTAGGGAAAAAGATGGAAGACCTCAAGGTGGTCATCAACGGTGCCGGCGCCGCCGGCATTGCGATTGCTCGCCTGCTCAAAGCAGTTGATAATCCTGATTCCCCATTGGCAACGCCCGTAGCGGAAATCGTTATGTGCGACAGTAAGGGCGTCATCCACTCCGGTCGCGATAACCTGAACTACGCTAAGCAGGAAGCCCTTGGCTTCACCAATAAGCACAACAAAACAGGCACCCTGAAGGACGCCATCGTTGATGCTGATGTATTTATCGGTGTCAGTATGCCAAACCTAATCGATCGCCACGACGTAGCCACCATGGCCAAAGACAGCATCATCTTCGCCATGGCCAACCCCGTGCCAGAGATCATGCCCGACGAAGCCAAAGCCGGTGGTGCCGCCATCGTCGGAACCGGCCGAAGCGACCTTCCCAATCAGATCAATAATGTACTCGGCTTTCCTGGTATTTTCCGGGGCGCGCTGGATGCGCGCGCACCCCGCATTACGCCCAACATGAAGTTGGCCGCCGCCCGCGCCATCGCAGAACACATCCGCGAACCGAATTTTGACCGCGTCATCCCCCCCACGCTCGATGAACAGGTGGCCTGGCGCGTAGCCGATGAGGTGCGTCGCGTAGCCGAAGAAGAATTCGGGCGAAAGTAAATCGCCTGGAGCGACTTGCTTCCGGCAAGGAATGGATAAATGCCCCGGCCGATGCTGCCTCCGGCTGCGAGTGGTCTGACGTGCTCTCCGAGCACGAGCGCATTCGGTAGGTTTTGGTGCAAAGTTATATTCCTACTTGCTCGGGAAAATTAAGCTCGCTAATATTGAACGGGCCAAGAATTACAGATGATTCTTGGCCCGTTGGATTAGCGGTGATTATTTGTCCTGTTTGCTGGCGTTCTTTAAGTAGGTTTTTAAGCCTA
>CAYPIM010000327.1:0-4519 GCA_964410795.1 uncultured Lewinella sp. | reverse complement strand
GGTTTCGTTGGAGATCTCGGTGATTTTGCCGAGGGCGCTGGCTCGTTTATTGATCTTCACCGAATCGCCAATGACCGGAGTGGTGAGGACAACGTTGAGCAAATCCACGGTAGAACGAATGAAGGGGAAGTACTCCTTAACGCCTACCGACTTTGGGTCCGTTCCCTTTTTAAAACGCAGCTCATCCTGGATCTCTTGAATCTCATTGGCGATGTTAAGAAACTGTGTGGCAAGGGTAGCCACTGACCCCGGAGCGAATTTTGAACCGCCCTCAACATGGTTTAATCTTTCGTAAAGCAATCCAAGAAAAATTTTCCAAGTTCTTTCGTTTTTGCGTAGGTCATCAAATTGTCGCCTGGTAATCCATTTAGCGACCTGCAATGGCTCAGTCGTACCAGGAACAGGCGTCAGGTTGATAAGCAGGGAATCTTTTTTAAAGATACGGACCAGGCCATCTTTGGGGTCGGTCCGCTGTACGGTTACCTCCACCCGTTGGGTATCCCGGTAGAAAAGCGTATCGTATTCCTGGGAGTAATCCCTGAAGGCGAAGAGCACATGAGACGCTATTTCAATTCCTTTGGCGAGCTCCTCGGCATTTCGTCGCGCTTTGATCAGGTTAGGAGCGACGATATTCGTCAGGGAGTCTAACTCGTAGATAAGCTGGCGCCGTATTTGGCCCAAACGGATAACTTCGTTATGGTTTTGGGCCAGCAGCTCATCAACCTTTTCAAAACCGAGAATGCTGCTCGTTTTCATGGCGTCGATCTGGTTGCGCAGGTCAAGGTATTCCTGACTGGGGCGGAATATGTCTCCGGCCGTTGCCATACTTATGGTCAGCTGTCCGGAGCGCGCATCGCTCAGTAGAAAGCGTGGTGCGCGCTTGTTCTGTTCATAGTCGGGATTAAGCTGAACGGTACCAGTCTTGCTGAGCCGGTCAGCAAAATTATCCCGAGCTATTTGCAAGAGTTCGTCCCACTCCTGCTCGTAGGCGTCGAGTAGCTCGATGGCTTTAGCTACTACGCCTGCTTTGGTTACGGTTACTGTATCGGCTATAGCCTCCTTCCTTGATTCGGTAATAACCTTAAAGCCATTGTCAACCCTGTCCGCAAACTCAAGCCTAAGTAACTCGAGCGCTACGAGGTAGCGGTCTGTCTTTATGGGTTTATTGATCATTTTTTGCAGAAGATCCATTTCTTCATTCATCCGCGCTAGTAATTGCGCACCCGCAGCATCCCTTAATTCCTTTACCTGGGTAACAAACGTTGCTTCGACCTGGTCGGCCTTTTGCTGGCTCTCAACAACCAGGCGTTCTTTCATTTCCACCACTTTCTGGTAATGGTTAAGCGTGTAGTCATCGTAGGGGACTTCAAGGAACTCCCTGGTTTTTTCTAATCCACTCGCTAAAAAATCAGTGGACTCTTTCACCGGAACGCTTTGCAAATGCTCTCGTGTGAATTCCTCCTTCTCGAAGTAGTACCCGTAGAAGTCATGGCCTTCCAGGTAGGAACCAATAAGGTTTTTGCTGTATTCCATGTAGGAAAAATATAGTGGTCGCCCGTGATGGGTCATCTTAGTATTCTGGCCTCCGCTGGAATAGATGCCGATGTATGCTCCATCCTGTGCGGTTAGATTCATCGCCCAATTGTAGTGGTTATTCGCTTCCACTGAGGAATTATTCTCCAACTCGCGGCGTTCAGTTACCTTATCTTCCGGTAACTTTAAATAGGGCTGATACCAATTCATAACGGCTTCCGGAGTAGTGAACTTGTCTTGAAAAATTAGGAATAGGGGGTCTTTCGTAGGTTCATAAAATGCCGCTACCGAGTTGTTTAGGTTAAGCGCAACCTGCTCTACTTCTTTGAGGTAAGCGGTGACTTTTTCCCGGAATGGAAATACGGGGATGCCGTCTTGAGCGATGCTGGAACCTGCGTATAAAGAATCGGCTATCGCGAGGTTAATACTCTCATTGAGGTTGCGCTGTCGTTCCACCAGCGCTGTATGCGTATTCAACACAATCTCTTCCACCGTTTTCTCCTGATAAACGGCGTTGGCGATATCATAAATCAGGGCAAGGTTGTAAACGTTGGGGTCATCTTTGAGTTGCCGGTATTTGGGGAGGTTCAGGATGCCGGACAGGTTAACCCCCAGATTGTCGAGGTCGGCATTGAACGTTTCCCGGGCATGCGCGAGAAATACTTTGTAGTTAGATATTTCAAATTTGTTGAGCAAATCCCGGGTGGCCGGAAAGAGAACCGTCAGTTCAGAATCCTTGGCCAGGTTTTCTTTAAAGCGGTTGAAAAAAGTAAGGTTTAGTTCTTCCTGCGCGCGCTCAGCGATGAAATCCGAAAGGCCGACGGCTACGGTGTTTACGTCAAGCAACCCGCCCTTTTTGCGTTGTTTTTCGAAGGCACTATTAGCTTGGTCCAGCTGTGTTTGGGCAGTGACGATTCGTTGCCGGTAGCTCGTAACCTCGTCAACGGCCACCACGAGGGTTTCATCCGTTTGGAACGTATTCCCGTCCAGGACTTTCTGGTAGGGAAATACCTCGTTGTGATCGGTGTCCGGAAGCTGTACTTGTGGAGGATCATAGTATCGCATTTCGGAATAGACCTCCCTTTCAGGCAGGAGCTCCTTCGGTTGGAAAAACGGATTGCCAGCAAAAAAAGTCTTATCATAAATAGAGGTCCGATAACCATATGTAATGCGAAAATCATTCCTGTCGAATAGCGAAGCATAGGCATCTAATCGCGCTTCGGTTGTTTTGTAATGAGCATAATCAATTGGATAAATATAAAGGTCTGTTGCCCAGGGTCTAGGCTCTTCATTAGGAGGGGTTATCCGTCCGAAATAGGCTGCCGGCATCCATTTATCGTACTTCTTTGAAAAAGCATTGTAGGGAGCACGTAAATAGATTTCTCCTGGCTGCGGATTAGTGGCAGAGCTGTCGTTCTGGACGAAATGATTCTCGCCCATAGTACTAACGTCGATGATCTCCCGACTATCCCCAAATTCTATGATCAGCTCGTCTCCGGGGACAGTATACTGGAAGGTTAACGTGATTTCTCTTAGGTATTGTCGCTTCAGCTTATTGGCGGGGAAGGGTTGAGGCTCCATTTCACCATTATCATTATAATCGAATTTTGCTTTCCACCAAACTGCTGCCTCTCCTTCGCGTCCTACGGTATTTCTCAGGGTAAGCTTCAAGCCATCAAAAGCACTGCCTCTGGGCTCATTTTTACTTAATGCAATAGCATCCTGATACAAAGACCGCTGCGCCTCAAGACCGGTAGCCCAGGCACAACAAGCAATGACGAATAAAAAGGGAAGAATTCTTAATTTCAACATGGGAGATAGCATAGTGTGTTGCCACAAACTAAAAAGTGGCAACGGATCAAGCAAATTAGGTGGGGAGAAACTAGTAGAACATGGGGATAAGTACCTACTGTTAGAGGAGGAGAGCTTGATTAACACCCTGCTTTTAAACGCTCCCCTTGCACCTGCGGCCGCGCCCGACTTCCAAAGAGCATCGGGACACAACCGCAGGTTTTAGTCAGGATTAATTGCCGCTTACAACAGAAGAGACAGGCGCTGCGCTGAAGGCCGGCACGCTGGCGCAGGAAGGGATGTTTTGGGCTAGTTGCGGGAGTAGAATAATCCAACCGTCGACGATCACCGCATCAGGATTTACGGTATAAACTGTACTGTAGAACTGCTGGAAACATGACGTCCATTGCGCAGTTTGCGTCGTGCTTTTACTGGCAGTGCCTGCTGAAGTGGATTGTGTTAGCCGGCCAACTAAATCGCTCATCTCCTGGTCAGACATCGTACTGCCATCAGGCTTAAGTAGGTTGGTGGGCAAAGCAACAGTTTTCGGTTGTTTGAAGAAGTACGTTTCCGATAGTCGCTTAAGTGTGGGGAGGCGATCGGCTACTTTCAAGCTAGAGCCGGCCATGGCACTTGCAATATTGGAATAATCCTGGTAAAGGGCGAGGTACTTGATTTGGCTTGCTTTGGCCAGGATTTCGGCGTCAGACATGCCTTTGGCAGCCTTTGGACCCTCCATGCTTGCGCTTCTAGTAGTCTGTGCGTGACTAGTCTGAACAACCAGGAATAAGAGGGCGAAAATTAGGGTGGATAACTTCATTATGGGGGTGGTTTTTACAATAGAACTGAATTGTTCCATTGCCTACCACAATGTTCGGGGGATGGGACGCTGACCGGCTTATCAATTGGTTGCAATCGCTTGTAAAATGGTTGCAGGGGTGTGTATTTACCAGCTTGTGCACTTTGTGAGACACAGGTTAAATAGACAGGGGGTAAATTGGTCAACCAATTCTTACATTTACATTCCAAATGCAAGCTTGTCTAATAACCGTCGTATCATGCAAATTGTCATTAAATCAAGAATTAGTAGCGTGTTTACGCTCGCCTTCGTCCTTTTCTCCTGCGCGCTCTCCGCCACCATCTACCCCATCAACAGCGCAGACGACCTGGAAGACCTGACCCTGGCTCCGGGAGA
>CAYPIM010000326.1:0-4543 GCA_964410795.1 uncultured Lewinella sp. | reverse complement strand
TCGATCAGATTAGAAAAGTTTAAACGGGTTCTTAACGGACGAAACGGTGTGTTAAAAAATGCGGAGGAGCATGCCCGCTCCTCCGCCACTACTAAAAACTCACTCAAAACATACGGGTCAGGTCGTAATTCTTGTTTGTCGCATCACTCCAAAAAACAAGAATCAAGGCCTGCAAACTTGCTACACAAAGATAAGTCCCGCTTCAATACAAAACAAATAATTTGATTATAAATCAATAAAAAGGCCTTTGTTTCATTATTTTGCGTTCAAAACGCACCTCCTCCGATTGAAAGTAACCACTAACTTCGCCCCATGAGTAAGCTTAATATTTCTATTCTTGGCTGTGGTTGGTTAGGGTTGCCGCTGCTAAAATCTTTGGTGGAAGATGGGCACGTTGTAAAGGGTAGTTCGCGCAACCCCAAGACACTGGCAGAGATTCAGAAGTCAGGTGGTCAGGCATTTCTCATCGACCTGCCTCAAGGCTTGCCAACCGGTTTTACCGACGGGTGCAACGTACTCATTATCACCCTCCCGCCGGGAGGGCGAAAATTCGGCGCGGCGGCATCTGAGAAATACATTGAACGCCTGCGGTGTCTTGCGTCCTGGTTCAAGGAACCTGGCGCACCAGCCATAATCTTTACGAGTAGTACGGGAGTATACGGAGCAGCCAGGGAAGGGGTGACCACTGAACGCAACCGGCCAGCCCCTTCCACGCATTCCGCAATAGCCGTATTGGAGGCAGAACAATGGCTTGAAGGCACCCACCACCGGCCATTAACTATCCTACGACTTGCGGGTCTTATAGCAGAAGACAGGCACCCTGGCCATTTTTTTGGCGGTAAAGACTGGATCATCCCGGAGGCAGACATGCCGGTCAATCTAATACACCGTACGGATGTGATTACTGCCATAAAGCTTTGTCTTAGGCTCGATGGTCAACTGCCAAATGTATTCAACGTCTGCGCCGCAGCACACCCCACTAAGGGAGATTTTTATACCCGGGCAGCTAACGCACTAGGGTTAAAAATAAAAGGAGCCAAGGCCGGTGGAGAGAAAGGTAAAATCGTCAACTCCGAAAAACTACGGAACCTTGGTTGGAAGCCCGTTTGGGATGATCTAGAACTGACTTTCCTTAAAAACAAAACAAACTTGTGACCTTTTCCCGAAGCTGGCGTCATAAAGTCGTGTCTAACACATGACATGGCTACAAAGCAAACTCTGAACAGTTTTTATATTTTTTCTACTCGAACAACATTTTATTAATACTGTAATCCCACGAACAACGCATTCTTGATTTTCTCTTTGTGTCCTACAATTTGAACCAAAGTGATTCCCTTTTTTTAGTGTTAAACAACCTGGTGCCGCTCTTCTTCATGAGGTGCGGCACTTTTGTTTAGGCCATGGGGTACAGTCTCCTCCGAACATCTACTACCTTTGTAGTCTTTAGCATAGAGTTGAATTGCCAACTAAAATCTGGCTGGTAGTCGTTCATGCTATATATTCAGATCTATACCTTCCTTTTCTATTGCCAACGCGGCACTTTCTTTTTAAGAATTACCCATTGTGAGAATCCAACTTTTACTAGCTTTTCTTTTCCCCGTTTTGCTCTCCGGTCAATTCGATCCGGCGGGCCGCGACTCGCCGCCGTCATCTACTGCTGCCCGCATGCCCAATGGCATTACCCTGGACGGGAAACTCGATGAAGCAGCATGGAAAGCCAGTAAGCCCGCCACGGGCTTTTGGGAAACCTTCCCCGCAGATACTTCCCTGGTACGTGACCAAACGGAGATTTACTTTGGTTTCGACGACGATAACCTGTACGTAGCAGCCAAGTGCTACGTGCAGGGCAAAGATTTTGTGATCCCCAGCCTGAGGAGGGATTATCGGGCCGGTGGCAACGACAACCTCACCTTACTGTTCAACCCTTTCAAAGACAAAACCAACGCCATCGTTTTCGGCATGAATCCCTTGGGCGTTACCCGCGAAGCGCTGATCTATAACGGCGGTGAAAGCGGCGATGATTTCCGGGAGGAGTGGGACAATAAGTGGCGGGGTGAGAGCTATATCGGTGAGAACTACTGGTCGGTAGAAATGATCATTCCTTTCACCAGCCTCCGCTTTCCGGACGGCGACCCGCAGTGGTACTTCAACTCTTACCGCTTCGACACCCAGAGCAATACCCGCTCCACCTGGCACCGTATTCCCCAGAACCAAATCATCATGAGCCTGGCCTATATGGGTACGATCGATTTCATCGGGGGCGCGCCGAAGGCGCAGGGCGGCAATCTTACCGTCATCCCCTACGTCGGTGGTGGCATCAATAAAGATTACGAGGCGGGGACGCAGGTGCAAAGTAATTTTGATGTCGGTGGGGATGCAAAAATCGGTATCGGATCAGGCCTCAACCTGGACCTCACCGTAAACCCCGACTTTAGCCAGGTGGAAGTAGACCAGCAGGTCATCAACACGAGCCGCTTTGAAGTCTTCTTCCCCGAACGCCGGCAATTCTTTCTGGAAAACGCTGATCTTTTCGGCTCTTTCGGTACCGAGCGCGCCAACCCTTTTTTCAGCCGCCGCATTGGTATTGCACGGGATACGACGACCGGGCAAGCCATCCCAAACCAAATCTATGCCGGAGCGCGCCTGAGTGGAAAAATTGGCGACGACTGGCGAGTAGGCCTCCTCAATATGCAGGCAGCGGCCGAACGCGAGCAAGGCCTACCCGCCTACAATTACACCGTTGGTGCTCTCCAGCGTAAAATCGGAGACCGCTCCGCCGCTGGAATCATCGCCGTCAACAAGCAAAATTTCACCGACTTTAGCGACAGCACGGAGACCAACGCCAACTACAATCGTATCCTTGGTTTCGATTATAATTTAGCGACCAAGAACAACAAATGGAACGGTAAAGTCTTCCTCCACCGCAGCTTCTCCGACCGTAAAAACGGAGAGGGGGATGACTACAGCCAGGGCCTGGCCCTCGAGTACCGCGAGCGCAATTGGAATATTGAGTACAGCCATCTTTACGTCGGCGAAGATTATAACGCCGAAGTAGGCTTCGTCCCCCGGCGCGATATTTTCAGTCCCTTCGTTAGTATTAGACGGATCGATTACCCAGCTAACCCGAATGTGATCCAAAAAGGCCCTTCTATCCGTGCACGCTCCTTCTTCAAACCTGGAGACGGACTGGCCGACTATGGTGCCCGATTCATCTACGACTGGCGCTACGCCAACACCTCACAAATCAGCCTCTTCGCCCGTACTACTAAAATAGAGCTCTTTGAGCCCTTCGACCCTAGTCGTTCAGACGCCACGCCCTTGCCCGTTGGTGAATATTCTTACGCCCGCTTCGGCGGCGAACTCCGCTCCGACCGGCGCAAGAAATTTAGCTACTCCGTAGAGCCCGAGTTCGGGCAATTTTACAATGGCCGAACTTACGGTGTCAGCGGTGGGCTGGTGTACCGATATCAGCCCTTCGGAGCCATCAACTTACGCTTCAATTACCAGTTTATTGACCTGCCGGAACCTTACGCCAGTACCGCGCTCTTTCTCATCGGCCCACGGATCGACCTGACCTTCAGCAAGTCCGTCTTCCTGACCACCTTCTTGCAGTACAACGAGCAGTTCGACAACTTCAACGTGAACGCCCGCTTACAGTGGCGCTTCGCGCCGGTTTCGGATTTCTTCCTGGTCTACACCGACAACTACGATACTATTGGCTGGAAGACACGGAACCGATCTATTGTGGCCAAGGCTACTTATTGGTTGAATATCTAAATAAGGTAAACCTTTCAAATTTCAAGCTATTGGTCAATGAACCCCGGATTATCGGCAGTGTAATAATATTACACCAATATAATTGACCGGCAATGAAAAAAATAATAACCGCGCTCGTTCTTTCAATATCTTGTTTCAGCCTGAATGCTCAACCCACTATTTTAAACGAAGTTCAAATTAAAGAGGATACCGACCTTTTCATTAGTGCTTTAAGACAAGCCCACCCAGGGTTAGACATTTACCTGAATCGATCGGAAATAGATTCGATATTCAATGATCTAGGAAGTTTCAAAAAACCGCTGCCCCTTAAAGAATTCTACATCTTATTGTTAAAAGCGGTAGCAAACCTCGGTGACGGGCACACGGATTTACACGAAGGAGAGTTGTTTCAAAAATCATATCCCTACTTAGAATACACCTTGCCTTTTGAGGCTAAAATAATAAGTGGCAAACTCTACATTACTAAAGACTATTCCGAGAAAAAAAAACTGCCTCTATTCTTAGAAGTATTATCAATCAACGACATACTCATTGAAGAATCTCTACAAAGACTATATCTTCTTACGCCTTCGGATGGAAATAGATTGGGTTTTAAAGAAAGGTATAACGAGAAAATATTTGGTAGACTTTTTCCGAAGCTCTTCAATCATTCAAATGAATACGAAATAACCTTCAAGCATCCAGACAAAGCTATTTCGACGTATAAGGTTAAAGGCATCAACGATGCTATTATCCACTCTAACAAATACGACAAAACCCCACTAGT
>CAYPIM010000325.1:0-4568 GCA_964410795.1 uncultured Lewinella sp. | reverse complement strand
TACCGGCAGCATCGGTAGCGACCAGCTTGATTTCGAACATGCCAACGCCCAGCATCGTGCCGGTTGGTGGAATTTGAACTACGGTAGGGTTCGCATCACAGTCATCCGTTACCGTGATGAAGGCAGCGTAGTTTGGCGTAGCGTTAAGACAGCTAAAGCCAACGACCCCATCGCTTAGCGTGGTGGGGCAGCTGGAAATGACCGGCGCTTCTGAATCTACGTCAGAAACGACAACTTCTGATGCTTCGCTTTCACAGGCAGCGGTAACCTCCGTAACCCAAATGGAACGGGAAGTAGCACCAGCGTCAAAAGATGAGGTGGGGCCTGCAAGTAAGTTTGCGGGACCTGCATCAGGATCGGCGTCATAGAAGTTAAACATGCCGGAAACGGGGGTACCGCTCAGGGTGATGTCGTCAAGCTTAAACATCTCGGCGGCCGCACCATTGAGCATACAGATTTCAACCTGAAGCATACTTCCAGTCAAGCCGGTTGAAGTAACGGTAGTACTGAGAAAGTCCTGGTCGTCCGGAATATCTCCGGTTAGGGTATGCGTGGCACTGCCCAGGCTCATCCAGTTGGCAATCAGGTTGTCGGCACCATCAATGATGACGTTTACGTCAACGTAGTCATCCGACTCATGATCACCTTCTTCTTCGATCAATACCGAGAAGTCCACCGAGCTGTATCCAGAGATATCGATAGGTTCGGAAAGGAAACAAACTTCGCTGTCCAGATCTTGAGCTACGAGTGCTCCGCCGCTAACCTGCAGGAAGTCAGATGGGGCAACAAGTCCGGATGCGTCACCAGAAACAGACCACTGGCCATTTGCTGGTGCTACGTTCGTAGCACAGGTAACAGGGGCCATACCAGTGCATTCCCCTGCGATACCGGCTCCGTCCTCGCCAAAGTCTTCCGTCCAGAACTGGACCGGAGCCATGGTGCTTCCGTTCATCGGCACAATCAATGCCGTAGTCCCTCCACAGGCATTAACATCTTCTACAATTGGCGCCGGGGCTGTGTTTTCTACCTCAATGATTCTTTGCGCCGATGGCCGGCAAGTCAAATCAGTAGGAGCAGGCGATAAAACCGCGTAAATAAAGGCACTGGGGTCAGCAGCCGGAATGGTAGCTCCTACTAAGGCCGCAGTTGTTCCTCCGGCGGTAAGGCTACCAAAAGCAACTGTGCCAAGGGAAGTACCTCCGGTGTAAGGATCGGCAGTTGCACTACCAAAGTATTTGAACTCGATACCGAAGTCCTGTTCCATATTATCGGCACTGGCCATATCGGCCAGGCCGGTTGCGGTTAAGTTGAAAGGATCACCCGCACAAACAACGGCATCTCCCGATACTGCACCAATAGTTGGACAAACAATACTGTTGTTACCAGCAACTGATCCTTGGCTGAAGATGATGCCATCGATGCCAAGTTCTTCACTGGTAGCATCCGCATCGAATTCGATGATCAAGGTAGCCTGGCAGCCAATGTATGGCGTAAGATTTGCCATCAGGGTTGTCCAGGCGCCTTCGGTTACCATTGCGTTCAGGTCAATGTCGCCGCCGCCGCCGCCATTTTCGCCACCACCGTCAGTATCCAGAAGCGTAATGGTAGTTGCTGAAGCACAATTGTCAATTTCAATACGAGCGTAAAAACGATCGTTGGCTCCATTAGTATTTTCCCAGCTAGCAGGCCCCAGGTTATAAAACATAAAAAACTGGGGCATCGTTGTCCCTGTCAGGTCTACAGGATCAAAAGTCATCTCCACTTCTCCGTCCGTATCTTCCATAAAGAAGCCCTGCAAACCATCCGGAACTGGTGCGCCGAGTTGATCATTGAAAACAATGCTCGTGGCTACGCCAAACCTTTGATTATCGGTAAGTCCCAGACCAGGGGAGCCATCGGAATCAAGTGTTCTGGTTGGTGTATACACAATAGAATAGCCCAACTCAGAACCACTACTCATTTGACTGACAGGGATACCGTTGTTGTCCATTAATGCATGAACCACCGTAGCGGAACCGGGGTCGTTGTAATTACAATCGACAGAATTGGTGCAAGTAAGGTTCGTAGCGATTCCTTCAAATGACATAGACACCTGGGCAGACAGTGAAAATGAAGAGAAGAGTAATAGAGATAATAACCACGCAGAGTGGCAAAAGGTAAAGGTCGGTTTCATAGATTACGATTGAAAAACAAAGAACAACGCAAGGTGTCTTGGCTTGCGGCAACATTTTAATCATTCAAATATAGTAATTACATCCCCTATTTAGATGAATACACCATGGGAACAGGTAGAAATACCTGTTTTCATGGATACTCTGAGGTTGCGTCGAACCGGGCTTTTGATTCTCAAACGCGAACGCAGGTTCAAAACCAGTTGTATAGTAGCTTCAACCACCAGAGGTGACCCACTTGGTCACTTCAGGCCCGAAACTAAGCAGGTCAGGCTATCAACTCAAGGAGCTTTTAAAAAATTGCTAGAATTGAGGTTAGATAACCTGTCTTAAACATGAGGACAACAACCAGGCATTTCAACAGAAAAACGTAATGTACATCGCCTAAGGAACGCCAAGAAACATGAGTCATCAGATAAGGTCTTGAATACATTCTCTCTAAAAAACCTGCAATGCACCCGCGTCCGCGCCCTATATTTGCGCCACTTTCAGACCCCGGCCCGCAACTCTCAACCTGCTTTAAGGCGTTGCCCGGCAAACCATAAAGAGAATAATGAGTTTCATTGAAGAATTGGAATGGCGCGGCATGCTGCACCAGCTTACCCCCGGCATTAAAGAACACCTGAGTACAGCCCCCCGTAAGGCCTATATAGGTTTTGACCCTACAGCACCTTCGATGACCATTGGCAATTACGTTCAAATTATGCTGCTTACCCTTTGGGCGCGTGCTGGCCATCATCCAGTAGTGCTCTTTGGCGGTGCGACTGGCCGGATCGGTGACCCTAGTGGAAAAGACAAGGAACGCCAACTCAAGACGTACGAAGAGCTTGACTCTAATCTGGAGTTCCAGCGGAAACAAATGTTGCATTTATTAAGTGCAGGTTTAAAGGGCGCGGCCGCAGGTGCAAAGGAAGTTGAAGAAGCAACGTTCTCCGTTGTTAATAACTACGACTTCTATAAAGATATGAATGCGCTCGATTTTTTGCGCAACGTCGGTAAAACCCTCACGATTAGTTATATGATGACTAAGGACTCGGTGAAGAACCGTCTGGAAACGGGCATGTCTTTTACCGAGTTTAGTTACCAGCTCCTGCAGGGTTACGACTTTCAGTGCCTCTACGAGCAGGAAGGCGTCACCATACAGATGGGAGGTTCAGACCAGTGGGGGAATATTACGGCTGGCACCGAATTTGTCCGGAGAAACCTGGAAGGGAAAGCTTATGCCGTTACCACTCCCTTACTGACAAAAGCAGATGGGTCCAAGTTCGGTAAATCAGAAGCGGGGAACATCTGGCTTGATCCTGACATGACCAGCCCTTACGAATTCTATCAGTTCTGGCTGCGCTCTGATGATCCTGACATCCCGAAGTACCTTAAATACTTTAGTCTGCGCAGCAAAGAAGATATTCTTGCCGACTGTGCCGTCTTCGAATCAGGAGATGCCGAATTCAAGGATATCCGCGCCGTAAAAACCCGCCTGGCGGAAGAGCTGACGGAACGTGTTCATGGAGCAGACGGCCTGGCCACAGCCTTGCGTGTTACCAACCTGCTGTTCGGGAAGGGGGCCGCAGAAGACGTCAAAGCCCTTGATGCCAAAACCCTTGGCTTTATGGCTACCGAGCTGGATTCGTTTACCGCCCCCGCCGAAATCCAGTCAGGGGAAATGCTCCTGATTGATTTTCTTGCCGAGACCGGCATCCTGAAGAGTAAGTCGGAAGCCAAACGTGCGATCCAGAATAATGCCATCGCGATCAACAAAGAGAAAATCTCCGATGTGGAAGCTACCGTCTCTTCCGCCAACTTGCTTCACGACGCATTCATGATGGTAAACAACGGGAAGAAGAAACGGTATATGGTAGTGGTTGATTAGGCTGGTAGGCTTTACTGTCAGGGCATTAGGCAGCGAGCGCTACCGTCTCTCGAGGGCAGTGCCTCTACCCCTTCGGACCCTGCATTTGGTTGCTCCGGCAAAATCGCAAAATCGCGATTTGCGAAAATTCGCTAACTTGCAACCACTAAAATACTAACCAATGACATTTGAAGAATTCGACGCTGGTGTAAAAGCTGCAGCCGCCAAAGCCCCTAACCTTGGAAAGAGCCTTAAGCTAGACCTTGGAGAGGGTTTCATTCACATCGACATGACGGGAGACGAAGCCGTTATCACCAACGAGGACGCCGAAGCAGACACCGTAGTTACTACTACCGTTGAAACACTCGATGCGCTACGCAAAGGTGACCTTAATCCCATGATGGCCATGATGGGCGGTAAAATCAAAATTAAAGGAGATATGGGGCTTGCGATGAAGTTGCAAGGCTTGCTCAGCTAGTGTACGAATAGTACCCCGAGGCTATTCGACATTACAACATGAGTCATCCCGAGCACGAAGTACAGCGCAG
>CAYPIM010000324.1:0-4600 GCA_964410795.1 uncultured Lewinella sp. | reverse complement strand
CTCTCCTCTGGAGAGGGGCCGGGGGTGAGGTTACGAGCGGCAGCGAGCTGCTTTGTTTTGTGCTAGTTTCAAACTTCGTCGACCACTAGCTCTAAGGATAAGTCATTACTTCAGCCCCTTCAGCGCCAGTTCAATCGCCTTGTCCAGTTGCGGGTCTTTCCCTGTAGCCCGGTCGGCGGCAGTATTGTCAATGCGAACATCAGGTTCAACCCCGGTCTTCTCCAGGTTCTTACCGTCCAGGGTATAAGTTCCCCAGCTTGGCAGGCGGTAGAAAGAACCGTCCACCAGGCCCTTACCGGAGGTAAAGATGATCCAGCGGTAGGTTGGTGTGCCTACTACGGTTCCGAGGCCGAGTTCTTTGAAGCCCGCCGTAGTCATCTCTGCATCAGACAGGCTCTGTTCGTTGATCATCAGGATGAGGGGGCGGGCAGCGGGGGCAAAGTTTGGCTGGTTGGCCCGTTGGCCGTTCCGGTATTGCCACTTGAGGTAGGGCCGTTGGCTCAGGAACTGCAACACTGCATCGTGCACATTACCTCCAGTATTGTAACGCAGATCCAGGATGAGGCCTTCGCGCTGGTGGCCTTCGGAGACCATCTCATTCATGAAAGCATCAAGCTGGCCACCGGTCATATTCTTCATGTGAACGTAGGCGATCTTCTTTCCTGTCTTTTCGTCTACCGTTTTTTGGTTCAGGTCCACCCACTCATCGTAGCGGTTGTTGCGTTCGCTGAAGTAGTTGCGCGGATGCAGGCGCGTGGTTACTGCCTTTCCGCCACGATCTACCGTTATCGCTATCGAGCCATCGATGCTGGGCCGGCTGAGGTACATTTCCCGGTTCATTAGCGGGTTTACGGGCATTCCATCAAGGGCTGTAATCCGATCTCCGGGGCGAAGATCTACGTCCTCACGGTCTGCAGGGCCATCGGCCAGGACAGCGGAAATCTGGTAAGGCTTAGCCTGGTCGTATTCCAACCCTAAAGACAGCGTCTGAGCTCCCTGTTTGGTACTCTCTTCTTTACCTCGTGAACTGAAGCCAAAGTGTGAGGTATTCAGCTCGCCGAGCAGGTCATTCGTGAGGCGGCGCAGGTCGGCGCGGTTGGTGATGTAAGGTAAAAACGCAGCATAACGGTCACGCATAGCAGGCCAGTCTACGCCATGAAAATCTTTGTCGTAGAAGTTCTCTTCCATATTGGCCCAGGTCTCGTAAAACATCTGCTCAAATTCAGGCTCTAGAGAGCGACGGAACGTCTGCTTTACCTCAATGGGGTCAAATTTCTTTTGCCCCACGTTCAGCTTTTGCACCTTGCCTGCACCGATGAGGTAATACTTCCCCTTCACTTCAACCAGGTCAGTTGCGTTCCCAACGCCTCGCCCTTTAAACATCTCCGTTTTGGGCCGTTCAAAAGCTTCGTAGGTCGTCATGTAAAGTGTCTGGTTTCCCTCGTGGTTGGAGCCATAGAAAACCATCGTCTTGCCTTTGCTTTCCACGACAAAAGCTCCGCCCTGGCTTCCGAAGGATGGGCCAACGCGTTCAATCCGCTCCATAATTCCTTCCGTTTCAATCGTGACAACAACGGTATCTTTCTTGCCCTTCTTCTTGTCTTCTTCGGCGAAGAGTTCATCAAATTTCTCCGCACGGTGGGGCTGGTCAAATTTGCGCAAGGGTAAACGATAAAGGTTCATATCTCCCCCACCCCGAGGGTAACTCGGTTGGTGGCGGGCAGAATTAAAGTAGATGTATTTTCCGTCCGGGCTCCAGATCGGGGCCGCCTCGCTTACGCCGGTTTGGGTCAGGTTGATGAGCTTATTTCCGTCTTTAGTATCTACCAGAAAAATGTCTTCTTCGAAGTCAAGGAAGCCGGTGAACATCAGGTAACGATCATCGGGAGACCAACGTGGGATAGCTCCCCGGAACCAGACCTCCTGCTGGGCGACCATTTCCGTAGAGAAGTCGTCAAGGTTCATCACCCGGACCTGATCACTACCACTGAGGTAAGCCACCTGACTGGTATCATTACTCATTTCGAGGTTTCGGTTGTTACGGGCATCCGAGGTGCGGCGCGCAGGTTCACCTTTACCATCGGCGCTAATCGTATAAAGGTTCTGGTAACCTTTATAGGTTTGGGTAAACAGGAGCGTCTTCCCGTCCTTCAACCATTTCACCTCCAGCACACGACCGGGGCCGGTCATGATCTGACGGATGAACTTGCCTTCTATATCTGAAACGAAAAGCTCCCCGCGGGAAACCGTCGCTAGTTTCTTACCGTCGCGCGCTACATCAAAATAGCTGATGTTGCCGTCGGTATTAAAATCGGCAGTTTTCGCTAAACCGACAAAAGCGTTCAGGGAAACGGGTATTGTTTTGCTGCGGCCGGAGGTGACATCGTAAACTTCCAGTTGGTAATCGCGTACGTAAGCGATCTTGCTTCCGTCGGCGCTGAGGCTCGGACTGAAGAGGGAGCTCTTATGCTTGGTCAGCCGCTTAACTTCACCATCTTTACTCAGGCTATACAGGTTGTACTCGCCGTTGTCACGATCAGAGACAAAGAAGGTATTCCCCTTCTTGTCAGCCATCGGCCACATGTCCTTGCCTTCCCATTTGGTGAGTTGGGTCACCTTATTGGTTGTCGGATCGTAGCGTTTCAGGTCCGGATTGTACGGGCCTTTATAGCCTTTGCGGTGGGTAAAGATGCTGCTCTCCCAGGTTTCGTTGAAAAGAAAACCCTCGCTTCCAGGGAGCGGTACTACGTTGTGGGGGATGTTGAAATAGTGGGGCATCAGGCGCTGGGGCGTACCTCCCGCTGCGGGTACCGTGAAAGTGGTGATGCGGTTATAGCGGCTGGAGGTGAAGTAGACCATTTTGCTGTCCCAACTCCAGTTCGCCACCTGGTCCGCGGCCTGGTGGTAAGTAAGCTGCTTGATCGGGCCGCCAGCGAGAGGCGTAACGTACACATCTGCGTTACCGTACTGTCCGGAGGAGAAGGCCAGCCATTTTCCGTCTGGGGAAATACGCGGATGGCTTTCAGCACCGTCCAGCGCAGTAATGCGGTTAGCGGCTCCGCCGTCGGCAGCAACTTTCCAGAGGTCTCCATTGTAGGTAAACACAAGGGTTTCACCATCGGGGCTCAGGGCGGGGTGATCGGCAAAGTGGAGTTCTTGGGCGAAGACGCTGGTGCAAAGAAAGGCTCCTAAGAGCAGGGTAAGGGTAAAGCTTTTCATCTTGATTTTTTGGGTTAGTGGGCTGTAAGATAATGGATGAAGCGGAGTATTTCTGTCGGGAGCAACTCCTTGATAAATTTGTGTGTTCCCATGGGCGAGGGGCCGTTAGGCCTAAAAGTATTTCGTGTCGGGCCTAACGGCACCTCGGGGCACAGCACCTCGCCCAGAAAACTACTGTTATGCGCGTCTACTACTTATTCTTACTGTTTGCCCTTCTACTTGGATCTGCCTGCACGAATGGCGACAACACCGGTACGCGCATCCGCATCAAAAATGAATTAGACAATGAACTGCGTGACCTAAGCTGGTCTTTCAACTTTGGAACCGACGAAGGAACCAATGGTCGCCTTCGCCCGGGAAGATCCACCGATTATAAGCGTTTTGACGGTGCTGACCAGTGTGGTTTCCAACTCGACGCACTGCTCGTTGGTACCGGAGCCATCTCTGGAGGCTTCGCCATCTGTGTGCAGCCAAGCCCAATCGCTGAAGGCCCTTATACCCTCATCGTCCGAAGGCCCAGTAGCGGCAATTTGGAGTTTGAGACTGTTTTGGTGGAAGATTAGCGGTCGAGGAGTTGTACTCCGAGCAAGTTCGAGCGGTAGCAGGAAACATCCGCTCGTCGCTACCGCTCCCTCGGAGTACAACTCCTCGCCCGAAGACCGACCATCTTAAACCTACCCTGCACCTGCGGCCGCGCCAGAAACATACCGTAACTTCGCGCTCCAACCGAGAACTGAATGTCCCGCGAACGAACCTACAAAGTCAAAGAAGCCTTTTACACCCTCCAGGGCGAAGGTGCACAAGCTGGCCGCGCCGCTGTATTCCTGCGTTTTACCGGCTGTAACCTGTGGAGCGGCCGGGAAGAAGACCGCCACGAGGCGGTGTGTAAATTCTGCGATACCGATTTCATTGGCATCGATGGCACCAACGGCGGGCGCTACACCCTGACCGAATGTGCAGGCCTGGTCAAAAAACTATGGCCCGGTGGCGGACGCCCCTACGTAGTCTGCACCGGCGGAGAACCCCTTCTTCAATTAGATGAGCCACTGATTGAAGCGCTGCAAACGCGCGGCTTCGAAGTCGCAGTAGAAACCAACGGCACCATTCCCGTTCCGCAGAGCATCGACTGGGTCTGCGTCAGCCCAAAAGCCGATGCCGACTTGGTGGTCAGTAAAGGTCACGAGCTGAAACTCGTCTACCCCCAAACCGAAGCAGACGCCCAACCCGAGCGCTTCACTGAACTGGATTTCCAGCACTTCTTCCTCCAACCCAAAGACGAAGCTGGACAAGACAATACCCCCGCTACCGTAGCCTACTGTATGGCCCATCCGCAGTGGCGGGTTAGCTTGCAGACGCATAAGATTATGAATATAGATTAGCT
>CAYPIM010000323.1:0-4606 GCA_964410795.1 uncultured Lewinella sp. | reverse complement strand
GGAGACAACGCCAAGGAATTCGGCTACCTCGTGGCGTGCGGCGTGAAGCCGATGGATGCTATTGTCTCCGCTACCAGTACCGCTGCTATGATTTTGGGACAGGAGAAAAACCTTGGTCAGTTGAAAGCTGGTTTTACCGCTGATATTGTTGCGGTAAAGGGGAACCCCCTGGAGGAAATTACCATCCTTGAATCTATTGATTTTGTGATGAAGGAAGGGGCGGTGGAGAAGGAGTAACTTTACGTTTTTTTTGCCTACAAACTGGACTTTTAGCCCTTTTTCCATAAGAAAATCTAGGAAGTAGACTAGGAGGAACTGGTTTTTTTTTGTTTCTTTATGGCAGTATTATGATTCCTTAACGACAAACACCCCAAATAGTTATGTTCAGACTTAAGACGACACTAAAAGAAAAACTAAGTACTTACAGCGCCACTTCTGTTGATGCAACAACCAAAAAAAGCCTTGTTGCCAAGAAGATTAAGTCGAGAAGTACACTCCTAGCGCTTGCCCCATTTGCGGCAGGTGCCCTCATCATGCCGACCGCCCTGAACGCTCAGTGTGGAGTAGGTACAGCCACATTCAACCCTACTGGAGGGTCTTACGGGGACGGACAACTCGATGTAGATGGCGATGGAACTCCAGACTTTGACTTTGACATAGCTGGAGGCTTATACATCACCCCCATTGGCACAATGAGTGTTGGCTTGGCAACGGCTAATTACGCACAGTACTTCGGGGATGGAGTTGCTCTTACCACTGCCAGCCCTCCCGCCGGGTTTGGTACTGGGAATTATGGGTTTCTTCAGTTGTCATCCGGTGGCTACTTCAATAATGGAAACCCCGTATTCTATTTTCTAGCAATTCGAGATGGTGCGGGCAACTTAGGCTTTATTCGTATAGAAAAAGCAGGAGATGGAACCTTTTCGGTGAACGTAGCGGAGACGGGCATTGCGGAGGATAATACAACAGAAGTAATTACGGGGGTTTGCACCGCTAACCTTCCCGTTGAATTGCTCAGCTTCGAAGCTACCTCCAGCGAAAAGACAATTTCCCTGCAGTGGGTAACTGCCAGCGAAGTGGACAACAAAGGCTTCGAAGTACAGCGTAGTATTGACGGTGTTAACTTCAACAAGATAGGCTGGGTAGACGGAGAAGGAAGCAGCGCTCGGGAAGTCGCTTACACTTTTGCGGACGAAGACGCGAAGAGCAACACCATGTACTACTACCGCTTACGCCAGTTGGACTTCGACGACACCGAAGACTTCTCTGAAGTACAGACCGCCGAAATCGCAAACCAGGACCTCACCTTCAAGGTGTTCCCTAACCCGGCAGCAGCGAATAGCCCCGTTCAGGTCAACATCAACGCCAGCACCGCCCAGCAGGGTAGTGTACAGGTCTTTGACATCGCAGGCCGGATGGTGCAAACCCAGAACATTCAGGTCGTGAAAGGCGAAAACACTATTGATCTGGCGACCAACACCTTGGTCAACGGCACCTACGTTGTTAAGATGCTGCTGGGTGAAGAAATAAAATACCAGAAACTGATCGTACAGTAAGCATACCGCTTGTTTACCAGTTCATTGTAAAATCCTCTTTAGGGTATAATTTGGTTGCAAATTATACCCTAATTTATTTAAAAATAAGATGGACAAAAAAGAAAGAAATAGTGAAGCCAGTCGCTTAGCTACTTTCCCAAAATTGGATATAAAAACCAATGATAATCAGGTGTTTGAAATCCCCGCAGAAGGTTCATTAGGCTTACTCGCGCTGGGAGATGTCGGCCTTATCGCCTGGAGACAAAAGAAACTCCAGGTTTTGCAGGAACATCAGGCGCAGATTGGTAATTAAACAAATCGTAACTATTTAGGCAGCCAGGAGGAAGGGAGCTCCGATGTGAGATGTCCGATATGCTCGAGGTGCTGTCCAGCGTAGGCGGTCGGAAGGATAATTCCAAGGCGTAAAACGTAGCGATAGCGTAGTTCTTCGTTCTGGAATTTCGGTCTGAACGCTCGGAGCTTTGAAATTTCGGACACCCTACCTCTGAGTGTCCGTTTCTTGGGGCACCTAAATAGTTACAACAATTCAAATAAATGAAAAAGAAGCAAAAAGTTTTGCTCCTGGGGTGGGATGCTGCAGATTGGAAGGTGATTAATAACTTAATGGATCAGGGGTTAATGCCAAGCTTAGAAAAGCTGGTGAATAAAGGCATTATGGGGAAGCTCGCCACGCTCGATCCTTCCTTCTCTCCGATGCTATGGTCCTCTATTGCTACCGGTAAGCGCCCTTACAAACATGGTGTGCATGGCTTCATTGAAGTTACGCCGGACGGTAATAATGTTCGCCCGGTAATGAGCACTTCCCGGAAGTGCAGGGCCATCTGGAATATGTTAACCCTGAAAAAAATGAAAACGCACGTTGTGGGCTGGTGGCCAAGTCACCCTGCCGAGCCCATCAACGGTACTATGATTTCTAATTTCTTTCAAAAAGCCCCCAAAAGTATTCAGGAGACGTGGGAAATGGCGGAGGGAACGGTTCACCCAGCTGAGCAAAGCGAGCACTTCGCCCAGTTTCGGGTTCACCCTCAGGAGCTGACGGGGCAACACATTATTCCTTTCATTCCCGAAGCGGCTAAGATCTTTAAGACGAAAGCCAAATCAATTACTGCTGTCGCTTCGGTTACAGCACATGCAGCCTCGTTACACGCAGCCTTCACGAACATCATCAGAACCCAGGAGTGGGACTTTGCGGCACTTTACCTCGATGCTGTTGATCACTACTGCCATGGCTTCATGAAGTACCACCCACCCAAAAGGCCCCACATCCCGCAAGAAGACTACGACTACTTTAAAGATGTAGTAACGGCAGGCTATCGCTTTCACGACATGATGTTGGGCCGGATCATGGAATTGATCGACGATGATACCACCATCCTTTTAATCTCAGATCACGGCTTCCAACCTGATCATCTGCGGCCGAGAAATATCCCCAAAGAACCTGCTGGCCCGGCCTACGAGCACAGCCCCTTCGGTATTATTGTTGCTGCCGGCCCTGGCATCAAAAAAGACGAGGCGATTTATGGTGCCAGCATTCTGGACATCACGCCCACGATTTTAAAGCTGTTTGGTTTGCCCGTCGCTAACGACATGGATGGTAAAGTGCTGGACCAAATCTTTGAGTCGCCCCGGTCCACCAGTTTTATTGAGAGCTGGGAGGCAGTTGAAGGTTATGATGGAAAACTACAGGATAGCAAGGATGCTATTTCCGAAGAAGATGCGGATGCTGCGCTAAAGCAACTTGAAGACCTCGGGTATATAGATAAAGCGGACGGAAATAAAGAAGCTAAGATCAAGAATACCCGGGAAAATACGAAGTACAACCTCGCCCGGGCGTACATTGACGGTGGCGAAATAGCGGAAGGGCGAAAGCTGCTGGAAGAACTGGCGGAAGAAAACCCTACTAAGCCCTGGTACTGGTTCAGGTTAGCGATTGCGCAGCAGATGAGCGCGCAAAATGATGACGCCAGAGCAAGTATCGAAAAACTAAAGGAGCTTAATGTCTACAACGAAAACTCACTCAATCTGATGGAGGCTAGTCTTTTGATCAGCGAGCAAAAGGCAAGCGAGGCGATACCCTTGCTTAAGCAGGTAGAAGGGGCAAACCTAACAAACTCAAAGGTCTACCTACAGTTAGCTAAGTGTTACAACCAGATAGGCCGGTGGGAAGATGCGGAGACTTGTTTCCGCAAAGAAATCGCCAATGACCCCGACAACGCCGATGTTCACCACCGGCTGGCGTTGAATTTATTGAGACAGCAAGAGTACGAAGCCGCCGCAGAAGCGGCGCTTGATGCCCTGGGCCTGGACTTTAATAACTCCGCTTACCATTTCACCCTGGGGCGGGCCCTTTTTGACTTAGGAAGCTATCAGGAAGCCGCCGACGCCATTGAAAAAGGGTTGATCATCTTCCCCGAGAACAACGCGGCAAGAGAACTACTCAAGAACATTTATAAAAATCACCTTGGTGATTTAAAAAAGTATGACTTCCACCGCCTCCAACAATCAAAGAACCGTAAGGAGACGGTCTATATCGTTTCAGGCTTGCCGCGCAGCGGCACCTCTATGGCGATGCAGATGCTCGAAGCCGGAGGCTTGGAGATTTTCTCAGACGGGAAGAGAACAGCGGACGAAAACAATAAAAAGGGCTACCTCGAACACGAGGCGGTCAAGTCATTAGCTAAGAACAAACGCTGGGTCAGAGAGGCCACCGGCAAAGGGGTGAAAGTTATCACCCAGCTCCTCCGACAACTCCCGTTGACCTACAACTACAAAATTGTATACATGGAGCGTGACCTTACGGAGATCCTGGCCTCGCAAAGTAAAATGTTGAACCGATTGGGCAAGAAAACATCGGAAGACACGTACCCCCTTCACATTGCTTCTGCTTACGAAAAAGCCGTGAAGGATACCAAAGCCTGGGCCGTAGAGCGCGACAACGTTCAGATCATGTACCTCTCCTATAAAGAGGTAGTAGAAAACCCACTGGATGCCGCCCTGAAAATGCAAGATTTTACCGGGCTGGATTTAGCCGTTGAGAAAATGATCGGAGT
>CAYPIM010000322.1:0-4682 GCA_964410795.1 uncultured Lewinella sp. | reverse complement strand
GGCGCACTTATCCTTGTTAAAATTATTGGCCATGCGTTTCGTCTTCTTGTTTTTTGGGGTCTTGTTTGGTGCCCAACTGGCCGGACAAAACGCCCGCGTCGATAGTTTGCGGCGTGAGATTGATGGGGCGGGGACGCAGGTGCAAAGAAGTGAGACCATCTTGCTTTACCTCCGGGCGAAACAGGATGTGGGCATCCGTGACAGCCTCGATTATTGGGCCAGCGTGTTGGTAGAGCATGGTAGGGCCACCAAAAATAACCGTCATATTGCGATGGGCTTTGTCTCCTTACTGAACCATGACTTCTTAACGGAGGAGAAGCGAATTCCGGAGCTGGTCGATTCCGCTTTACACTACTTTACCCTCATCAACGACCAGCGCAGAATCGTCGGAGTTAGAGCGCTTTACGGGTACTGGCTTAACGAACAGTTTCGGTGCGAAGAGGGGCTGCGCGAGGTAAGGTTGGCGGACTCCCTGACCAGTACCTTGGAGTTGCCGGACAACGAGAAAGCCGTCCGGCGACTGACTTACCTGATGTCCTTATCGAGTTGCGGCCAGTACCACCTCATTCCACCACTAATTCCCGAAGCTGCTGAGTTGACGCGTCGGCTTCCTACTCCGGATAAGCTGTCCACGATCTATAGTCTTGCCTGTACAGCCTATCTCGAGTTGCAGCAACCTGACAGCGCAGCGATTTACCTGGCCCGGATGGAAGCGCTGCTCCCAGATCTGGTAAAAAAGGACAATCAGGCTTCTTACTACGGGCAGGCAGCCCGGTTGGCCCTGGTGAGGGGAGAGTACCAGCGGGCCCTCGATCAAATAGAGATTGCCCTAAGTATTTTCCGTAAAAACAAGATTACTGCTCATTACACAATTGCGCCTAAGGAAGTCGTTGGCGGGCGGGCGGCCTACCAGCTCGGCCGTTACCGTAAGAGTCTGGAATTCTACGAATCTGCTCGACCTTACATCGAATCTACCAAGCAGGCCGAGGATATTTCGGAGTTGTACGCCTACCTGGCCGCCACCCACGCTGCGCTTGGCGACCAGCGGCAAGCCTCCTTTTACCACCGTGAGGGCCGCTTTCTGGAAGACAGCCTCACGGCGGCCCAGCACCGGATCAGGATCGATCGCCTTTCGACCGAGTTTGAGACCGAACGGGTGAAACGGGAGTTGGCAGTGACGGAGCTGGCCCGGGCGAAGGCGGAGGCCGCTGCCAACCGCTATCGGTTGATCGGCCTGAGCTCCATCATCGTTTTACTATTGGGCATTGGGGCCTGGTTGTTGCTCAACGCCCGTCGCTACCGCAAACAGCTGGAAAACGATAAAAAGCAAGCGGAGTTGAAGTACGCCCTGCTGCGCGCCCGGATGAATCCGCACTTCATCTTCAATAGTCTCAACTCCATCCAGAGCTTCTTCTCCAACCAGCGTTTTAGTATCGGCAATGATTATCTGAGTACCTTCAGCAACCTTGTCCGCCGCATCCTCGACCAAACAACCCAAACGTCGATATCACTGCAGGAAGAGCTGGAAACGCTGGAGATGTACCTTCAGTTGGAAAAACTTCGCCTGGGGGATAATCTCACTTATGCTTTGCACGTAGACCCAGCGCTGGAGATTGACCTGATGGAAGTACCTCCGCTGGTGTTACAGCCTTTCGTGGAGAACGCCATCTGGCACGGAGTTGCTCCTAAAAACGCGCCGGGGCGAATTGATATTCACATTATTTACAACGAAGCTGCTGATGCCATTCGGGCCATCATCGAAGATGATGGGGTGGGGTTGGGGCATAAAACCAATGTGAAGGAACACCAGTCGCAAGGCATCCAGATTACGCGAAATCGACTGGGACGTGGCGGCAAAGTGACGGTTGGCAACCGGGAAGAGTCCTTGGGGCTTACGGGCGTAAGGACGGAACTGATCATCCCTCTGCGGGAAGAAAACTTATTGGTATGAACACGGAAAAGCCCATTTGCGCACTAATTATTGACGACGAACCGGAGGCGAGAGGTTTACTCAGCCGGCTTTTGCTTAATTTGAATATTCCGTTGGAAGTAGTAGGTGAAGCTGACGACGTGGTCTCTGGTTGCCGGGCGATACGAAGACTGACCCCGGAACTGATCTTCCTCGACGTAAATCTGAAATCCGGTACCGGTTTCGACTTACTGAACCAACTCCCGGACCTGGAAGCGGAGGTCATCTTCGTCACTGCCCACGACGATTTTGCGCTGCGTGCTTTCGACTTTGCAGCCCTGGGCTACCTCCTCAAACCACTCAACGCCCGGGAACTACTGACTGCCGTAAACCGCTACTTAAACCGCCGCCAAAGCGGCGGCCGCGAACGCCTTGATACCCTCCTCACGGGTAATGATCCTCGTCGGCCAGACCGCCTCGTCATCCCGGATATGAACGGCTTTAGGGTCTTGAAGTTGCCTGAAATTATCTACCTCCGCGGTGAGATTAACTACACCCGCTTTCACCTTGCCGACGGCACCGAACTCCTCAGCAGCCGTACGCTGAAGGACTACGAGAAAATGCTTGATCAGGGCGGGTTTTGCCGCATCCACCAGAGCTACCTGATCAACGTAAGCCACGTCACTGCTTACCAACGCGGAGAGGGTGGGGTGGTGACCATGGCCAACGGTGCAGAGCTGGACGTAAGCCGACGGCGAAAGCGGGCTTTTATGGCGTTTTTTGTTGGTGCGGGGAAGGGGAAAGCCTAACGTGAAGCACTTTGCGCTTCCTCTTTTTTTCACATAGACACAAAGTTCACGAGCGCACAAATTTCGTCATAGCCAATAACTCCGACAGTTCCCGCGCTAGCAGACCGATGAAGCTTATCTCAAAGAAGCTTATTTTGTCACCATGTACTTCGACTTTCATTTCCACCCAAGCTTCAAATCTTTCCTGAGCGACACGGACCCGGCCTGCCGTCATGACTGCTGGAGAACCTACCGGAATTTCGTTGATTTCTTCTTCGGCAGTATCGTTGATTCCCAGGCTAGCTTTCGGCAGATTGATAGTAGCGAGACCCGCCTCGGCGTCGCTGTGGTTTACGCTATGGAGGATGGGCTGGACGAGATCGGACTAATTCGTAACCTCGCTCCCATCTTCTCGCATCTTGATAAGGACATGGTGAGGAATCTCTACCCGGCCCGTTACTGGGACCGGATGCTGGAGGAGGTCCGTCACCTGGAGGGTAGTCTGGCCGCCCGTGACGGTGCGCGGCCATTTCGCATCGTGTCCTCCAGAGAGGAGATTGCAGAAGACCACAATAATCTCGTGCTGGCCGTTGAGGGCGCCCACGTCCTCGATGGGGCGGGGGAGGACCCCTTAGATCGACTCGACGAACTCAAGAACTTTCGCCATCGCATCCTTTATTTGACGTTGTGTCACTTCGCCCAAAACCCACTGTGTACCCAGGCTTACGCCATGAAGCTCGTCAAACCCACCAAGGTGCCTACCTTTCTGCCCGCCGGTACGGGATTGACGGAAAGGGGCAAGTCCGTTATCCGTCGTTGTTACGATACCACATCCGGCCAGCGCATTCTGATCGACATCAAGCACATGAGCCTCTCTGGTCGGCAGCAGTTCTACGCCTGGAAGCGGGCGGACCCCGAACTGCGCGACGTACCCATTGTAGCCAGCCACGCCGGTGTTACCGGGCTGCCGTGGGCCTACGATCAAAGAAAAGCTTACTGGGACGAAGAACGTTTTCTTCCCTCCCTCGGGCAGTGGGCCATCGATTACCGTAAGCCCGCCGGACTAAGTCTTGGGCGACTGGAAAGTAACTTTAACCCTAGCACTATTAACCTGTTTGACGAAGACATTCGGGAAATCATTGCCTCTGGCGGCCTGATCGGGCTGATGCTGGACCAGCGCCAACTAGGGGTAAACAAAAAGCCCTTTGAATACTTCGCTGCCGACGATCACGCCGCGCTCAGTGAGGAGCCCGATGCACACCACCGAACCGAAGCCCCCCTTACCGCTAAACTCAGCGCCGCCGAACGAAGCTGCGTCAACAACCACTACCGGCGCGGAAATCTGGATATACTAAGCCTACCCAACCTTGGGATTGATGCTGCCGCGACCTGCGTTCGCAATTTCTTCAGGAGCGACAACAAAAAAGCGGATGAGCCTGCCGTCGCGAGATCAACGACTTCCATCCCGGCCGATCCTTTGGCCGACTACCGCGCGCCCAGACTCAATCGTAAAAAACGGCTACACCTCCTTCACCTTTGCAACAATCTGCTGCACATCATCCGTGTTAGTGGCTCCGCGGCTTGGGACCATATCTGTATCGGCTCCGACTTTGACGGCCTCGTGGACGCGCCGAACAACTGTGAGTCGGTATTGGAATACCGAGACTTGGAAGTTCACCTGCGCGAGATGCTGCGGGACCTCGTGGACGCATACGGATCAGATTTCGCTGCGGAAATGGGACTGGAAGATATAAACGGAAGGATACGACAGGTGATGGGGAATAACGGGGCCCGGTGGGTGGGTGAACAGCTTACTTAGCAAACCAAACTCTACAGCGGGGAGGGCTTATGCTTGCTCTTTCAACCCGACTCTTGCTTCTTTAACTTTCTTTGCACCTGCGGGCGCGCCCAAATAAGCCTCACATACAGTTGAAAGATGTTTTCACGACCTATACTTAACATAATCTTAATTATGAGTTTTTAGG
>CAYPIM010000321.1:0-4696 GCA_964410795.1 uncultured Lewinella sp. | reverse complement strand
AAAAGGCAGTCAAAAAGCGTAAGTTATTCATACCGCGTCCCTAAATCAGCTTACCTTTGGAGGAACATGTACATGATCCGTTACATCCGTCAGCTTATTGGAAGCATCGCATCGCGTAAGCGACATTTGCTCGTACGCTCTTACCTGATGCCCAGCGAGCACCTTGGCCGTGAGGTGATGGTGGATGTTTATCGCCCTGCGCTGCCTCCTTGGCGGTTATTAAACCTCGCAATTTTCAATGACGGTCAGGACCTTCCAAGGATGAATATGCGCGAGCAACTCCAGTCGGCATTTAAAAGTGGCAGCCTTTCCCCTACTGTTGTTGTCGGCGTTCACGCTGGTGACCGGCTGCGCGAATACGGCACCACCGGCCGGCCCGACTATCAGGGACGGGGAGACCAGGCTGGCGCATACGAGCAATTTTTGATCGACGAACTTATTCCATGGGTGGAGAAGTTCTACAATGTTTATCAGTTGCCTGCGCGGCGGGCCATTGCGGGCTTTAGCCTCGGTGGTCTCAATGCCTTCGACCTTGCCTGGCGCAACCCCGGAGAATTTGGCGTAGCGGGCGTTTTCAGCGGCTCTCTCTGGTGGCGATCAAAAGCCTTTCGGGAAGATCAACCTGATGCTGATCTGATTGTGCACAACTACGTCCGCCGCGCAAAAAAAGTCCCCAAGGTGCGCTTTTGGTTCATGGCTGGCACCAACGACGAAGAATCCGACCGCAACAACAACGGCATCATTGATGCCATTGACGATACCTTGCAGCTACTAAGGGTGCTAAAAGACAAAGGGAAAGAAGCCGAAAAAGACTTCACCTACGTGGAAGTTCAGGGCGGCAGGCATGAACCGGAGACTTGGGGCAGGGTGGTTTTAGACTTTTTGAGATGGGCTTGAAAGGTAGATTGATAGATGTGATAGGAGGTAGATTGATAGTATGATAGGCTACCGCACAGGAAAGAGTGAAGTATCATATTAGAATTTATCAGGATTGGCCTCCATATAGGATAGTAGCTTTCCGATTTCTTCCGATTGACAGATTAGTAATTAGTACTGCTCCCGGCTGATATACTTTTCGTCTACCGCAACATCCAGCCAGGCCTGTGTTTCATAATTCTCACCAGCGGCATCTGTAATTTTGGCGATGAAGTATTTTGGGTATCGTCGTTTAGCAAAACTCTCCGCCAGGTTTCCAATCACGCCGCGGGTTGAGCGCCGAACTTGATCAACAAGTAATCGTTTCTCCTCAAAAGGCCAACTCTTCGTAAGTTTTTTAATTTCGCGCTGCTGCAAAAATGCCTTTCGGTAAGCCATCCAGTTCTTGAAGTATGATTTTGCCATCTTTACTTGTACTTTCAAGCAAAACAACTTCCAACGATCCGGATTAGTCGTTTTTTATACGCATACTTACGTTTATATGCGTATAAAAACGGTTACAGGTCAACAAGGGATTCACAATCAAACACTTACAAAATACATCTGTTCTTAACCTACAACTTCCTGAGCTAAACTATTATTTGCGGTAGCTCTATCACACTACCACATCTATCAATCTATCACATCTATCAATCTAGATACGGGCGCGGCCGCAGGTGCAAAGAATGGTTAAAAAGACTGCTAAGGCAAATATGAAAAGACTGCTACTATTAATATCTGTATTCCTGATAACTTTAAGTACCCTCAGTGCCCAATCTGCCTATGGCAAGTTGGACACCATCGTCCTGGCGACCAAAAGTAATGATGATCTTCAAAAGTGTACGCCCTGCTGGATACAACGAGTCGACAGCAGCGGGGTAATCACGCAAGAATACGTCGGGCGCCTAGACTGTCCAGCAGGGAAATACCGCGAATACTATCCTTCCGGCCAGCTAAAAGTTAGCGGTTTTCATCAAGAAAACAACACCGATGACTGGATATCCGGCAAGACCTGTGGTGTAAAAACCGGCACCTGGACCTACTATAAAGAAGACGGTACCATCCACTACGACGAAACCTGGAGCAAAGGTCGTTTCCTGGAACAACACCCCAACCTCGGCCGCTCCGAAGTCTGGACGATAGACATCAGTCTCGGCGGCGGAGACTTTGACTACCACGAGGCCATCCTCCGCTACGATCTGTTGACAAAGCTGGTAATTGCCCCCCGCTACAAAAATGCGAACCGGGAAGGTGAGGTCACTGGCCAACTAATCGTAAGTGAAGACGGTCTTTCTCCCAAATCTGCAGATTTTGATATGTGGACCTACCGAGACGTTGACCTGAACGCATTGCTCCCCGACGGAGAATTTGACAACAGCAAACTATTAGTCCGGTTGGAGGTTTTTGTGGATGGGCAGTTCTACGCCAGTATTCCTTTGCGGGTTTATCGGTAAGACTGGGTGTAACTAACCTGTTCCATACTACTGGGCATTTCGCTTCGCGGCTTCTTCGAGGTTTGATTTTCGGCCTCTCGCCCCGTCCTCTCTCACCCGTCTCGCCTAAGGCTCGATGGAGAGGGAGTCAAAAATGTCCAGCGGTATGAACCAGTTCATAATTATTAAATAAAACAACCATGCGTTTTCTACCGATCTTTTTAGTTCTACTCTCTGTTTCCGTGCTTTCGGCTCAGGACTTTGCCGATGTCGATAAGTCTCCTCTAGATGCGGCCTACTACCCTGCGCGTGCAGCCTTCCGTGCTTTTGCGAAAACCGACAGCGCAGCTATGGCCATGGAACCTAAGATCAGAGTACTCTACAGCCGGCCGTATAAGAAAGGTCGTGAGGTTTGGGGAGGAGACCTTGCTCCTTACGGTGAGCCCTACCGTTTGGGAGCCAACGAAACTACGGAAATCACCTTCTTCGCTCCGGTAAAAATTGGTGACCGCCTGGTGCCTGCTGGCCGCTACACCGTCGGCGCAATCCCAAATGCAGACAAATGGGAAGTCTTTTTCAGTCTCGATGTAGATGGCTGGGGTGTATACGCCTACAAGCCGGAGCACAACGTTGCGACCATCACCGCCCCCACGGGAAAAGTAGACGAAGTAATCGAGAATTTCTCGATTTCGCTTTATGAAGCTTCTCCAGGAACGGTTCACCTTAAAATGGGCTGGGATACTACGGTGGTAGAGGTTCCGATTCAGTTACTGAGTTACTGAGTTGGCGAGTCACTGAGTGGCTACCGCTGCGGCCACTCACATCGCTACGCTCGTTCGCCCGAGGTAGTCCAATGTTCGCAACGGGCTAATCGACGCCTACCGGCTGCCGATTAAGTCATTGCTGGGGGAAGTACCCACTTCGGGGCACTTATGGCGTCCATCTGGCCCCGACGGGGTCTTTCTACTCGCGATGGGCTGATGAATTCCTTCGGAAATTCATCAGCTCATCGCGAACATTGGACTTTGCGGTTGCTCTGACTACATTACTACAGGATTACATTACTACCCTACTCCTGCCTTATCTTTGCCTGACCAAATTAAACGAATTATGCAAACTACCACCACGCAGAAAAAGGGCTTTACGACAAAATCAGATTTTCACCAGTCCAGCAGCCCGGACCGTTTTCAGCACCACGATTACTTTGGGGTCGATGAGTTACTGACGGACGAGCACAAAATGGCACGCGATGCCGTTCGCGACTGGGTCAAAGCAGAAGTTTCGCCCATCATTGACGATGCGGCAATGCGCGGCGTTTGCCCGACCCACCTCTTCAAAGGCCTCGCCAATATCGGAGCCTTTGGCCCCTCACTCCCCGTTGAATACGGCGGCGGCGGAATGGACGAGATCGCCTACGGTGTAATCATGCAGGAACTGGAGCGTTGTGACTCTGGTTTACGTTCTATGGCCTCCGTTCAGGGCAGCCTGGTGATGTACCCGATTTATAAGTACGCTAACGAAGAGACCAAACAAAAGTACCTGCCCAAACTTGGTGCTGGTGAGTTCATCGGTTGCTTCGGCCTCACGGAACCTGACTCCGGCTCCGATCCGAGCAGCATGATCACCAACATCAAGGATGCTGGCGATCACTACGTACTGAACGGTGCGAAGATGTGGATCACCAACAGCCCGGTAGCCGACCTGGCCGTAGTTTGGGCCAAAGACGAAGATGGTAAAGTACGCGGCATGGTCGTGGAAAGCCAGTGGGAAGGCTTCAGTGCCCCCGAAATCAAAGGAAAATGGAGCCTCAGAGCCTCTGTCACCGGCGAGCTTGTGTTCGATAACGTAAAGGTGCCTAAGGAGAACGTCTTCCCCGACATCAAGAGCCTTCGCGGCCCGCTGAGCTGCCTCAGCAAGGCCCGCTACGGCATCGCCTGGGGCGCCATCGGTGCTGCCCTGGATTGCTACGACTCCGCCCTGCGTTACAGCCAGGAACGGACACAGTTCGGTAAGCCAATCGGTCAGTTCCAGCTCACACAGAAAAAGCTGGCGGAGATGATCACCGAAATTACCAAAGCTCAGCTCCTGGCCTGGCGCCTCGGCACGCTGGCAAACCGTGGTGAGGCCAGCCCTGCGCAGATCAGCATGGGCAAACGCAACAACGTAAATATGGCCCTGGAGATCGCGCGCGAAGCGCGCCAAATTCATGGCGGAATGGGCATCACATCAGAATACCCAATCATGCGCCATATGGCCAACCTTGAATCAGTGGTTACCTACGAAGGTACTCATGACATCCACCTGTTGATTACCGGAATGGATATTACCGGGTTTAATGGATTTGCTTA
>CAYPIM010000320.1:0-4706 GCA_964410795.1 uncultured Lewinella sp. | reverse complement strand
ACCAGGGCGAAGATTAATAAGAGCCTCTCCGTTCCCTACAGCTATACGATCAATACGGTTAGGACAGTGCTGGGCGACGGAACAAAAATGCTCGCGCAGGACACGGTTCCTTTCGCCATCTGGTGCGCAGCGCATAACCTTTATAACTTTGAAGAAGCCCTGTGGAAAGCGGTGTCTATTTTGGGAGACCGCGACACCATTTGCGCTATCGTAGGCGGTATCGCCGGAATGTCCGCTGATCCCGAAACTGTGCCTGATCTTTGGAAAGAAAAAGTAGAGTCGGTTCAACGGAGTGCGTTTATTTCGCTTGTGGTTTGAGCGTTATTATGGCATAACTTACAAAGTCGACGGGTACTAATATATTAGCAATAAAAGCCCAAAGCAGTCAAAATTACCCAAATATTAGTACCACCTCCCACAAAATCATCATCCACCGAACCACAAAACTACCACACCCTATGAACCCCATAACCACCGCCCTCCTAGGCCTATCCGTAGCCGACGCCATCGGCGTCCCCGTAGAATTTCAAACCCGCAGCGAACTGGACAAAAATCCGGTTACCGACATCCGGGGCTACGGCACGTACAACCAGCCCCCGGGCTATTTCTCCGACGACAGCAGCCTGGCGTTTGGGTTGGCGGAGAGTTTGGCAACGGGGACGTTTGACTTGGTGGATCAGTCGAAGCGGCTAATCAACTACGTCTGGCATGGCTATTGGACTCCTAACAATGAAATTTTTGATATTGGGAACACTACCCGGCGATCCATTCGTAAGTTGAGGGATATTATTGAAGACGAGGAATTCGAGCGCCTGCCAACCTTAAACGAAGGTGCTACCGAGCAAGACAACGGCAACGGCGCCCTCATGCGCATCTTCCCCCTCTACGCCTACCTCCGCGACAAGCCGGTGGCGGAGTGGTTCGCGCCCATCTGGCAACACTCGGCGCTCACGCATGGCCACATCCGCTCGGCGTGCTGCTGCTTTTTGTACCTGCGGTTCTGCGCGCACATCATCGCCAAAGAGACCAAGGAGAAGGCACTGGATTCGGCCCGGCGGGAGTTGCTTGATTTCTTGATGGCCGCCAACCTCCCGATCGAAGAGTTGGACGCTTTGGCGACGCTCATCAAGGCGGATTTCTCCAATTTGGCGCGAACGCAGGTGCAGGGAAGTGGTTATGTCGTCGAATGCCTTGAGGCCGCCCTCTGGTGCATCTTCAATGCCGATGATTACCGCGAAACCGTTTTAAAAGCAGTGAACCTTGGCCGGGATACCGACACCACCGCCTGTGTGGCCGGTGCTCCCGCTGCATTGCTCTACGGCGTGGAGGCCATCCCTGCCAACTGGCTCGCTGCACTGGCTCGTCGGGAGGAGATCATTGACCTGGGAGATCGGCTTAACGGGGCTTACAGCTAGGTCAAGCCCTGCTTCTTGAAAGGCCTTTCATGGCACCTGCGGCCGCGCCCCAAATGCTCATATCAATCGCTCTTTCACCAGCATCGCGTAGCTCTTGCCAACGGGTAGTACGACGTCTTTGAGGAAAAGTTGGTTGCCCTCTAGCGCGCTCACCCGGCGGCGGTTGACGATATAGGATTTATGGACGCGCGCAAACAACTGGTCGGGTAGCTCCCGCATGATCTCTTTGATGGTTTTGCGGATCGTTTTGACCTCCCCGTTCTCCAGGAAGACCCGGAGGTAATTGCCCCACGCCTGTATGTATACTACATCGTTGAGCCGGATTTTGTAAATTATCCGCTTGTCCTTGATGCTAAAGAACTCCGGGATATCCTCACTTAGCTCGTGCTTAGCCTGTTGCTTACTTACCCCCAACTCCAGTTCGAGAGTGTTTTTTAGCCGATTGACCGCCTTGTAAAAGCGATCAATCCTAATGGGCTTGTGGAGGTAATCGATGACTTGATCGTACTCGAAACACCGGACGGCAAACTCGGTATGCGCCGTTGTCAGGATCACCTTAGGAGAGTCGTTCTTAAGGCTGTCCAGCAATTCCAGCCCCGTGAGGTCGGGCATTTGGATGTCGAGCAAAATGGCGTCTACCGGGTGTTTATTCAGAAAATTTAGGCTTGAAACGCCATCGTAACAATTGCCCGTGATTTCGATGAAATCAATTTTACGGCAGTAGCCTTCCAGCACTTTATGCGCCAGGGGCTCATCATCGGCCAGTAACAAACGGAGCGGAGTCATGAGCGGAGCGGGATTTTGAGCCGAACGGAATAGGTTGCCTCGTCTTCTGTGATTTCGAGTACGTGGCAGGCGGGGTAAATCAGGGCCAGGCGCTTTTTGGTGTTGGCGAGTCCGATATTGGTTTTAATAGTCTTACTGTTGCCAATCATACTATTGGACACGGTGAAGCAAATGGCGTTATCTACGACGCTAAGGTTGATGGCTATAAAACAAGGGCGTACCGGGTGGGTACCGTGCTTAAACGCATTTTCGATGAAAGGCAGTAATAGTAAGGGGGCTATTTCACCGCTTTTACCAGCTAGTTGGACGTTGGAAGTCAACTCGCAGTTATCGTGTAAGCGCAGGGCTTCCAGCTCGACGTAAGATTTAATCAACTGGGCTTCTTCCTCTAGGCTGATGCTTTCCCTATTTGAAGAGCGGAGGTAATAACGCATTACGTCTGCCAGGCCGATGATCATTTCTGACCCTCTTGGCACGTCCTCTTGCACAACACCGTAAATGTTGTTGAGAGAGTTGAAGAGGAAGTGGGGGTTGAGCTGGGTTTTCAGGGCAGCCAGCTCAATCTCGGTGTTCCGTGCTTGTAGCTCCCTGAGTCGATATTGATCGGCGATATCACGTTTGAAATGTTGCAGGCCGATGGCCATCAGGGAGATGAAGATAAGATTTTGAGCGTCTTGCCGGAGGTAGTTGGAATGCGTCCCAATCAGATAGTACTCTAATTGGTAAGCCCCCACGCCCAGAGCTACTGTGAGAAGTAATAGGAAGGCGAACAAGAAATAGCGTTGGCGGTCAAGGTACCGTTTCTTAAAGTAGAACACGACGTAAACACAGCCAACCAGTGGTGGAAAGTAAATTAGTATTTCCAGGAGTACTTCCCTGAAACTAGCCCAAACGTTGGTCGGGTCAATGTCTGCCTCGCTGGTCAGCACGGCTCCCGTACACCAGATCAGTGTATGATAGACCCAGCGCCGTTGGAGGAATTGAAGCATTGTGCAAAGGTCTCTAAAACCGGGGTAAAGCCCGTGAAATTGTGATCAACGCTTTTCATCACAAGTAGGCTTAGGGTCGTCCCGTCAAAGGTGCCGGAGGGCACAATTATTTTCTATGCTCTTTTGCCCCGCTCACTTTTGTGCTTGCCGAGGATATCCCTCCGTTAGCTGGAATTCAGCAAAGAATACCCGTAAACAAATATCTATGCACATCAAATTATTTATCATACTGGTTTGCTTTTTTTGTAGCTGCTACCCCCATTTGTTGGTCAGCCAAGACGTTATTCAACCTCTTTCTACGGAAGAGAAATTGAGAGACTTTGAATTTCTTTATACTGAATTTGAGCAATCTTATCCCTACTTCGGAGTCAATAAAAGACAATACGAGATAGATTGGCTTGGTAATAAGCAGCATTATGCTGATAAAGTCAGAGCGACCACCAACGATAGGGAATACATCGCTGCTATTCAGGAAATTGTCTTTGAGCTTCGTAACGGACATACTGATCTGTATCCAACCATAATGTATGATTACTTCTACGCAGGCTATAGTGATATAGTCGCCGAGCATCCTCAGTATGCGCCCATGGTAGCCGAAATGGAACGCTTTGGGGCAAAGGAAAAAGCAGCTTATTGGCAGGGGTTGCTAAATGAACTTAAGGGTAGCGATGAGGAAGAAGAAGTCTCAGACGAGCAAGTAACTCAGATTACAGGTATTTCTCAAGTCGTTAGCGGACAAACATTAGTAGTTAATCTGCCTTCTTTCTCCTACGAGAAAATAGAAATAGATGCGGAGAGACTTGAAGGCTTCTTTCGTGAAGCCCATGAATATGAACACCTGGTCCTGAATATTCAGGGTAACAGTGGTGGATCTGAAACTTACTGGCACGAACACATCGTCGGGCACCTGATCAACGAAGAAATCTTTTACCCAATCGTCATGGGCTTCAAAAAATCACCGAGGCTAAAGCGCTTGAAGCCCGGATATGAGGAAAATCTGACTTACGAAGCATTGGATTTACCCAGTCTTCCGCCTGAATTATCGTCTGGTGATTACGTTTTTAGTCGCGACACCAACTCGATTGCGCCAGTCAATGATAGTAAATCTTTTACGGGTAAGATCTATTTATTGGTTGATGAAGCAGTCTACTCTTCAGCAGAGTCACTGGCGTATTTCTGCAAGGTGACCGGCTTTGCGGAGGTAGTTGGTAAGACAACTAGCGGAGACGGCATTGGTTCCGACCCTCTGCTCCTGACCTTGCCTGAAAGTGGAATAGTTATCCGGTTTACCGGAGAAATGGGGCTGAACCCCGATGGTAGTGCCAATGAAGAGACGAAAACGGTGCCTGATGTTTTATTACCGGGTGATACCCCCGAGCTTCGGCTGGAACAATTACTTGAAAAGATAGGGGGCAGTTAGATACATCGTATTGACTTCTCCAGTTAAGTTCAGCAGGGTGAAAACTTGCTTGGAGTGATCGGTTCCCCTAACTTTAGGCATTCGAAGCTAAGCTCC
>CAYPIM010000319.1:0-4860 GCA_964410795.1 uncultured Lewinella sp. | reverse complement strand
CTTCAAGTTTGTTCCGGAAATTGTGACACCGTTTGCACTGCTACTACTACTTTTTCTCGGCACTCCGCTTTACGCACAAAATAGCTTGCGGGAACTCTCGAGCCCTAAAAAGGTTTACATCGGAAACTTAATCAGTAATCCTCATCTTGATAATCCGGCTAGTTTCCGAAGCGGCTTAGCAGATGCCCATTTACGGCAGGAATACAATGCGGTAGTGTTGGAGAACTACATGAAGATGAGTTTCGTCCTTCCATCGGTTGAGCCAATGGGTATTCATAATCTCACGGTTGAACAACTCAGGGCAACGCTAACGGAAGAGAATATTGAAGCGTTTTTAAGTAACGAAAATTGGGCCGACATGCGCAAGCGAGGCCACGCTATGATTTGGTTCAATCAAGCACCAAATTGGCTTGACCAGGCCGGCCCTACCTGGACGGGACAACAAATTTTCGATTTTTCTAGGAAATATATTCTGGCTTTAGGACAAATCTGCGGAGACAGAGTTGACGAATGGGATGTAATTAACGAAGCCATATCCGATCAGGCGCCTAACGGACGACGCCAATGGCGACAAGGAACTTGGTACCGTAGGGCTAATGATGGCAGTATGACAGAATGGGGAGAAGCGACCTATGAGAATTACATCAAAATGCTTTTCGTGTGGGCCAGAGAGGCACAACCCGAAGCTCGATTGTATATCAATGATTACTCCATTGAAACTTTTAGTTCTTCTGTCGCTTCTAAGAACCGCTTTATGCGCGACAAAGTTAAGGCACTGAAAGAATGTGGTGCCGCTATTGATGGTGTTGGGTTTCAGTCCCATTTGATACTCTCTGATGTGGTGAATTCTGCGGGTGAAATTAATCAGGGTTTTATAAATTTGGTTGAGCAGTCTATTGAAGACCTAGCAATGGCAGGCCTTGAAGTTGTTATTTCGGAGCTTGATATTCGAATTTGTAACAATGATCGGGAAGAGGCTTTCCAAGAGATTGCCTTTCAAGAATTTTGTGAAATGGCTTTTTCTCAACCAAACTGCCGTCAAGTCTTATTATGGGGCCTTCGGGATGAGGATAATTGGATTACGCTTCTAAATAGTCCGCCTTTTAATGGCTGCCAGGATGCTGTAATAGTAGAAGGAAATAATTATACCCCAAAGCCTGCCTATGATGGCCTGGCTGCGGCTATTACGGCTTTGCCTGATCGGAACGAATTCGGGTTTGCTCCACTTAACCCTGGAAACGGTGCCCCGGCTGATTGTGGAGGCGTGGGCAGCACTGATCCTGCCATTCTATCGGTTAATGGCCCTCCTGTAGTCTCTCCCGGTGAGCAGGTAACAGTTGCTGTCAATTACCTTGCCACTGATGATCAGGATATCGTGGTTTGGTTTCAGCTGGATGCCGCCCCCTTCACGGTGTATACCCAAGTTGTTACTGATGTAAATACAGGTTCGGGGACGATTGACGTTGTCTTTGATATTCCGATGGATGTTTCGCCGGGTACTAACCAATATCGTTACCTGGCTTTCATTGCGCCAGATGGGGAAGGGGTCGATAATAGTTTATCTGAATTGATCCAAAACCGGGTTACTGTTTTAGGGGAGGATAGCCAGTTAATCATATCCACCGTTAGTCCTGAAAGTGTTAGTCCCGGAGATACTGCTCTGGTAAATATTACTTATAGTGCTGCTGAAGGGCAAGAAATAGTCGTATGGTTTCAGTTAGATCAATCTCCTTTTACCGTCTATAAGGAGTTCCGCCAGACGGCAGCTCTTGGCCTGAATGAAGTGACTGCAAAGCTATTCATACCACTTAGCGTGCCTATTGCGGAGGATGCTTATCAATTCCAAACAGTGCTTGTACCGACTGGTGGAGGTTGGGAGGAAAGAATTTCTAATGTCAACAAGCCTAATGTTGATGTAGTTATGGTGACGAGCGTAGCAGGAAGCGGTAGTAATGACATTAAGCTCAAGGTATACCCAAACCCTACAACTGGATCTTTTAACCTTGAGACACCTGCCAGTAATCACCCTGCGGACCTCATTATTTACTCCGCTTTAGGCGAGGTAGTGTATAGGCAGGCCATTCCCCCTGGTGTTGACCAGACGCCCTTGCGTCTTGGTGCCATTCCACATGGAGTATACTGGCTATCTGTGCGTCAGGAGACTTCCTCCGGTATGGTCAAACTGATTAAGCAGTAGAAAAACAAGGGGCGATGCCCTCGTTTGGACCTCCGTCCGTTCCCTGGATAGTAGTAGTAGAGCAGCTTTTAGAACTATTTTTCAAAGTATCATTATTTCAATCGATTGCAGTAGGAATTAATTGGCTAGAACTTTTTAAACCAGGCTAGTTAGTGTAAATTGAATTTCACATTGAAAAAGTAAGTCAACAATACAGAACAGTGAATTTCAAAAATATAATTACTACTGAAAAAGAGCTTAGAGAAATATTAGGCTATCCTAACGAGGTCGTAACTAGTAAGACGATAAGTTATATTGATTCAATTTGCGAAGATTTTATAAATAAATCTCCGTTTCTCACGATAGCTTCGAGTGATTTAGCTGGGAACTTTGACGTATCTCCAAAGGGAGATACTGCTGGTTTTGTAAATGTACTTAATCAAAACACTTTGGTAATACCAGATAGGCCAGGGAATAAAAAAGGAGATACGCTTACTAATATTATCAAGAATCCAAATGTTGGGATCATCTTTCTAATTCCAGGGATTAGAGAAACGTTACGTGTTAATGGTACAGCTCAAATTATAACAGACGAGAGCATTCTTAAAGACCTGGCAGTTAAGGGGAAATTACCTTTGTTTGGAATAGCGATTAACGTCAAAGAAGTGTTTATGCATTGTGCCAAATGTATAATTCGGTCTAAACTATGGGATAGGCCAGATAATGCTACATCTATCCCATCGTTGGGAAAGGTTCTTGTAAGCCATGGTAAACTAAGCGTTAATTCGGATGACTTGGACGAGGCAATCAAATTGGATGAAAAGACAAATTTGTACTAGTTACACTGACGGTGTATATCTGAAGTGGTTATTAAATCACCTTAATGCGCTCAAAACAACCCCAGGCCCCAGGCAAAATAAGCCATCCAAAATGGAAAGACCTTCTGAATACCCAAACCGATCACTAAATACCTGAGGGTAGGGCGCTAAGGCACCTGGCAGGTCCGTGGGGCGGAGATATTCGGCACGGGTAGGGTGGACGAAGCCTTCGGTGACCGAAGGCAAAACCGGCCACTGCAGTAAACGTGTGATGGCGGCGGTAAGCCCTTGGTTGAGCTCCCAGAGCGTCTTCGGTTGGGCGCGGGGGATGGCGAAGATTTCCTCAGCGTAGTACTCGTAGTAGGGGGAGCGGCCGTAGGCAGTGCGAATGCTTTGCTCATGCTCACGCCACCAGTCGTTGCGATAGCTAATGAGGACTTCCCGGATGGGCTTGCGCTGGTGCTTTCCTTTTTCGAGCGGAACGGTCAGGAGTTGAGGGCCGTTGGGGCCGGCGATGCGACAGCGGTTTCGCCATCCGCCTTTCTGGTAGTTTTCATGCCCTTCAACCTCCCATGCACCTGCGTCCCGCGCCCCAATAAACCAATGTGCGGGCGGGAAATAGGAGGTAGGGGTGAGGAGGGGAAACTGTTTTTTCATAACAATAAGGGCGCTGCTGCGTTAGGTGGTCAAAAGTAAGCCATCATGGACGATACCTCGATTTTTGAACGAAAAATTGACCCTCTTTACCAGGCGGGTGGTGCACTGGTAGCCGTTTTCGTGTTTATTCTCCTCGGCTCGCTCGTTGCTGCCGCTACGGACGATTTCGTAACGCCGAAGTGGCCCTGGCTCTGTTCCGCCAGCTTTTTGCTCTTCTTCGCGCTCTTCAACGCCATTATGAGTGCCACGTCCGAAAACCTAATGAAGTACTGGGGCCGGAGTATTTACTCTTTCCTCGGTTTAGCGGTTGGTTCCGGCTTACTGGCCTGGGCGTTCAGTGGGCTAAGCATCGGCGAGGCGGGAAGCTACAAATGGATCTACTTCGTGGTCACCTTCGGCTACTTGGTTTTCTTGTCTATGGTTGCTTTCATGAAGCAGATTGTGGAGTTTGCACAAAAAGAGCAGTGGAACCGGCCACGCTTGCGGTCGCGAAAAGGTAAAAAGAAGAAGTAGAGATAGGCTTTTTCAATTAAGCTTCAAATCATCCTCCATGTCAGCAATAACGGAGTAGGCATTGCCCTTGTGATCCATGACCTGCCGCCAGAGCGTATCTGGTGAGGCGTTAAAGAGATAATTGGGGTCCATTTTTGCGGTAACCCAGCTGCCGTATGCCATTTCCTCCTCCAGTTGATCTTCGGACCAGCCACTGTATCCAACAAAAAAACGGACATCGCGTGGGCTTATCAGTTGCTGCCGGACGAGGAATTTCAACCGCTCGTAGTCGCCACCCCACCAAACACCTTTGATGACCAGATCACTCCCTTCCAGAAGATCGCCACAGCGGTGGAGGTAATGTACGGTGTCGCGCCCAACGGGCCCGCCCACGTAAACGGGGGCGTTGAACTCGGGGAAATCTTCCACCAGCTCATCAATCCGTACGTTGCTCTCCCGGTTGAGGACGAAGCCGATGCTGCCGTCCGCACCGTGGTCAACTAAAAGAACGGCGGCGCGCTTGAAGTTGGGGTCCAGCATGAAGGGCTCCGAAAGGAGTATGGTACCGGTTTTGACGGAATTTTTCATTTGCGGCGGTTTATTGGGCTCTAACGTACGGATTTGGTTTGAGGTTGCGAAAAGTAGGTTGATAGATGTTATAGATTGATAGATTTTATAGTGTGATAGATTGATTGGCAGCGCTATCAATCTACCTTC
>CAYPIM010000318.1:1415-4872 GCA_964410795.1 uncultured Lewinella sp. | reverse complement strand
AAACAGGTGTTTATACGTGCTTATGAACCCGAGTGGTGGCTTTAGGGTTAGCCCATCATGCACCACTTCTCCACCTTACTTTGTTGCTTCCTCTTACTCTACTGCGGTTCCCTTTATGCCCAGGAAATAAGCCTCAACCTACCCTCCTTCAACCAACAAAGCCTCGATCACCAGAAAACGGCCATGCTCACCCTCGGCGGCTGGGCCGTGGTCAACATTGCAACGGGTACGGCCCTACAGGGCTCAGCGGAAGGATCTACGAAACACTTCCACCGCATGAACGCCATGTGGAACGGTTTCAACCTGGCCATCGCCGGTTTTGGCTACTACACTGCGATGAAGTCTGACCCCGCTGCCTGGGGCCTGGCTACCAGCCTGAGCAAGCACAACAGTTTTCAAAAAATCCTCCTCTTCAATGCCGGGCTCGATGCAGGCTACATCATGGGCGGTCTTTACCTCACCGAACGGGCCAAACGCCCAAATGTAAATTCGGATCAACTCAAGGGCTTCGGCAATAGCATCATGCTACAGGGCGCCTTTTTGATGGCTTTTGACCTGGTGAATTACTTTATTGCGGCAGGAAGAAACGAGGCCATCCCGCTCCTTTTAGGTGGTACGGAGAATGGACTGGGCATGATACTGCGGTTTTAAGAGTCCGTTGCCAAATTCCAATCGTTTTCAATACAGTAGCCGAGTTCTCCGTTTAATGTAGATTGATTTCCAACGTTCACCAGAAGCCCTTCGATGAAGCTTAGATTCTGGTTAGTTCGCACACCAAATACAACTTATTGGTGCAAATTCAGACTCCATTTTCTTACCTTCATCAGCCTCAGCTCTTTTCTTCGCTTTTTCTGCCCCACCCACCTTACTCCTATCTAACAACAGCCTATGTTACACCTGCTTCGTCTTCTTCTACTGCTTGTGCTACTCATTTCTGTGAGTGGCTGCATCCGCTACGGCGAGTACCGCTACGGCGGAGAGTTCGTTAACGCCCAGTTACCCGTCAGAGGTAAAAAAATCGGCATCCTTGAGCCGAGAGGGCAATACGGCGATGCCGAAGCTAAAAAGCTCCTGTACCAAACCGCCATCAAAACACTGGGCCGGTGCCCCACCGTCTTCATAGCAACCGAAGACGGTCTCAACGAACGGGGAGAACTTCCCCCGATTTACAGCGACCAACTCTCAGAAGACAATCTTATTTTTTTCGTAGAAAAAACAAGCCTTGACTACCTGGTATTTCTCGACGTTGGCCCCGGACGGGTAAGTGGTGGCGCAGTTCTTCCGCCAACACGAAGTGCTAACCAGGAAGTGGCGGTGATCCTGACGGTCCACGACCTGAACCACGGGGGTGTTTTCAAAGAAATCGTCGTTAACGGGACCCTTGATTACGACCTCGATCTCCAACTGTGGGAAACTGAAGCAACGCCCAAACAAATGGGAATGATGGCGATCAAAAAAGCCCTGCTAATGCTAACAAGGCTTAGTGATTGTGGGCGAGACAGCCAGCTCCGCACCTCCCCTTAAAACCAATTCCTTGCACCTGCGCCCGCGCCCGTGCCCAAAAATTGCAACCTAATCACCGCCACGGCGTTTTCCTGACACCAAGATGTTTCAACCTATTCCCCAAAGGCTTTTAAGCCCCAAGGATTAACGTTACCTTTGCGCCCTGTATGAAGAATATTCGCAACTTCTGTGTAATCGCCCACATTGACCACGGCAAGAGTACCCTCTCCGATCGACTTCTCGACTTTACCCAGTCCGTAGCAGAACGGGAGAAGATGGACCAGCAGCTAGACGACATGGATCTAGAGCGCGAGCGCGGCATCACCATCAAGAGCCACGCCATTCAGATGAGTTACACGCATACGGACGGGACCGAGTACGTCTTCAATATGATCGACACCCCCGGCCACGTGGATTTTAGCTACGAGGTTTCCCGCTCCATCGCCGCCTGTGAGGGTGCGCTGCTGCTGGTAGACGCCACCCAGGGCATCCAGGCGCAAACGATCTCTAACCTGTTCCTGGCCCTGGAGCACGACCTGGAGATCATCCCCGTGCTCAATAAAGTAGACATGGAGACGGCCCGCATTGAAGAAATGGCCGATCAGATGATCGAACTTACCGGCTGTGAACGCGAAGACATCATCGAAGCCTCCGGCAAGACCGGAATCGGTGTTCCAGACATCATGAAGGCCGTCGTAGAGCGTGTCCCCGCCCCTAGTGGTGATCCCGAAGCACCGCTCCAGGCCCTTATCTTCGACTCTGTCTTTAATCCTTTCCGCGGCGTCATCGCTTACGTACGGATCATGAACGGATCTCTGAAGAAGCTGCAAGACATCAAGTTCATCGCCACCGGCGCTGAATACACCGCCAATGAAGTAGGCGCGATGGAAATCACGCCTCGCCCCACCGAAGAAATTAAATGTGGTAGTGTTGGCTACATCATCACCGGAGTTAAGAACAGTTCCGAGATCAAGGTGGGAGACACCATTACTCTAAAGGAACGCCCCGGTGAAATGCTCTCCGGCTTCGAGGAAGTAAAACCGATGGTTTTCGCCGGTATCTTCCCGCTCGACAACGATGATTTCGAGCCACTACGCGACAGCCTCGAAAAGCTGCAACTCAACGACGCAAGCCTCATTTTCGAACCCGAAACCTCCGCCGCCCTCGGCTACGGTTTCCGCTGTGGATTCCTCGGTATGCTCCACCTGGAGATCGTGCAGGAACGACTCTTCCGCGAATTTGGGATGGACGTAATCACGACCGTACCGAACGTAACCTACCGCGTGACCGATACCAAAGGCAAGGTCACCGAAATCCGCAACCCGGCCGAACTGCCCGAGCAGAACAACCGCCAGAAAGTGGAGGAGCCCATCATCTTCGCCCAGATCATTACCACCACCGATTACATCGGCTCGATCATGAACCTCTGCATCGAGAAGCGGGGAATGCTGACCAAGCAGACCTACCTCAGCCCTCAGCGCGTAGAGCTTCACTTCGAGCTGCCGCTGGCCGAAATCGTATTCGACTTTTACGACCGCCTCAAGTCCATCAGCCGGGGCTACGCCAGCTTCGATTACCAACCGAAAGACTACCAGGATACAGATCTGGTACGGATGGACATCAAGCTCAACGGCGAAAACGTTGATGCCCTCTCCGCCCTCGTTCACCGCTCCAAAGCGCAGTACGTAGGCCGGGGCATGTGTAAGAAGCTCCGCGAGCTCCTGCCCCGTCAGCAATTCATGATCGCCATTCAGGCGGCCATCGGTGCCAAGGTAATTGCCCGCGAGACGCTCTCCGCCATGCGTAAAGACGTAACCGCCAAGTGTTATGGTGGAGACATCACCCGTAAACGGAAACTCCTCGAAAAGCAAAAGGCCGGTAAGCGGAAGATGCGCCAGTTTGGTAGCGTTGAAGTGCCGCAGAAGGCGTTCCTGGAATGCTTGAAGTTGGACTA
>CAYPIM010000318.1:0-1315 GCA_964410795.1 uncultured Lewinella sp. | reverse complement strand
TTGGTAGCGTTGAAGTGCCGCAGAAGGCGTTCCTGGAATGCTTGAAGTTGGACTAACTTTAACATCAGCGTTTAGCATTCAGGTTTTAGCATTTAGGGCTGCCGCACATGATAGTGCGGCAGCCCTAAATGCTTAATGCTAAAACCTAAATGCTATTTTCTGCAACTTTCCGTCCCTCCCAGAGCATTATCCCCGCAGCCACCACAACGGTTGTGTGGCGTCTTCCCGGAACAGTCAGAAAGTGGGTTCCTTCGTTTGGTTTGATCATCCTCCATTGAGGGTGACAGGTTCGAGTCCTGAGCGCTTCGGCGCGGCCCCACTTCGTTTTCTTTTCGGGTATTTTGCTCCTGTCGTCTAAAGGTTCAGGATAACCGGCTTTCTACCGGTTGATACGGGTTCGAATCCCGTTGGGAGTACTACGTGGCAGTTAGGATATGGCGCTACTTCGATTGTTAATCGACAGGTAGCGGGTTCGATTCCCGTCCGCGGCGCTACTTGATGTTTCAAGCCGCGGTAGCTCACTGGTAGAGCAGTTACGTTCGCCGCCCGGTTTTCTCCACGTTTTTGCCCCTATCCGGACTACAACTCCTGATGGGGGCATTTTTTTGGCGCGGCCGCAGGTGCAAGGTGGGTTTTAAGGGAAATGAACTGGTTTAAACTTTTGCTGTTTTTCGACACTTAGGAACGCGAACAATCATGGTACCTTTGTCCAAGGCAAGTATCATGGCTATCGGTTGAGTATGATGTGAGAAAACATTCATGGCCTGCACATGATCTACAAGTGGTTATGCGCAAGGCCAATCCATAAGTCTAAATCACTTCACTAAATACTCCTCAATCATGAAAACAAGACCAATCCCCTTTCTCAGTATTTTAGTACTCCTCTTTATTTTACCCAGCCAGTTTTTGGGGCAGGATATAACGGTTTCAAGTAGTTGTTCAATTAGTACCACTAATTTCAATCAGATATCAACTTCCAACGGTAGGCCTTACTATATTAATAATGAAGATGGGGACGACACCGAACTTGAATGGTCTAATGCAACCAATACATGGAACATTTCGATCCTTGGAGTTAACATTATTCTCTACCAAAGTTCAGCGGATACGCCCACTCCACCCAATACCGCTACCGGAAACTGGGTGCGCGTTAGTAATTTTGCTAGTTGTGATAATATTTCCGTTGAGGGGCCAGCCGCCTACGACTCCGCCATGCCCGTTTCTCTAACAGCCTTCAACGGCCAAGCCAACGATAAGAATGTCACCCTTAGCTGGGCCACCGCTACGGAGGCCAACAATGAAGGCTTCGAGGTGC
>CAYPIM010000317.1:0-4903 GCA_964410795.1 uncultured Lewinella sp. | reverse complement strand
CCCTCCAACGTGCGGTAGCTCTATCACCACGCAGTAGCAGCGTAGCTAATCTACCCACTATCAATCTATCAATCTAAAAAATGGGCCGTAACCGTCGCAACCGCTTCCCCCAACGCATTGACAACGTAACCATCACCGGCCTGGCCGATAAGGGCTTCTGCGTAGGCAAAACTGACGAAGGTATGGTCGTCTTCGTCGAGAAAGTCGTACCCGGAGACGTGGTAGATGTGCGCCCCTTCCGCAAAAAAAAGAAGGTGCTTTTCTGTGCTCCGCTTGAGTTTCATAAAAAGAGCGAAGACCGGGTAGAGCCTTTCTGTCAGCACTTCGGTGTTTGCGGCGGTTGTAAGTGGCAAAACTTCAGCTACGAAGGCCAGTTGCGCGAGAAAGACCGCATGGTGCGCGATGCGCTCACGCGCATCGGCAAGGTGGAAGTTGGTGAATGGGAGCCGATTCTCGGCAGCGAAGACACCAGCTTCTATCGCAATAAACTCGAATTTGGCGTTGCGAACCGCCGCTGGCTCACCGCCGACGAAGTTGGTGATGATACCGTGACCAACGAGATGGACGTCATCGGTTTCCACAAAGCAGGCGCTTACGACAAGCTGATTGATATCGAAAAATGTCACCTCCAGCACGGCCCCAGCAACGAGTTGCGCAACGGCATCCGTGCCCTGGCCATCGAAATGGAGATTTCCTTCTTTGATATGCGCGAGCGGGTCGGCCTTTTTCGCCAGTTCATGATCCGCACTACCCGCACGGGTGAGTGCATGCTGGTGCTTGCTTTCTTTGAGAACGATCAGGACCAGATCAAGCCTTTCCTCGATGCCATCATGGCTAAATTCGGCGAGCACCTCACCAGCCTTTATTACTGCATCAACGGTAAGATCAACGAATACATGATGGACCTGGAGATGCACCTCTTCGCGGGCACCACCACCATCAAGGAAACGCTTGGCCACGTGAGCTTTCACATCGGGCCAAAGTCCTTTTTTCAGACCAATACGCGGCAGGGGGAGCGCCTCTACGAAATCACCGCCGAGTACGCGGGCCTGACGGGAAATGAGAACGTCTACGACCTTTACACGGGTATAGGTTCCATTGGTCAGTTTGTGGCGAAGGACGCAGGTGCAGTGGTCGGTATCGAGGAAATCGCGGCCGCCATCGACGACGCTAAAATCAACGCCGAGCTCAATGGCCTCGACAATTGTACCTGGTACGCCGGGCGTACCGAAAACATCCTCACGCCCGAGTTTGCGGCCAAGCACGGCCGCCCGGACGTCCTCATCACCGACCCGCCCCGGGCGGGCATGCACCCCAAGGTGATCCCGATGCTGCTGGAGCTCGCCGCCCCGGTCATCGTCTACGTTTCCTGTAATCCAGGCACCCAGGCGCGGGACCTGGCCCTGCTCTCCGAAAAGTATAAAGTCGTCAAAGCACGGGCGGTGGATATGTTTCCCCAGACCAGCCACTGTGAGTCGGTGGTGAGGTTGGAGTTGCGGTAGGAGATTATCTTGATTCTCCTTAACTCCTTTTACGTGGTTAACCACAGATTATGGGTATAAAAGCAAATACTAAGGTTTATCTGGTTCTTACTTGCGTTTTAGCAGTAGTAATCCCTTTAATTACCTGGGTGTTTTCTGGCGACTGGATAACGATTTGGGGACTAGTCTTACCTGGTTTAATGCTTGGTATTGTTTGGCAAACTTTAAGACCTCCCTCGATTATCGCCGCAAGAGTGATTGATGATTTTGTTGAATTCAAGGTACTCAGTTGGAGTGGTGTTCGTATGTCTGAAAAATACCCCGTTGAGGAGGTTAAGTGCGTATGTGAACTTCATTCTTTTACTAAGGGGGGGTACAAGAACTTATCTTTATAGATTCTACTTTAGTGGGAAGAAAATTGGCACACTGTATGCCTTTAGGTTTTATTGGGAAGAAACCTCTTTGGAACGATTTGTTAGGCTGTTTGGCCTAGATGCTTTTAAAGTGTAGCCATTCTGCACCTGAAGTCAATCCTTTAAGAGCAAGACAAATCACGCTATCTATATGGAAACTTACCAGCTCAAGAAAAAAGTGCTTGCCTACATCACCCGTCCTTCTCCGGAAGGCACGGAACTACTAATCTTCGCGCACCGCGACTACCCCGAAGCGGGCCTTCAGATTCCGGGCGGTACCCTGAACCCTGGCGAAAACCCGCTAAAAGGCGTTCTCCGGGAGGTGGAAGAGGAAGCAGGTTTGTATGGCTTTGCCGAGTCAAGACTACTGGGGGAGACTGAGTATGTGGCGGCGGACAAAGAAGAAATTCACCTTAGGAGCTTTTTTCAACTGACTTACGATAAGCCCTGCCCAATGACTTTTGCCCATACGGTTTCTGCTGGGGAAGCAGATGAGGGCCTGGTCTTTTTATATCAGTGGGTTAAGCTTAATGACTTGCCTGAGCTGGCGGCCGAGCAAGGAGCGATGATGGTTGAAATAATCAAAGGTTCAACTCCACCAAAGGAAATTCAAAACCCGGCAAAACCTCCTCGCCGCTAAGTACGGAAGTGTCAAAATTGCGTACTTCTTCTACTTCGTCTTGCCCTTGGCGGTAGATGTAGACTACTTCATCTTTAGGGTCAACCAACCAGCCGAGTAGTACACCATTGGCCATCCATGTATTGACCATCTTGTGCTTGAGCTTGCTTAAACTATCTGATTTTGATCGCAATTCTACGACGAAATCGGGAACTACTTTTGCCCATTTATCTTTATGGTCCGGGTCGGCGATGAATGGTGCTAGTCTTTCATTGGAGACCCAGACTGCGTCGCCGCACCTTACCTCCTCACCGGCAAGAAGAAAGCCGGTAGACAGACTATAGACTCTGCCGGGCTTTGAATTGTTCCGATTCCAGAGATATAATCTTCCTCTAAGTTCACTCACTATCAGCGAATCTTGCCACGTCAATAATGGTCTTACGTTTATGTAGCCATTCGTAACTCTTTCGCTAAGAAGGTCAGGATAGTCACGGCAAAAATTGTCGTAGTCTTCTAGTGATAAGGGGAAGTCGAAAGTAATGCTTCCGAATTTCAACATTGACTGTATGGACATTTTGAACAAAATTTAGAACTACAAGATAAGGTGCGTTTTGTATTGAAGAGTCATGAGAATCCCCGATCTTAACCTCCCAATAATTAACCACCCCATGGCCTTCAAACAACTAAAACTCTGGTTCGACGCGGACCTTGCCCAACTCCTGGCGGATAAGATTACGCTGGTTCAACCAAAGTTCAGAACTAAGCCCTTCGTAAGTACCATAGCCGAAAACGTAGCTGATCTTGAGCTGAAGGATCGCGTAGAGCTTATCGCCGATGCACTTGAAGAGCACCTGCCGGGAACGTATCTAAAGCAACTCAACGTTCTGCTTCAAACCCTGGGCCCACCCAACCCTAACGAAACGGGGATGTTTAAAGAGTTCTACTGGCTGATGCCCGCAGCGAAGTTCGTAGAGAAATACGGGCTGGATCACTTTGAAGAATCCGTAAACGCTATGGCGGAAATCACCCAGCGGAGTACCGCCGAATACACCATCCGGCCCTACCTGGAACGCTACCCGAAGCGGATGCAACATCAGATGGTCACCTGGGCGAAATCTGACAGCTTTCACCTCCGCCGCCTGGCCAGCGAAGGAGGAAGACCCAGGCTGCCCTGGGCGCCTAAACTCCAGCAATTCATCGACGATCCCCAGCCACTGTTTCCCATTCTGAATTTGCTACGGGATGACCCAACGAAATACGTACAAAAATCCGTTGCCAATTGCCTTAATGATATTCTTAAGGACAACGAAGAACAAGCCCGTGAACTGATCCAAAGTTGGTTGCCGGCCACCGGAAAGCAACGCCGGTGGATCATCAAACACGCCCTGCGCAACCAGTTGAAGCAAGGAAAAGCATGGGCGGAAGATATTGTTTCTACCTTTTGAGGTAAATGCTTAAAGCTGGACTTCGGAAGGAAGGCAAAGCAAGTCCTTGTAGAAGCCGGGCAGCAAAAGAGGGCAGGATGAGAAGTTACGGGCGGCAGCGAGCAAAGCCGTGCAGAAATCGCCGTGGCCAGACCTTCACAAACGGAATAGCTTAGCTTCAAATACATGGTCTCAAGACGGTGAGTCAATAAAAGGAGGGAGGTTGGTTTTTTAGTTGATTTTTCGACAAAGCTACCGTTGCAGAAATGCAATCCCAATGACAAAGTAGTTTGAAAACAGGTCCGTAAGGTATGTAAACCAGCCTTTTACAAAACCAAAAAGCTTGATCGCTATTAGGGGGCTATCAACTTGTTTCGCGGTGAAGTTGCTCACCGCGGTATTCTTAAATATAACATACCATGCGAAAACTATCACTCTTTTTAACTTGCTGCCTTGCCTTTTTTGGCGCTCTGAAAGGACAGCAAACCATCACGGAAATCGTTGTTGCCAGCGAAGTCCACAATACCCTCGAAACCGCTGTAATTACTGCAGGTCTTGCCGATGCCCTTAATGCGGACGGTAACCTTACGGTCTTCGCCCCCACGGACGATGCCTTCGCCGCCCTTCCCGAAGGAACGGTAGACATGCTACTGGCGGATTCTGCTACCCTGGCCGATATCCTCCTGTACCATGTCGCTGGGGTCGAGGCTTTTGCCGATGACCTAACCGACGGCCAAAAGATTACTACCCTTAATGGTAGTGATGTCCGTATTCGTGTCACCGATGCCGGAGTCTTTGTGAACGATGCTCAGGTCACTATGGCTGACATTGACGCCTCCAATGGCGTTGTTCACGTCATTGATGTTGTGCTCACACGCCCCGCTGCCACGGTAGTAGAAATCATCGTAAATAGCGAAGCGCACGATACACTAGAAGCCGCCGTCATTGCCGCTAACCTTCAGGGAA
>CAYPIM010000316.1:0-4952 GCA_964410795.1 uncultured Lewinella sp. | reverse complement strand
TTGCGGAAGTACTGTCTTGCCGGTAGGCTAGAAAAGAGAACTCTTTCTCGCCCGAACGCCCCTCCGCCACCCGTAGGTTGAAAGGAGCATACATCCGGCCAGCATCCGGGCCGTCAAGCGTATGCCGCTCGTAAAGGCTAACCTTGTTCCCGTCGAGAAGCCTTACTTCAAGGGGCCGATCGCGCTGACCAAAGAGGCAGGTGATTGCGAAGAAGAAAAGGAGGAAAAAGAAGATCCGTTCTCCGATGATCACCTCACCCCTACCCCTCTCCAATACGGTGTGCTTCGCAGAACTTCGTGCTCGTGGCTGGCTCAACAGGGAGGAGCTTTCCCGATAAAACGCTTCGCGTTTCGACGGTAAAAGTTCGTATCCAGTTACATTCAAATTTCTCATGGGACGTTATTCTTTAGGTGGTTCATCAAAAAAGATCAGTCCGAACTCATCTGTCCCTCGCCAGCGCAGGGGAGCCCCATCGGCACGCATCAGCGAGATTTGGTAATCAATCGCCTCCCGCCCCCTTGGCAGAGTTACCAGGAAGGGCTTAGAAGCCGGGTCATCGCCCGGCCGCAACAGCCGACTGTCAGTCCGTTCCTGATCAAAGAAGGGATAGGTAATTTTGACGGAAGCAGCCCGAACTCCCTGGCTTTTCAATGTTTCCATATCACCCTCCAGCGAAATACTCCGCCGTTCAAATGGGGTGTAGAGGTTGATCATCGCCGCATCCGTAGTATCCCACGTCGTGGTGTAGGTGCCACCGCCAGAGAACTGCCAGACTTCCTGGTGCTCGTAGCTCAGCCAGTCAGTCATGCTGCTGTCTTTATCGTTGAGGTAGACCATGCGGAACTGACCAGTAGAGTCGCGAAAGTTGCGCCGGTCCACCATCACTTCCTTAAGGGTCGTGACGCCGCTGCCGTGCTGCTTCCGCATCCGGACGGTGACGCTATTGACCATATCAGCAAAAGCGCGTTCCAACGAACCATCCAGGTTGACGTGAACAGACCGCTGCTGAAAAGCCGGGTCGTAAAGCGCCACATCGCGGAATAAATCATCCCGGTCGCCGTGTTTCTGCCAAAGGTCACCGATATTGAAGGTGATGAAATGCTTGCGTTGCACCGTTGAGCGGCCCTTGAAGTTGAGTTTCGTCGACCCGGTCACTTTTAGTTCCTTGTATTTGAAGCCCACAGACAGCCCGAAGCCCGTAGTGTTCCGGCTGCCCAGCGCCCCGCCAGCTCCGAACATAGAGCCAAGTGCATCCAACATTCCGCCGCCGCCACCGGGTACCTTTTCTGGCTCTACTTTTTGGAAAAGCATCGTCAGCAACTTGTCGTAAACCGTCGTCAGCAGGCCGTCAAGGTTTTCGTCGGAGCCTATGGTTTTCATCTTAATCGTATTGTTGCGGCGCATCTCATCCAGGGCAACCTCTACGTCGGCACCAACGAAGTAGACCGAGCCGCCCGCCGAGTAGCTCTGGCTCTTGCGGACCTCGTCAAAATCGACTTCGATCTCCGCCTCGTAGTTTTCGGTAAGGCCTTCAAAGTCCAACTCAAAGACCACCGATACGTCCGGCGTTTTCATCTTGAAGCTTTCAAGCAGCAGTTGCGCTCGTACGGGATCGAGGTTGAAAGAGAAGGCAACGCGGCTGTTTTCCAAAGTTGGGGCAGTACCAGTAGCCAGCACTTCTTGCTTCTCGGTGCCATCGGATTGCAGAATCGAAGAGACCAGCAAATAGCGCCCGGAAGAAAAAGCCCAAGGTCCTTTAAGCACCACCTCGTCATTTTTCAATTTTTCGCGCAGCGCAGCCTCAGCCCGGACAACCTGCTCGGCCGGAGTGTCATAGAGGACGAGGAAGGTCACAATCCCTCCCCCACCCGCCGCGGAAACCGAGGCGGCATCGCCCGGCGTGGGCTTTTCCGTCACGTAGCGTAGGAAGGAGAATTCCGGGATGGCGTCGGGCGTATTTCCCAACCGGCCCCGGCTGGGCAGGTAGTGGTAGCTCAGTTCATCACCGTAAACCGGGAAGCACCACAGGCCGGCGGCCTGTACGCCGCGGTCAACCATTAGTTGCTGGGCGGATGCTTCTGCTACGGACATGAGGAGGGCTAGCGCCAGTATGGCGGATAGGTATTTCATGGTTATTTGGGAATGGGAGGTTTAGGAATTAGGGAGTTAGGGGTGGGGTGCTCGCTACGCTCGTATCCTCCCCTTTCGCTTAGCGGATTTTCGATGTTTGGCTCCCTCTCCGTCAAGCCTCAGGCGAGACGTGTGGGAGAGGGCGGGGGGAGAGGCAGAAAATCAGACCTCGAAGCCGCCGCTATTTGACAGTTAACTACCCGGCGTCAAAAACAAGTATCCATCGGTAAGCTCTCGAATAGGCGAAGCCTGCGATTCCGACCCGTCAGCCGGGACCCATCGGATTTGGTAAGCGGTCGTTTGTTCGTCGTCGTGGTAGAGGGCAACGCGGTGGGTACTTTCGGTATCTCCGGCCCGGAAGGTTATCCGTTGCTGGATTTGTGGGTTACCGTTCAAGACGGTGAAGAAGACCACGGTTGCAGCTCTCATTGCTCCCGTTTTAAAGGCTTCGAGATCGGCATCAATCTCAACGAGAGACTTAGCGAAGGGCGGTTTTAGCGATACCGCACCCAGCGCACCACTCAACCAATCGTCCGGGTTGCGGGGCAGGTTAACGGTTTCGGATTCCCCCTTGAAGCTCCAGCTAAGTCGGAAATCGTAGCTCAGTAGGTCACGGCCGCTGAGGCCAAGGGCCGGATAAATGATGCGCCGGAAATCGGTACCTTCTTTGAGGTCTTTTCCGGTTATCACAATTTCTTTGGTAACGGGTGCCTGTCCGTTGCCGTACTGCTTACGGAGACTAACGGTGACGAAATTAAGGATGCTGCTGAAGGCTTCGGCGAAGGCGCCGTCGATCTGGAAAATCACCTCGCGGCTGGCGAAGGTTGCCTCCTCAAGGTTGACAACACGGAAATAAGGACCGTCCTCTTTGAAGAGGTCATACATCCCACGAATATTACCGGTAGTGAAGAAGGGCACCTTGATGGTTGTTGCCTTGCTGAGGTTGAGGTAGAATTTGTTGACGCGGATGTACTTCTCGTCCTTGAGCACAAACTGGTTATCGGTTACGTATTTCTGATCGCCCGTACCAGCAAAGAACTTGGTGAAGGCACCGCGTTTCTGGCGGCCTTTGATCTGTCCTTTGTCGACAGTCGCGATCGTTTCCGGGCGGGCCGCCCAACCGAGTTTGGCGTCAAACATCAGCTCAATGAGCTTATTGGTTACCAGGTCCACAATCGCGGTCATGTCTTTCGTGTCGATGCCCAGGCCTTCTGAGCGGTCGAAGACTTCTACTTTTATCGTTTGGTCCTGAATCAACTCGTTCACTGCCTCGCGCAGTAGGGTTCGATCGTAGCCCGACTGTTTGCTAAACACCAAGCTGAAATGCTCGTAGACCGTGCTGGCCTCCGCTTCAATCACAGCGTTGTACCCTTTCACGTAGGCTTCGTAGTAGCCGCTAATGGAGATGGAGACATCGGAAGTAGCGCCCTCGAAGGAACTCCACAGTAGGGTCGCGCCTTCCTGGCTGAGCTTGGCCGCGATGGCCGCGCGGGAGCCGGGCAGCAGCGGACAGTGGTTGCTACTTACGATGGATTGCGTCAGTGGCTTCTCCCCTTCCGTATCGGAGAGGATGGAGGAAACAACCTCCATACTGGCCAGGCCCTCTTCGCCGTCGCGGATATTCTCGTGCAGTGGCACCGGGCCGGCAATGCGGCCGTTGGGTACGTCCTTGCGCAGTTTGCTTTCCAGTTCACTGATCCGTTCCGGCGTCAGGCTGAACTCCACCAGTGCGTGAAACAGGCCACCGTTGGAAGCGGCATCCGGGCCGCCAACGTACTTGATGCACATCAGCTCGAAGCTGCCGTCTTCCCGCACCGCCAGGCGCGGCGCATCGGCAAAGTAGTAGTAGTCGGTTGGCACCTCGCTGTCCTGCAGCAAAATGATGCCGTCAATCGTGCGGCGGCCCTCGTCGTACTTCACCAGGGCGAAGGCCGTATGCGCCCAGGCGCAGAGGAGCAGTGTGTAGATAAATCGGTTCACGTTGGTTTCGTTTAGGTATAATTCTTAAGGGATAAGCGAAAACGAGCGCTGTGCACACACTTCCTTCTCGCTGATACAAAGGTGGGGGCATCGAAAGAGGATAAGCCAGTAACTAAAGTTATACTTGGCTTTTTAGCCCGTTGGGCGAGGTGGTAGGTTCATACCTTATACCACACTACTGGACATTTTTGATTTTCCGCCTCTCCCCCCGCCCTCTCCCACAAGCTTCGCCTAAGGCTCAGCGGACCGCCTCAGGCAGACGCGCAGCGAAAGGGAGCCAAACCTTGAAGAAGCCGCGAAGCGGAATATCAAGTGGTGCGACCTTATATATAGGCAATTTGGCGCGGCCGCAGGTGCAGGGAAGGTTTTCTAAAAAAAGAACCATCCCAATCTTGAGCTTTGAGCGGATACATGACTTTAACGGTGGAGGAGTTCCGCTCTAGGGTGTAAACACAAGTTTACAGCGTCGTAAAACCCTTGTTTCGTAACACAGTAACTCCCCACACCGCCTTCGGCAGGGGAGGGGGGCAAAACCGCTGCGGCTACGCCTTCGCTAGATGGGTAGCAACTACTATTGTTATTATTTATTGACAAAGTCTATTATTACTATCCATTAACCACGCTACCGGACACTTTTTGGCTCCCTCTCCGTCGAGCCTCAGGCGAGACATGCGGGAGAGGGCGGGGGGAGAGGCAGAAAATCAAACCTCGAAGCGAAATGAGTAGTGCCCATTTCATAAACTCTCTGTGGGGAGAGGTTCTATCTCCGAGTATCCATATTCCTTAGCTACCTAAACTGAAGTACCAATAAACAAGCCAATTAAGCTTGCCTAGTACTATT
>CAYPIM010000315.1:0-4992 GCA_964410795.1 uncultured Lewinella sp. | reverse complement strand
AAAGATATGAGAAGCAAAATGCCATGCTGTACTGCTGGCTGATCGGAGAACGAAGACGCAAAAGCCTAAAAGAAAAAAACTCGCGCGGAAGCCTTGAGAAATGCTTTTAAACTGGTCGGTTAACGAAGTCTTTCGCTCGATACCAACCTGTCGATGCTCAGACAGCTTTTCTTTTTTAACGGCTTTTGCACCTCCGTTCTCCGGCCAGCAGCAAGGCCGAATTACGGGATCGAATGCTTTGCTTTTCAAGCAACGCTACTTAACCAGTCGAAAATTCATAAATCTTTTGGTGTCGCTTCAGTTTTCCTTTTAAGCGTTTAAAACTAAATTTGAACTTCCTAAAAGGCTCTTGTTTACCGATAAGTTCAGCAACTCTGCTCGAAGCTCATGATACGGAACATCGCCGATCATACGGCCTCGGCCCCGGCCACAAATACTGGGCCTGATGGCGGTTGAAAAATGCAAACTGTATGAGCCTTTCCCAGGCTTCTGATCTTCCGGAAAGTTCCATTAACCGAAAAGCTAAAGCGCAAAGACAAAAGGCTTATGGCGAGTTTTTGCATTTTCAGCCATCAGGTCCAGTATTTGTGATCAGCCGGGGGCACAGCCAAGAGGCTTTGCTTCTTTGGCCCGTCAAAGAAGGCTCCCGGCAGGGTGTTAGACAAGCTATCAAGTACTTCTCTTTGTAAACTTGTGTGCTCACCGTAGGGCACAGCCCGTTAGAGTGCTCACCCCCTTACCCAGTCTCGAACGGCCTCCCGTTGCAGCTTCCCGACGGGTAATACCTGGGCGTTTTTCATTACCAGCTGGTTACCCTCCAGGTAATCCACCAGGGCTTTACGGACGACGTAGCTCTTGTGGATTTTAAGAAAGTCGGCAGCGGGGAGTTCTTCCATCATGCCACTTAGGGTACGGGGGGTAAGGAGGAAGCTCTCGCCGGTCCAGATTTTGACGTAGTTGCCGTAGCTTTCCAGGTAATGGATGTCGGCAAATTCAAGACGGCGGTACTGGCGGTCGACTTTGACGAAGAGGTGGTCTTCCTTTGCCTCAAAGCCTTGCCCTGTACCTGCGGCCTCGCCTGCTTCTGACCTTACTTTATTGACTGCGCGCAGGAACCGGGTGAAGCCGAAGGGTTTTAACAGGTAGTCACTAACCTGAAGCTCGAAACTCTCAATGGCGTATTCTTCAAAGGCGGAGGTGATGATCACTCGGGGCTTATGCTCAAGGGTGCGGAGAAAGTCCAGCCCCTGAAGTTCCGGCATGTTGATGTCGAGAAAAATCAGATCGATCCGTTTACGACCAAGTAAGCTGTAAGCTTCCGTAGCGCGGTGGCAATTACCGACGATGTTCAGAAAATCGAGGTCTTTGGCGTAAGACTCGATCACCTGATGGGCCAGGGGCTCGTCGTCTATGATCAGGGCGGAGATATTATTTTTTGAAGCAGACAATGTGGAGAGGGTTTGCGGCCTTAAAACTACTACTTAAGTTGTTTTTTACTGCCATCTTTGCGCAATCTATAGAAGTTGCCTTTTTCGATTAAAAGCCCTTCTGACTTGCCACGCGGCCAATCCATTTCATGATCGGAAGGGTGTTTTACGTCGATGGCGATTACTGCGCCGGAGAAGTGTTGCTTAACCCGGTACTGAAGAGTATGGCCCACAACAACATCCTTAGCACCAAACTTAGTGAGACTGGCTATGACCTCTTCCTCTTGCAGGTCTTCTTTAAAATAGCCGCGGTACCAACAGGGGCCTGTACGGCCGGAGAGTAAGAGTTGATGATCGTTACCATCCGTTCTGGGAAAGTAAGCACGCCGGTAATTGTTGCGAATGATGGTATTGATTTCTTGAATCCCCAGTTCGGATTGTGCTAAATCCGGATGTAAACCGCCGTGCACGAAGAGGTGGCCGTTGATTCGTTCCATAGCGTTTTTACTTTCGAGCCAACGGCCAATGTAAGAATCCGGACCGGTAAGCTCATGTTGCTGACGGTTGAGAACGGAAGCAATGTGCAGGTATTTCTCGGATGCTGAACCGGTATTTCCGTGCATTGCTTTCAATTCATGGTTCCCGATGATGTAATGCACTCGCCCACCTTGAGCAGCTGCTCTTTGTTCCAGGTAGTGTATGAACCATAGCACCTGCGTTACGTAGGCTCCACGGTCGACGAAGTCGCCGATAAGAACGAGGTGGCCGTTACCGAAAGTCCAGTTCAGGTGGTCATTGATGACTTCCTGCTGAATCAGAAAATTGCGGAATGCCCGGTAGTTACCTTCAATGTCCGAAATGGCAATAATGGGGTGGTCGTCTTCGTAAGCTGCTGGCGGAACACTGAAAGTCTCCTTGAGGTAAGTGGTGAACTGGCTGGAGTCATAGGAGTAATAGCACTTAACAGAAGGCTGTTGGCGAAGGTTAAAAGTATCGGCCTTTAGTCCAAAACCATCATCGCGGTTACCCTGAACATAGCTTATGTTTAGTGTCGAATCAGTATCAAAGAACACGTAGGGCCCATCATTGTGCCAGTCCTTAAAATGCTCATGCGTGCCGTAGTTAAGGGTTGCGCCGATGGAGAGGCCGAAGAGAATTAAGCAAGGGAGAAATACAGCCAGGGTAAGAAAAATGTGTTTCAGGTAGCGAAGTAAACGGCTTTTCATTTTTTGAAGCGTTGAGACATTAGATAGCTGGCTCCACCGGAGAAATAGGCATTCGTTTATGGTGAAGGGAAGGGTTGTTAGAGCAGTTGCTCATCAAAGTTGGGTACTAGTTCTTCTATGCGTAGTTTTTCTTTTAAAGGGAGCGCTTCCCCCCAAAGATTGAGGCGTACGCAGTATTCCTCCGGGCGAGCATCTACCTGAATGTCGAATTCATCAGGGTAGAGAAGTTCCAGGCGGCGGTTAAGGTTTTGTAGGCCGATACCTCCGGAGCGCACCTTGGCGGCGGCTTCTGGTTCTACTGAATTGCGGCAGAAGAAGCTGATCTCACCATCCGTTTCCGTCAGCTTTAGCTCCAGAAAACATTCGCCTACAGCGGGTTCGATGCCGTGCTTGAAGGCATTCTCCACAAGGATGATGAAAAGTAATGGAGGAATTTTGAGTTCAGGATTTTCCATTTTTACGGTGAACTCAATGTCAGCATCCTGGTAGAGGCGGATGCGCTGGAGATCGAGGTAATCCTTCAGGTATTTTACTTCTTCCTGAAGCTCTACGGTTTCTTCTTTAGCGCGGTAGATGACGTAGCGCATCAGTTCCGAAAGCTGAAGAACGGTATCAGGCGTCTCCGGTGCTTGCTTCAAACTCAGAGAGTAGAGGTTGTTGAGGGTGTTGAAGAAGAAATGAGGGTTTACTTGCTGCTTGAGTAAGTTGAGCTCGGTGTCCGTTTTCTCTTTTTGGAGCAAGGATATGGTACGGGTTTTGTGTACCCATTCCAGTAAGAGTATAACAGGGATGGAGAAAATTAAAAAGCCAGCAGCAAGCGCGTAGCTTTCGGGAGCTATAAGACTTTGTTCCTGGCCTGAGATCAGCGGCCCCCAGTCCCTTGTTATTGGGAACAACTGGGAGTATAGACCATGAATAGGGGTAAAAGACAGCATTGCGGCTACTCCACCAATTATGTAATAAGGAAGCCCTCTCTGTAAAAGAAGCTTGCGGTACAAAAACTTATGATGGATGTGAAAAAGCCCAAGATATGGGAGGTGGATAAGACAAAGCTGGACGACGGCACTTAGGAAAATTCCTACAGCGACCAAGTCGTTCACATCGCCAATAGCTGTGTTATAGACATTACTTGCAAGGACAATGACGCTGGCGGCTAAAATGTAGAATACGCCGAAGATGACGGTAGGTTTCAGATAACGACTGATACGCCTGCGCACATCCGGAAGCCAGCGACTCTGTAGCAGCCCGAACAGAACGACGGCCGTCCCGAAAAAGGACATACTGATTACGGCGGTCCCAACCATGAAATCATTTGCTGATTTGTGGTCCTCGTAGTTTAAGTCTACAGAGAAAATTTCGAGTAGTAAGGTGGGAATTAAAGGATAGAGAAGGAAAAGGAAAGCCTGTAAACCTCTGAACATCCATTTTCCCATTTGCTTCTTTAACCGTGGCCTGAAATGAATGAACCAGAAAACGGGTAAAAATAGGAGCCCGCAAGTCAGAAGATTAGCCAGGAAAGTAATTAAAGAATTGGCTTCCGATTCTAACGTCATGATGAGCGTGATCATCGCCATCACCGTAGCAAAAATCCAGAGGTCGCTCTTCAGGAAAAAGCTTTCAATCTGTTCGTATATTCTATTGATTGGTTCAAGCATAATTATCCATTTCCGTAGCCGAGCCAAAGCATCAGCAAGTGATTGAATCCGAAGAGAACGGCCATTGCGGTGGCGACGGTCAGGGGCAATTGCCAACGGTTTGGTTTTACTTGTTTATCCTCACCGGGCACCTGTGTATACGCGCCTCTGTGATTTGCCGAGGTCAGTGCCCGAAAAGCAGCAGAAACTTTATCCTGGTTTAGGTACAAGATAAGGAGTAGTAAAAAGAGGTAGAGCAGCGCGTTGGCCAGGGCAGCGTAGGCATCGAGAAAGACAACGTCAAAAGCGACGATATTAACCATAATAGGGACCAGGAGGGTGACGCCGAGCAGTTTTGTGCGTTCGCCCAGGAGTAGCAAAGAACCTATGACCTGAGAAATACCAATAAATGCAATGTATGCGCCGGAATAGCCCATGAATGTCCACGCCAGCTCAAAAGCAGGTGCCTCGCCCAGCGTCATGGCCGCTACCGCATCGGGTAGCTCACCACGCCGGTAGAACTGACCACCGATCATTTTACCGATACCGTACTGTAGCAAGAAAAGGCAGACGTAGTAGCGGGCTACACGTTCCAGTACCTTTTTTGCGAAGGGGCTTGATTTGAACATGCTACAAAACAACCCCGTCGTTCAGGAAAAGACAAAAAAGACTGATGTACGGACTGCGGGGCGTGATGAACGGCTT
>CAYPIM010000314.1:0-5006 GCA_964410795.1 uncultured Lewinella sp. | reverse complement strand
GTCAGTTGTCTGGTGGGGACAACCGACAACCGACAACTGACAACCGACAACCGACAACTGTTCAGGCGGGGCCGCAGGTGCAGTGGAAGTTATACAACAATGCTCAAGGCAATAAACTAACGCGACAACCGACTTCACTTCCGCTTAGCTTCTAGCTGCTCAAGCCTGACCTGAAGATCCGTCCGGTGTCCGTTTTGTATGGCAATCGTGTGCCATTGTGGGACAAAGCCGGGGGCAGAGAATAAAACCTGGTATTCGCCTTCCGCAAGGTAGCGGTGGAAGTTGCCAAATTCGCCATCCGCAAAGACATCAGAATTTGATTGGTCATGGCCGGGGATGGAAACTTGGGCGGCAACCGGCTTGCCGGATGCCCGGTCGGTTACTATACCGTGTAAACCCAAGCGCGCCTCATTAACAAAGCCTAATAAGCCGGGGGATACCCAAGACCATAATTTGGTCAGCTCTTCAGCGGGGTAGTGCTTATGGTTACTGACTTCCAGCGTTGCCTCCCGGCACCGGTGGTAGTAGTTCATATAATCTTGGCGTGAGCCGGCAACAGGGTACCAGTCGTGGCCATTGGTTACGCCGTTGTGGCGATCGTCGAAGTAGCCTTTCTTTCCGCTGGCCGTTTGGGCACGGCTGGCAAAGTCCCGACTGATTCTCTTCCACCAATCATTGTCCGGGTGGCGGTTCCGGTAAGTATCCCAGGGGTAATTGAAGACTTCGGCTCCGCCGTGCAGGTTGATGGCGAGGTCAAAGCTGTGTTCGCGGGCGGCCTGCATGAAGATTTTGGTTTCGGGTTGGTATTCAAAATCATCAGGATGAGGGCCGTCGTCTGGGTCGGGGTAATTGCGGTTGAGGTCAACGTTGGCGGAGTTGCCACGGATTGCTCCGCGGAGGCTTTCGTCTCCCCGGTGGAAAGCACCATCCGGGTTAGCTAGTGGATTGATGAAGATGTCCAAATCTTCCAGGATGTTGCCGGGGTTGGTCGTTAGCAGGTGATCCGCTAGTTTCAGCAGTAACCAGTAGCCCGCAGTCTCATCCCCATGCATAGCAGCTGAACACAGCACCTGCGGCCGCGCCTGAACAGACGCTACCTGATTAGTAATTCGTAGCGTCAAAATTTGATGACCCGAAGGCAAAGTTCCCCAAACCTCCACCGCACATTTATTGGGATAGCGTTTCGCAAGACCGTACATTATTTCTACGTACTCGGGGTAGGAAGGGTAGGCAGCTTGTGGTATTAAGGATTCGAGGGGCGTCGTTGCCGCATAATTTGTTGTCAGGTCGGTAGTATAAGCGGTTGTTGGTTGGGAGAACACCACCACTGGAAATAATAAAAGTAATGTGTAGAGTAGACGCATACCGCAAGATAGTTTACACAAGACAAACGCTGTTTTTTTGATGTTGGTACATGCCATAATGCTAAAGTACGCTGTGAAAATCAATCTCATAGGTGTTGAATGGTTACTAAATATTATGCATTTTACCTATTTGTCAACATTTGCCGTACCTTCCCGGAAGCCCTATCTGGCTAGATCATTATTCTTAATACCCTTGGTGGATAACCCAGTAGCAGCTCTAGATTTTCGTGGCCTTTTTGGCCGTTTGTCCGTCCCGATGCTCCTGGTCGAGGACAGCAGTAAGGTTATTGCAATCAATCAAGCCGCAGCGAGACTATTCAAGATGGATACAGCTGAGCTGGAGGGGCAGTTCTGGTCTGGGCTGGACGGCCAGCTGAACCAGATCGTCTGGAAGCAAAGGCTTAAAGCACTAGAGCGTGAGCACCGCTTCATTTATGATACGGACCTGATTACAAGCGATGAATTGCTCCGGCCAGTAAGCGTTGAAATGGTGCGTGTAGGTAAAGACCAAACGTTGATTTATCTACGTAATTCGCTAGCGGAAGGGATAGACGAAGCGGATCTGGAACTGTTGAGTGAAGACGGACAGGTGGGCTTCTGGATGTATAATCGAGTAGATGATATCCTCTATCTTTCTCCTTACCTGCGGCAACTTGTGGATGTGCCGGATGGGAGATCGGCGGACGAAATTGCCTCCGGTTTACAGCAAAAAATGATTCCTGCTGATTGGGATCGAATCGGGCCGCAGGTAAAAGCGCTACTAGGAGAAGCAGGAGCTTTTAGCCAGTTGGTTCATTTTACTACCAAGGAGGGGACTTTGAACCTGAGGTTCTTTGCCCAGTCATCGGGAAATGCACTGCACGTAACCAGGCTCTTCGGGATGGTGCGTCAGGAAAACGACCTAATTGCCACGGAGAGCTCGGATTCGATATCCGGTGAGCTGGCGGCCTTTAGTATTGATCAGGCAAAAGACCTGATATTCTGGACGAGGCCTGATGGAACGGTCTCCTACGCCAATCAGGCCGTCAGTGATCTTCTGGGGTACTCCCGCGAAGAACTCACCGGGATGCATGCTGGGAAATTCACCCTTGGTTACGACGGAGAACTGGTGAAAGAATGGTGGAAAGTGTTGCGGGAGAAAAGAACAGACCATGCAGTCTGGGAGGTCGTAGACCGGCAAGGCACTCACCACCTTTTGGACGCCATCGTCACCTATCTCCGGTTTGGCGAGGAAGAGTTTACGGTTGGCTTTTGCCGGAATATTACCGAGGAAACTAAAAAGAAACGCCGACAACAACTCACTGAATATACGATAGACAACTCCCGGGATATGATCCTGTGGTCGCGCCCCGACGGGAAGATTTATTTTGCCAACAACACTCTTTTAGAACGGACCGGTTACAGCTGGGAGGAAATGGCAGAGAAAAATGCAAGTTTGTTCTTTGCTCACCTGACGGAAGAATACCGAGAAATGGCCTGGAAACGGCTTCGTTCCGGAGAAATTTTAGACGGAGAAATCACGATAAAACTTAAGAATGGCAAATCTTTACCGGTATCCTCTAAGGTGACTTACCTTGAATTTGAAGGGGAAGAATATAACTGTGTTTACCTACGAGACCTGACGAAGAAAAAAGACCGGGATGCACAACTAGGTTTATCCTACGAAGCTTTGAACTCTTCTCAGGATTGTATTCTCTGGCTAGACGCTACCTATCGTATTCAGTACGCCAACGCTACCTTATTGACCCTGATCGGGGTGCAGAAAGAAGCAGTGAACGGATTATTGTTTTCCCGGATTTTTCCGGAGCTAAATCAGAAAACCATCGAAGAAGCCTCTACGCTTACGGTTACGCTTCCGACCGCAAAAAAAGGAGACCGTCAGTTGAGTTTGAATTGTAGTAGGGTAAATCATTCTAATCAGTATTTCTTTATGTTGGTAGGTCGAGACATTACCGAACTTGCCGAACGCCAGCAGAGCCTTGAAGACGCGAATGAGGAAATTAGCCAGTTGAAAAACCGCCTGGAGGATGAAAACATCACCCTAAGGGAAGAAGTGGGCTTAGATTATAACGTTAATAACATCATTACCGTCAGCCCCAAATACCAGCGGGTGTTACAGCAGATCGGTAAGGTGGCCGATGTAAACACTACCGTATTAATTACCGGAGAAACAGGTACAGGGAAAGAATTATTGGCACGTGCCGTTCACCAATTGAGTGAGCGTGCGGATGCACCTCTCATCAAGGTCAATTGCGCGGCATTGCCCGAAAACCTGATCGAAAGTGAACTGTTCGGTCACGAAAAAGGCGCCTTCACAGGCGCCGTTGGACGTAAACGTGGCCGATTCGAAATGGCCGACGGCGGAACACTATTTCTGGATGAAATAGGAGAACTTCCCTTTGATCTCCAATCTAAACTTCTGCGGGTACTTCAGGAAGGTGAATTTGAACGCCTGGGCGGAACTGAAACCGTCAAAGTAAACGTAAGATTGGTGGCTGCGACCAACCGGAACCTACAGGAAATGGTCCGCAAGAGAAGTTTTCGAGCTGATCTTTTTTATCGCCTGAATGTTTTCCCGATTGAAAATATGGCGCTAAGAGACCGACCAGAAGACATTCCCGTACTGGTTGAACATTTTACTCGGAAATTCGCAAAACGTCAAAACAAGGTAATTACAAAAATTAATAATACCGACTTGGCAAAACTAAAGAAGTACACCTTCCCGGGAAATATTCGAGAACTGGAAAACCTTGTTGAACGAGCGGTCGTCTTGTGTAATTCCGAAGTGCTAACCATTCCGCTGAATATCAGGAAAGAGCGAACCGCCAAGGGTGAAGAGACTTTTTTGTCCTTTGAGGAAATGCAGCGCAGCCACATCATTGCAGCACTTTTAATAACCGAAGGACGGGTTACGGGACCGAACGGTGCCGGGGTGATTTTAGGCCTGAATGACCGGACGCTGGTTTCTAAAATGCGTAAACTAGACATTAAGAAGATCGACTACCTAAAGGCATTCAAGTAGGCTCCTTTACTTTTCTTTTAGGTATTTCTATGACATTGACCAAACATTGCTACTCCGAAGACCGTTCGGCTAACAAAGGTCCAACTTCAGACCATTGTTATTTTTCGTCTAGTGCCTCAGTTACCTGAACATAAATCCCGGAATGATTCGTCATTAAGCTTGTGGCTCAAACAGAGTGATAAGCAGCTTACGCTGGTCGTTTTTACGGCAGACTGGGCGGGTAGTGTCGCTATTCTTAAAGGTTTTCTGAATAGAATCCTGGAAGAGATGCCTGGAATTGCAGTTCATTGGATCGACATAGAGACAAATCAGGAATTATCCCTCTCCTTCGGAATTAACCATATCCCTTCCATTATTATGCTGAAGGATCACGAAGTAGTTGATCACATCAATGGTATCCTGCCGCGGCGTAAGCTCGCTGATCGTATGTCGCAGCACCTTTAGGGACGGAAAATAAGTAAACCATGATTTTTGACCACCTTATTTTGCGCCCACCTCACTTAAACATGAGTTATCCCAAACTTTAGCTACGACTTTTAGTTCATCTAACAGATGCTTCATCTCGTCTGATTTCCCTGCCGGGGGCCTACTTTTTAGGCAAAAAGTAGCAAAAGCCTTTT
>CAYPIM010000313.1:0-5028 GCA_964410795.1 uncultured Lewinella sp. | reverse complement strand
CGCAGGTGCAAGGAAAGGTTCTCAGCTTAAATTGTACATAAGCAGAGAATACTTGAGCAACTATTGAGTCTAAGTTCCTTAGAAATGGAAGTACTACCGCACCAAAGTGATATATCCAGTCTGCCGTAGCGTGCCGCGGTTATCCTCCATTCCACGCCATGGCCTGCCGTTGAAAAAGCTGGCACGGTGTACCCGCCAGAGATAAGTGCCGGAAGGCATCGGCTGACCCTGAAAGGTGCCATCCCATGCTTCTTCGGGAATCCCTTCTTCATCTACTGCCTCAGACTCCCAAACTACCTGACCGTTGCGTGTATAAACAGCGATGTAATAGTCTCCAAGGCCAATACCTTTTGGTTTGAAGATGTTTTTCTCGGGCTCGGAGGCATCGTTAGGGGTAAAAATATTGGGAATATAGAGTGCGCCCAGTGTGTCCAGGTCAACTACCATTTCGATGGTGTCCGTACAACCGAATTCATTTTCTACCCAATGGACCACGGTTTTATCGAAACTCGATAAATACCGGTGTACTGGGTTCATTTCATCACTGATAAAGCCATCGTCAAAGTCCCAGCCAAAAATGATAGCATCGGAACTCGAAAGGTCCGTGAATTCAATCGTAGTGGGCAATTCGTTTGGCAAGTCAATGAAGTCAAAGTCAGCAATAGGGCTGGGGTTTACTTCCAGGAAATTCCCCGTGACCAAAGTATCCCTACAACCGCTGCCATTGCCTACAATTAAGGTGAAGCCATAGCTGCCGATCTCCGTAAAGGTTCGCGTTACGTCGAAATCATTTGAAACAAACCCATCACTAAAAATCCACTCAGCATACTCTGCTTCCTGGCTGGTATTGGTAAACGTAACCGTAGCTACTTCACAGAGCGTGCTGTCGGGGACGCTAAAGTCTGCTATCGGTGTTCCGTAAACGGTAATTGGAATCTCCGTCCGGGTTTCACACAGAAATTCATTGGTCGCTACCAGACTTATGATGTAATCACCCGGAGTGTTGTAAGTCACGCAGGGATTGTTGTCGGTAGAGCTTTGGCCGTTCCCAAAGTCCCAACGGTAGTCGCCACCGTTTTCTGAGTTGTTTTCAAAGCAAATCTCTGTCGGAACGCCGCATTGTCGGTCTGGCTCCGTCTGGAAATTGACTACGGGCACTTCGTAGACCTGAATGGTTGCGACCACCGAATCATGCGCACAGCCAAATTCATCGCGGGCCGTGAGCGTGATGTCGTAAACCCCTGGCTCGGTGTAAGTGTGTGGGGTAGGGCTTGGGCCAACGCTGGTGTTGCCGTCGCCATAGTCCCAAAGGTAGAAATCTGCATTCTGCGATAGGTTGTTAACATTGACAAGAAGGGGCGGACAACCAAAGAGCGGGGCCGCAGTAGCATCTGCCACAGGAATTGGACGAATATTGATCGTCTCCGTCCAGGTGTTCGGACAACCAGTACCTACTGCAAAAGCCGTCAACTCAACGGTGTAATCCCCTGGTTGATCAAAAACGTGTCCAGGGTTTTCAATCATTGTCAAGGTGTCACCGTCGCCAAATACCCAGATGGGGTTGGTCACATCTTCCGAGGTGTTCGTGAAGAACACCGTATCACGTGAGCAGGTGATCGGTGGCGCGATAAAAGAGACTTGAGGCGCAGGATTAACCGTTATCGGAATCATTATGCTGTCTTGACCACACCCATTATCGGCCACCAGTGTCACTTCGTAAGTGACGGTAGTATCAGAAGTGTTTTGGAAAGTATGTAGCGGGTTCTTCAGCTGGGAAGTGGATCCATCACCGAAAAACCAGTCAAAAGTTACCAGTGTATCCGGATCGCTGAAGTTGCGGAACTGAACATCAAACGGTGCACAGCCCACCTGGTCTTCTACACTAAAGAAGGCCCGAACATCGTCAGGTAAAACGGTAATCGTCCTTCTCGCTGTATCCGAGCCACATTCATTAAAAGCAATGAGCATTACCTCGTAGTAGACGTTCATGGAGTCCGGAGCGATGAAGGATCGGTCTGGAGCAATCGAGTCCGTAGAATAAAGCTCTCCGTCGATGTACCATTCGAAGCGATCGGGCAAACCACTGGTTATGTTGAGAAATTCAACATAGAGTGGTGTACAGCCTTGATCCTGAGAAACATCCAGAAAAGCCCTGGGGTTAGGGAAGACGGTCACTGAGTCTTGATAAGTTTCTGTACCACAGGCATTCATCACCGTTAGGTTAATGTAATAAGTGGTGTCTTCGGTGCCCTGATCATAAAAGATAGTACCAGGATTTAATTCCGTACTGGTCTCTCCGTTGCCAAAGTCCCAAAAATAGGTGGCAAACTGAAACCCTATGCTTTGGTTGTCGAAGTTGACGGGCAGGAGCGCGCAACCCATTGTCGTGTCTTTGGCGAAAAAGGCAACTGGCGGGCCACTAACGTAAATCTGTCGACTGATTGAATCCTGACAGCCAAACTCAGAGGTAGAAACCAATTGGATACGCTGAAATCCAGTATCCAAGAAGGAGTGGACAATGTTCTCGGTCGTATACGTAGAACTGTCTTCAACTGTCCATTCCCAGGCAACTGCACCAGTGCCTGAGTGGAAAATATTGACGGGTACGTTGATGCAGATACTATCCGTTACTTGAATATCAGGAACAGGTAGTGGACGAACGTTTACGGTGAAGTCCCGGGTTTCAATACAATTCGTCCCCGGTGCCTGGTAATGATAGGTTAAGGTGTAGCTACTATCGGCAATAAGGCTACTGGGGTCCATTACACCAAGGCTGTCAGTAACGCCTGGTCCGGTGTACCAGCCTGGGCCGGGCGTACCGTTATCAAGGATGAATTCGGTCTCGGAAATACAAGGGTCCAGTACATCTGGAACTACGGCAACCTCGGAAAGGTCAACTACGAATATATCTTTTTGAGTAATGACCTCACATGCTCCCACGCTGTAGACGTATTCAATAACGGTCACACCACCCATTGCGACGGCAGGGTCAAAAAGGCCTCCATCCGTGATCACTCCTGGTCGACCCAGAGAATCACGCCAGTTACCGGTTGCTGGCATCGCTTCAGGAACCTGAAATAATCCGTCGGTGATACAAATTGTATCCGTTGGCCCAAGAATGATCTCCGGAATGGTGTCGATAATAAAAGTATCCCGCACGGTCGATGCGCCACAAATATTAAAGGTGGTCAGCGTGTACGTGTAAGTACCAGCACCACTGTATGGAATATCCTGAGGGAATAAGGCAGTGGACGTGGGAGGTGATAGTGTACTGCCTGCGAAATCCCAGCGAACACTATCAATCCGGTACCCTTGATAGTCGGGAACAGGCGTAAGGGTTACCTCTTCGCAAAACTGAATTTGATCGACTAGTAAAGGAAGCGGAGGAATAATGATTTCAACGGTGTCTTGCCAAAATTGCTCGCCACAAACATCGTTGAACACACGCAGTGTCAGTATATACCTTCCCGTGTCCTGGAAGGTGAAAACAGGGCTGGATAAGGTGTCATCAAACAGTACCGTAGACGCAAATTCACCAGCTATAGACCAAGCAAAAGCCAAATCATCTCCGGTGGTTTCATTAGTCACAGTCACTTCAAACGGTATACCACAACCTAGGATTGTGTCGAGGCTCACGTCAATATCAATCGGTTCAAGCACCCGAAAGGTCTCGGTAACACTGTCCCGGCCACAACCGCTCCAACCGACCAGGCTCACAGTATAGGTTCCGGGGTTGAGATAAGAAATCTCACCAGGGTCGATTAGGGTTGATGTTGCGGTCTCTGCTCCTGGAAAATACCAACGTATGGAATCTAACCTTCCGAAATTATTAGAGGTAGCAGTCGGAGTGAAACGAGCCTCTCCGCAGTCATCCATAATTTGCAAAATCTCAAGCGTCGGCATCTCTGACACCAATACTGTATCACTCCAGAAAACAGGGTCACATACAGGGTTGCTAACCTCAACGGTAATGACATAAACGCCTGTATCTAGAAAGGTAATAGTTGGCGTTGTGTCCATGGGGTCACTATTATTAGCCATGGGTGTAACCGTCCAGTTATAGCTAAGGCTGTCACCAGTAGAGTTGTTTATTATGTTTACAACCGGGTTGTTATCCAGGCAAACGAAGTTTGTATCAAGGCTTAAATCTAGAACCGGGCCGGCAAACACCTGGAACTCTTTCCGGTCTTCGTTACTGCCGCATTCGTTGAACACGGAGGCTGTTACGGTATACCTTCCTACTCCAAGGGGCGCGGCCGCAGGTGCAAGGGAATCGCTTGTGAAGAGCAGGGTGCCAGCTTCATCTTCAATCTGCCAACTTATGGAATCGATAAAGGATTCGTTGCTATATACTCCGCTAAGGACAACGAGGGCCGTATCGCAGAAGTCCGGAATTTCTTCAATCATTACTGTAGGGCGCTCACTCACCCTTAGGGTGTCCATCCAGGGTACTTCAATGCAGACTGCATTGCTAAGTTCTACCCTAATATCGTACGTGCCAATTGGCCCCAAAACTACAAGGTAGGGTTCGGCTTCTCCCTGGCTGTTAAGTTCAAAAGCACTCTCATTGACAAACCAGTTGTACAGCAAGCCATCACCCGTTGAGTTGTCGCTAATTCGTAACGTATCTCCAATACAAAGTAAGTTACTGCTAAGAAGGAAGTTAGGGTCGGGGCCTTCCAGAACGTCAAAAGTCCGGCTTGCTGTTGCCACTCCACAACCATTATAGGCGGTTACGGTCAAGGTATAGCCTCCGTCAAGGTCAAAACTTACACTATCAGGGAAAGCTTCCGTGGAGGTATAAATCAGACTGTCTTCAAACTGTAGCGTCCACCGAACGGAGTCGATGAAGCTTGTGTCAATAGTATACGTTGGAGAGGGAAGGAATTCGGCAGTCTCACAAAAATCCGGGAGAGAATCAAGGCTTACTTCCGGCGAAGTATTGACGCGAATCAAGGTGTCCCACATCAACGTCCCACAGATCGGATTGCCAATCTGCGCCGAGATGGTGTAGTCGCCAACGTCACC
>CAYPIM010000312.1:0-5042 GCA_964410795.1 uncultured Lewinella sp. | reverse complement strand
TTGCCTTTCAGAAAATACCTCTATTGTCCTTTTCTCACCCCTTTCTTCCGCATTCTCCTGTACGCTTCCCATTTAGCGCAACCGTGAATTAGTAGAGAAAAGACAACGCTTGACTTCTTAGCTTTAAAAATAAGCAAACAAAATCAGTAACCTTCTCGTTATCTTGTCGTCATAAAAATAAAACTGATGTCCGCAGAACTCAACCTTGCCACCAAGAACCTGAACAAGATGGGCTACCTCGAACTTGATGTAGACCCTACGCTCGACCTCGTTGCTGAGATCAATAAGCTCAAGAAAGAGAAAAACGCCGTCATCCTGGCGCACTATTACCAGGAGTCGGAAATTCAGGACATTGCGGATTACATCGGCGATAGCCTCGGGCTAAGCCAGCAAGCTGCGGAGACCGACGCTGACATCATCGTCTTTGCAGGTGTTCACTTTATGGCGGAGACCGCCAAGATGTTGAGCCCCTCTAAAAAGGTTTTACTCCCGGACCTGAAGGCTGGTTGTTCGCTGGCCGATAGCTGCCCGGCTCCGGTCTTCCGCAAGTTCAAGGAGAAGTACCCGGACCACAAAGTAGTGAGCTACATCAACTGTACGGCGGAGTTGAAAACCCTCACCGATGTTTGTTGTACCAGTACCAACGCCAAGCACATCATTGATTCCTTTCCGCCGGAGCAAAAGCTCATTTTTGCCCCCGACGTAAACCTCGGCCGCTGGCTCGTAAAGGAAACCGGTCGGGACATGGTCCTCTGGAATGGTTCCTGCATGGTGCACGAAATCTTCAGTCACGAGAAGATCACCAAGCTGCGCATCAAGCATCCGAACGCAGCCTTCATCGCCCACCCCGAGTGCGAGGCCCACATCCTCGACATTGCCGACCACGTCGGCTCCACCTCCAGTCTGCTCCGCTTCACGCGGGAGAGCGACTATACGGAGTTCATTGTTGCTACCGAGCCCGGCATCATCCACCAGATGGTTAAGGATAGCCCGGATAGGGTTTTCATCCCCGCTCCGCCCAACAACTCCTGCGCCTGCAACGAATGCCCGCATATGAAGCGGAATACCATGGAGAAACTCTACCTCTGCATGAAGCACGAATTGCCCGAAATCCACCTGCCAGAGTGGGTAATTAAGCAGGGCGTAGCGTCCATTGACCGAATGCTGGAGATTTCGGCGAAGGCGGGGCTTTAAAAACAGGCTGTCTAATCTGTGGGGCTTCCCCCCGTAGCCACCTCTCCCCCAAGCCTCGCCTTCGGCTCGGCGGAGAGGGGCTTTCAAAGGAATACTCTTCGCACTTTGATGGGGATAAACTGTAATAGGTAGTAGTCGACAGATTAGACATCCTAGCTGTAGAAGCAACTAATACTCAACGTGTCCCGTTCTGTATAAAATTCTACGCCATGCTACTACAAGATGGTCCGCTGACGAATCTTCAACTAGAGATTCTAAAAGTCTACAATGTAGAACTTCCGGAAGAGCAGCTCTTGGAAGTAAGAGATCTTCTCGCCCGGTACTTTGCTGACAAAGCCTCCGATGAAATGGATAGGCTTTGGGAAGAAAAAAACTGGAGTAATGATACCATGCGGAAATGGCTTAAAGGCGAAGAAGAATGAGGGTTGTACTTGATACAAACTCTTTAATAGTCTCAATTGGTAGGAAATCCGAATTCAGACCCATTTTTGATGCTCTGCTTGATGGCAAAATAAAGCTACTCATCTCCAATGATATAGTTGGTGAATACCTTGAAATTTTGACAGCGCGTACAACTGCAATTGTTGCCAATAATGTTGTTGAATTATTATTGAAATCTCGTCATGTTGAACGAATTGAGATCTATTTCAAGTGGGAATTGATCGACAAAGACGGAGATGATAATAAGTTTGTGGACTGTGCGCTAAATGGCCGGGCAAGCTTTTTGGTAACAGATGATCGTCATTATCGGCATTTGAAGAACGTTCCTTTTCCCAAAGTTGAAATTCTACGTACAGAAGAATTTGTCAAAATGCTACAGAACATTTAGCGTTCTAACACAATTACACAGGCGAAGGCGGGACTTTAAAACCTTGCACCTGCGTGCGCGCCACCAAAAAACGAACATTAGTAATCCCGGACTTTGAGCAGTGTTTTGGGTGTTTACAATATTTACAAGCTGGATTGTGGCAAAAAAAGCGATCAGCATTCCAGAGCAGTTTTGCCTGAATGCTGATCGCTAATCGCTAAAATTCTTACCAGCCACTACAAAACGTGGCAATTCATTCCAATAATTGAGGATGACTGATGTTCATCTCAGCGGCATTTTTATTTGCTGCCACCATTTAGCACGTAGCGAACACCGAGTCCGCCAATACCGGCTCCGAACCCGCCGACACCGAACCCGCCGAGCCCGTCGCCGAAGACGAAGGTGGGGACCCAGTCTGCGGTAACGCTGATGGGCGTATCGGGAAAAGTGTACTGTAGGCCGAGGTAGCCGCTGGCCGTGAAGAGGGTGCTGCTTTCATCGATGAAGTCGTAGCTGTAAAACTGGACACCTGCGCCGCCGCCAAAGTACCACTGTAGGCCTTCGACGGATTCGATGTCTTTGTGGATTTGATACGCACCGTTAACACTAAGGCTGTTGTAAACACTGAAGCCCCGGTAGCCAACGTAGACCTCCAGAGCATTCGTTTCGCTGATGAAGGTTTTGTAGCTGGCCGCCCAGGGGTAACCAAGGCGAAGGCCCGCTGCTGATTTGAAGTCCTGTGCCTTCATTTCCGTAGAGGCGGAGAAACAAAGGCAAAGTGTTAGAGCAATAAGAGATAGGAGGTTTTTCATAGGAAAGTGGGTTAGTTTGGATCCGTGCCATCCGGCACGGGAAGGGTGAATGTAGTAACTAATATAATGTCGGTTAACCGACATTTCATAATGTCAGGACGAAGGCAGCGACTAAATTCCATAACCGCTTTGTCGTTCTTCGCTGCTTAATGCGGGCGAAAAACAAAATGTTACTCACCAATTGAAAAACGGCCCGCAGGCATGAGCTTACGGGCCGTTTTTTACGGTAGGGTGAGAGATGATCCGGGATCGTTTAGTACAACCACAGAGGGCGATTGGTAACACTACCCCTTAAGCACTATGATCTCTTTTGACCGTGAGGATAACTATTCGCCTTTAGAAAAAGCTTCTTTCAGTGCCTCGGCTCCACCCACTATCGGCAGGGTAACGGAAGTTCCCGCAAGGTCAACGGTTATCTGGGTGCCGGGCTTGGGCCAAAGCGTAAACTCCTTATCGCTGGAGAAAATCATTAACCCGATCTGCTGGCCAGCACGGATGATCTGGTCGTCGGGCATGAGGTCGAAGGATACGTCGACGAACTCGCCGGGCTGCACGTCTTCTTCCTTGCGGATGTCTTTGTGGTTGCGGAAATCAGCCCAGCTACGGGTGATGAGGTTGTCGGTAATCTTGGTTCTTCGTCCCGTTTCCCAGGGTAGGGAGACGAGGTAGACCGAAAGATTTGCGCGGGCCTTATCGGCAGCCATGCGGACGGTTACGCTGGGTACTCCGGAAAGGTGAACGTCTTTCTGCAGGGTGGGGGAGAGGTACATCAGGCGGTGATCTGTGATCTCGGCACCGGCCAGGGCTGCTCCCTTGAAGGAGTAGTTGTCCGTGAAAGTCTCTTTTTTCATCGTCCTGGTTTGGACAAGGCCGAGGCTGCCACGACCAGGTGCGCCTGCGGTAGGGTAGCAGGTTACGTCGTCAGCTTTAGGGTTAGGGTAGTCTTCGTAAGCGGTAGGCTCTTGCGGATCGTCACGTTCGCGAACAATCCAGGCTTCGGCGTCATTCTCAACGTCGTTTTCAACGCCGTGCAGGTAGCGGGTAAACCAGCGGTTCATCATCTTCAACGGCGGTGGGCCGCCGTGGCCATTCTGGTGGTAGTATACCTGGGTGGGAAGGCCCATTTCTTTGGCTTTAGTGTAGATGCGGTAGCTGTGCTCTGGCATCACGTTCCAGTCGTTAAAGCCGTGGCTCATGAGTAGTGCGGCCTTCATCGGAGCCATTTCGTTGAGGTAGTCGCGGCCGGCCCAGAAGTCGTTGTAGTCGCCGGTGATGCGGTCCATACCGTTCTTCATCTCGGTGTCTCGGACGACCCGGTTGTTGTGGGCCCGCTTGTCTTCGGCGCCGCTGTGGATAAAATCGTACAGCACGTCGAGGTCTTCGCCGAGGTAGCCGCCAGGACTGCGAACGAGCCCGTTGGCGCGGTAGTAGTGGTAGTAGCTGGTGTTGGGGGCGATGGGGATGATGGCTTCAAGGCCTTCCACGCCGGTGGTGGCCGCGGCCAGGGGGAGGGTACCGTTGTAGGAGGTGCCGGTCATGCCTACCTTGCCGGTGGTCCAGTAAGCCTTTACTTCTTCATCGCCGTAGGGCTCAGTGTAGCCTTTGGCCCGGCCGTTGAGCCAGTCGATGACGGCCTTCGGGGCGAGGCTTTCGTTTTCGCCGCCAACGGTAGGTGAACCCTGACTCAGGCCCGTTCCCGGAGAGCAAGAGTGAACAACGATGTAGCCACGCGGTACCCAGGTTTGGATCTCGGAGTTGGAAATGATTGGCCGTTCGCCGCGCCGTTTCACTTCCGGGTGCACGTGGTCGTTCGGAGCGGCTTCGCCAAGCTCGTGTTTTACGTTCCAGAACAATTCCTGGCCGCCCCTGGCTACGCCGGAATAGTACGGGCTGGTGGCGTAGACCACGGGCAACTTCAGGCCTTCAGTTTCGGTCTGTTTTGGGCGGGTTACGTCTACGTGCATACGGTCCATCTTGCCGTCGCCGTCGGTATCGAAGGTGGTTTCCACGAAGAGGTCGTGGCGAATCCAATCTTCCGGGTCTTCGAAAGCGGGAACTACCTGGGCCTGGCCGTCTTCGAAGATGGGTTGGGCTTTGTTGGTTTGGGAAAACAGGTTAGCTGCCGGGAGGAGAAAAAGCAGCAATAGTAGGGATGGATATTTCATGGGCCTAAGATAATGCTACGAACGAAAAGTTTAAACCAGTTTATTTAGGGGCGCGGCCGCAGG
>CAYPIM010000311.1:0-5045 GCA_964410795.1 uncultured Lewinella sp. | reverse complement strand
AAAAACCGTCACCCCTAAAGAGGTGACGGTAATGCGGTTAAATTAATTTTTGGAACCTATTTTCTAAAATCAAATAGATATTTAGCCGTCATGCCTGCACTAAAGAGTCTTACCTGCCCGTGGCCGACACCAGTAAGGGGCAGGTGAACGTAGGACTCTAATTTTAAAGCAGACTTCTTCCCCACTGTTTTTTGAAATCCAAAATTGAAATGAGCCATTCCCATAAAGTGCTGGTTATTATTTCTCTCTTTCCAACCTTTTCTCACATCAGCAGGAGCGCTAGCATCATATTCATACTTATAGTCTTCTCTTAGCATTAGATAACTGATGGCCCCTGCACTCACATAAAAAGAATTTTCACGGCTTCCGTTGAAGTAATAGTTCACTGAAAGTGGAAGCTCTAGCACATTACATTCTCCCTGGACCGTTTCGGGTTGAATCCCATCAGTCCAAAAATCACTTTTAGCGGTGTAGTTTTCTCCAGAAGTCCGGTAACAAACCTCATTAAAGTAGGCTCCGGTACTAAGAGCGAACTTCTTTCCTAAACGGTATTCAAGATCCACGCCCAGGCGGGGTTGCACCATCGCAAAAGGATCTGCACCCGATCGGCCGAGAATAACACCAGCAGCAATCGCTACCGCAAGGCTATTCTGCATTTCAGGCTTCTTTTCCAAGAGAATTCTGCTATTTGAATTAGCAGATGTATCAACCGTAACACCTTTTCTAACCGTAAGTGCTAAACTAGTATCGATACTCAGTACCCGTTGCGGCAATGGAAAACGAGAAAGCACCTCTACCTTAGAGGTAGATACTCCAACCTCGTCCGACCCAGACATTTCGCCCTGAGCGACCTTTTGCAATAAGGTATTATCTGATACGGAAAAGGTATCAGCCTCAAGCCGTTCAAAATCGCCTTCCTTTTCTTCGTCACCTATCTCTTTTTTCGGCCCTTGTTCAACCGATATATTTTCTGAAACAATGAAGCCTGACCTTCCTTCGACCGGACTCAAACGAGATATTTTTTGCTCATCCTCCATTTCCAAACTTGGGGCTTCGGCCAAAACGGGGTAATCGTTGATCACCTTAGTCGTAGCATTATCACCTCCAGAAGCAGGCGGCAATGAACCATCAGCATCTCCAATAAGAATGAGCGCCTCGCTTACCCTCGAATTAAGTGAATCTAAGTAATTCTCCTCGTTAGCTCCCGCTGGATGCATTATTTCGCTTAAGCCTTCCGGGGAGGGGTCAGCTTCTTTTTTAACTTGAGAATCAACACTACCAGAGTAGTAAAAGAGTAGTAAAGCAATGAAGGCTAATAAAGCCAATGAGCCAAGTACCCAATACCAAAGTACATAGCGGCGTTTATCCGCATCAAGCATCATTTCCATCTGCTCCCATGCGGCCGGATTATAGGTATAATCATGCCGCTCCGCTCCCAATTGGAATAGCTTGTCCGTCTCTTGATCATCCAGTTCAGGCATGGTTAACTATTTATTTGTTCTTTAAGCAGCTCACGCATTCGATGCCGAGCCCGAGAAAGGTTAGACTTAGAAGTACTGACGGTAATGCCTAAAGTCTTAGCAATTTCTTCATGCTTGAATCCATCAATGACATATAGGTTAAAAACAGTTCGGTACTTAAAGCCTAACGACTGCACCATACGGATAAGGTCCTCATAATTTATCTGGCTAAGAATTTCTTCCCGCGCAGCTACTTCTCCAGCTTCTTCGATTTTACTTTCCACTTCAAATTTACTTTGCTTCTGAATATGGTTAATGGCAGTATTCACCACAATTCTTCGAAACCAAGGTTTAAAAGACTTCTTCAGGTCAAAGCTCTTGATGCCTTTAAAAACCTTCATGAACGAGTCGTTTACAACCGAAATCGCTTCTTCTTCGTTTTTCACATAGCGGATAGCCACACTCATACCATAACCATAGAACATCTTATACAGCGCATGCTGAGATTCCCTAAGCTGCTTACGGCAGCCTGCTAAAACATCAGGAAGTTCATAGTCTTTGCGTTGGGACATTCCCTTAAATTTAAGTCCTTCATCTCCCTGTACAGGGTTTTGGCATAAAAGGATGCGTCCAAGGTTAAAAAAACCAGAACAGTAAAAGGAATCAACATAAGTAGCGCCAAGCGAAGGCGTAAAACCAACCAAGTACTAATATAAAAAAGCCAGGACCTACCTTAACGGTAAGCCCTGGAAATCTATATAGAGTAGGTTGAATCTTTTATACACCTATTTCGACGGAACAATCAAAAAAAGTCACCGTTGGTTTGCTATTCAGTAACAATGGCCTCAGCAGTCCTGCTCATCCCTTCAAAAGCCGTATTCGTCGATAAGCATAGCAAAAGCCGTAAAAAAGCACCACCTTGCTACCCGAACAAGCTCCCATTATATGCGCAAGCTGATCTTCTTTCTACTCTTTCTTCCCTTTTTCGTCAGCGCCCAAACCGAACGCTTCAACGACTTCCAGTCCACCATACAGCTAAATAATGATGGTGAGGTGGAAGTAACGGAGCGCATCCGGGTCACGGCTGACGGAAAAAAGGTAAAACGTGGAATCACCCGACCGCTGCGCCGCAAAAAGATTGGGAACGACGGGGAAAGGGGGCCAGTAGATTATAAAATCATTTCCGCTACACGCGACGGCGCAACCGAAGCATTTCACACCAAAAACGCAAGTGGTTTCCGTACTGTATACCTTGGCCGCAAAAACAAAAAACTAGACCCGGGCACCTATAGTTATGAGCTGAGCTATACCTCCGCCAATCAAATCTACTTCACTGAGAGCACAAACGAAATACGTTGGACGGTATTCAGTTCGGACCTCCGACTTCCAGTGGACGCGGCTTCAATAATGCTTGACTTACCCTCCGGCTTGGACGTATTGACAACGGCCTGCTACACAGGAACGCAAGGCAGTAATAATCAGTCTCGCTGCGATGTAGTGCGCAACGGGAGCGTACTCACCTTCTCCCTCAATCGACCACTGGCTGCTGGTGAGGGCTTAACCATTGCAGCGGCCTTCCCTACTGGTTCCTTTTATCAGGCACCGCCACCACCGCCACCACCGCCGCCAAGTCCGCTTCAGCAAAACGGCAGCTTATGGTTCAGCCTCCTTGGCATCCTCACGGCATTGGCCTACGGCTATACCAACTGGAAGAAATTCGGTGTTGATCCTCCTTCTCCGGAAGTCGTCCACCAGCCCAGGCCGCCGCGCGGCCTTTCTCCGGCCAGCATCAGCTACCTCAATACCGGCTATCCTGTCCAGACTCAACTAACGGCCTCACTTACTGCACTGGCGGTAAAAGGCTACATCAAAATTGATGAAGAGAAACATAGTGGCTTCCTTTCCAGTAGTGAAATATTCATCCTGCGCCCCCAGGAAAAACAAATTACGGACGACTTGCCCGCCGAACAAGCCATCCTCTACGCCCAACTCCGCGATGCCGGAGACATTGAGCTAGACGGACAGTTCGACGAGCGTCTGCAAACTGCAACCGTAGCGCACGCGGACAGCCTAAAAGAACAACACCACGAATACCTTAGCCAGGGCGCGAACGGTTGGAAGGTTCTCCCCTTCTTCCTGATCATGCTTGCGACCGTTGTGGCAGGTGCCATATTTGTCTCCTATGCAGATAAAATAGGTATTGCTGCTTTCGTTGTGGCCATTTTACTCCTTACGGTAGGCTCTGGTGTTTTCGCCTGGCTCATTCGCCAGCCTTCGGCGGATAAAATCGCACTTTGGGCCGAAATTAAAGGAATGAAAAAGTACCTGAACCTGAAAGAGGAAAAGCGTAGGGCCGTCCCGAATGCGCCTAAAATGACGGAAGATTATTTTCAGTCCATTCTCCCCTACGCCATCGCGCTGGGCATCGAGAACAACTGGGCGGCAGATCTGGCTTCGGACGTGGCCAATACGCTTCAGCACAACGAAAACAATAGCCCCCATATGGCGCCATACCTCATGACGGGCTTCAGTGGGCGTATGAATACAGCTTATCAAAGCGCAGCATCACCACCTTCTTCCAGCGGCGGCGGAGGTGGCTTCTCCAGTGGTGGCGGCGGCGTTTCCGGTGGCGGCGGTGGCTCGGGCGGCTGGTAGTGTTTTTAATGCGCGGCCGCAGGTGCAAAGTGCGTTTTCAGGTACTGTCTCCCTGATGATTTATCTTTGTCCTTAATGAAACACCCCCTATTAATCGCCATCTTCTTCCTCTTAGGGACACAAGCTTATGCTCAGGAAATCGTCTACCCATTAGACAGTCTGAGTACAAAGCCGGCCATTCCCCGCAACGCCGTAAAGATTCCGAAAGGCCGCGCCTCCGGACCTTCCGCCCGTTTAGCCTTCGCGGTCTACGACAATATCCGTTTTCCACGAACAGCCTTGACCAACCGGGTTGGCGGCAAAATCATCGTCTACGGTATCGTTGACACCTCGGGCCTCTTCCAAATAGACAGCGCCGTACTGTTTCGGGAACAAGCCGTAATGGTAATCGGGGACGAAGCGGCAAAGGTGGAAACGCAGGACGTCTCCCTGGGCGTCGTCAAGGAGTTTATCCTTAAGAAGAAAAAATGGCGCGTACTAGATGCACCGAAAAAATGGTCTGTTGCGGAAAAAGACATTGTCTCAGAAGCCATCCGAGTTACGCAGAACTTACCAAAATTTAAGCCGGGAACCATTAACGGGCGAAAGGTACTCTCCTACTTTGAGGTCCCGGTTGTTTTTCGGCACGGGCGAGATCGATTTTAAATTACCTTGTTGAACAATGGTCCGCTATGGTTTAAATAGGCATAATTGGGTTGAGCGCCTCTGGTGCGATTACTCATCGGGCGGATAACGAAAACGTGGGGTTACGAAACCGCTTCGCGGTTCTCTGCACCCCACGCTAAGCTAAGCGTCCCTCCGGGACTTATCCATCGGCTTAAGTGCTGACATTACCCTGGCCTATCGTAATGAGAAACTGGCGTTGCACATTTTGGGCAAAAATTCAATGAACCTTACTCCAGAGACATGCCTTTTGCCCAGCGCAAAGTA
>CAYPIM010000310.1:0-5104 GCA_964410795.1 uncultured Lewinella sp. | reverse complement strand
AAATCCATCCCCAAACTAATGTGCAGTTTGCCATCACCCCGAATACCCGTCTCAACGCCCCAGCCATAATCTGCCCGGATGAAGTATCCGAATAGTGTGGTGCGTGCACCGAAGCCGTAACCATAAATGACGGGGTCGCGGAAACGACGGACCCGAACGGTTACCGGAATAGTACCCGCTCCCGTAGTATTGGGATCCGGGTAAGTAGTGATGTTGACGGGGTTGTCTTCATCAAATGGGTCACTGCCGGACCACGCAGTACCGATATCGAAGAAGGAGACGAGCTGGAAGTCTCGCAGTAGCTTAGACCGCAGGTTGCGGAAAATATAATTGAAGATGGGGATGCGAACTTCAGCGTTGCTGAGGAGGTAGGTGCCACCGTTACGGATGTTAGTGTCAAAGCCACGTAGTGGGTTGGCGAGGTCTTGGAAGACAAAGCTCTCGCCCGTCGGTGTAGGGATACCCTGGTTGAACCGGTTAAGCAAGCTGTTATCTGCTCCGCCGAGGTAGTAGAGCAGTTTTTGTTGGCCGAAATTGGTGGAACCCGCGAGACGAACGGCAAGGATGCTTCGTTTATCCAGCCGCTGATAATGACGAACGTCAAAACCTGCAATGCCCAGGAAGCCGGGCTCAAAACCAGTCTCCTCTCCTCCGGAGCTGAAGCTGATGTTGAAGCTCTTGTAAAAGTCCGCGTAAACTTTGTAGCGCGTTCCCATTCTTAGGTTGGTCGCCAGGTTTAGCGTGTTATCAAAAACATACTCCAGCCTTGCACCGATGCGGGCCTGACTTTCTGGTCGGGTCTGTAGTGCGGCCAGCTCGGTAGGTAGGGTCTGGACCCGGTCACGGCGAACGGTGGCCGTAGCCCGTAAGGAACGGAAGACATCCAGCGGGTAACGAACGCCGTACTGCGCAAGCAGGGTATTTTCTTCTACCAGGCGCGGAGCGTTGGGCCGAAGCACATCGTAGAAACCAGACTCTAGCCTGCGATTGCGACGATAGACGGAGGCGATTTTATCCAGTCGGTTTTTTCGGTTAGAAGCCGTCAGGAAATACTCTGTTCCGTTAAAAGTAGTGGGTACGCGCAGGCCCCCTTCGATGGTGTAGTCCTCAAAGAGGTCGATAACATTACCCTTGAACAGAATGCCTAGTGGCTGACGGGTAAAACCAGTAGGGTTAGCCGAGAAGTTGTTGAGCCCGGCAAAGAGCGGATCATTGTCCGCTTCCGTCTTCACGTAATTGACGCGGAAGGTGAGGCGGTAGGGCTTTATTTTTGCGCTAATGAATTTATACGTTCGGTTTAACTCGGCAATCGGACGCTCACCACGAAGCAGCCCTTTAGACTTACGGCGGGCACGAGGTACCTTAGTAACGACCGTTAGATTAGGGCGGGTTCCGGTAGTGTCCGGCCCAGCGGGGCTAATCGGAGTGTCTCCGGTAGTGGGCGCTTGTTCCAGAATATTTTCAGGCTCCGGACGGGGAGGGTCAACGAAATCGTCAAAGCGGGTCTGAAAGATGTAAGCATCCTCATCATCGGGGCTGACCGGTTCTGCCGGGTTGGCCTTGTTTGGCGCAATCAGGCCAGGGCTCGAAGTATTCCCGGGGCGGGTAAATACAGGGACGGCTTGCCCGGTTGCCTGATAACTACGCACCCGGAAATTTGTAGGGGCAACCCTAACATTTAGCGTAGTGTCAAACCCAAAAGTGCGGATGATCTGGTTACCTTCAGCTAAGTAAAGCGCAACACCACGGGGTAGTTTACCACTAGCATCCTGAAGATCAATGTTGCTATTGCCGTTAGTTACCGCTTCAACAATGGCCCGCTCCTTGATGACGGGAAATACAATGATGGAATCAATGAGTGAGGTGTCCAGCGTTTCCAACGTACTATCCGCATGGAGGGTCACTTCGTCTCCGGTCGAGAGATAGACCGTTTTCTCGTAGTGGTCCAGGTAGTCTTCCAGGTGAGCTTGGTACCGGTTTACAATGCCGCTTACGTCGGAAAGGAAGCTGAAGTGATCGCCGTCGATAGGAATAGGTTGGCGTTCATTACCAAGTGGAGTGTCGGAGATCTGAACCAGTTCACCTGACTTGGCTTCCAGGTCGTAGTAATAAAGATCATAGTCGCGGATGGGGAGTACGGTGTCCAGGCGAGCAGGTACGAGCTTGGTATCTACCCGGTTGCTAGCGAAAACTACACCTCTACGCCCCCGTACGTTAACCGGCATTGCGTCCAGGTCGTCCCAAAAATCATTGGTGATTTGGCGGACCTGTTGAACGTTTGGTGTATAGTAGTAGAGATCCGTCTGTCCTTTGGCCGAGGCGGAGAAAATCATATTCCCCGGATCCTGGTAGGCCATACTGAATACCCGGTCAAAGACGGTCACCAATTCTTCGGTCACTTCTTCGCCGGAATTCAGGTCGCGGCGGAGTAATTTTGGCCTGTCTCGGAATTCATAGAGGATCGCAAGTTCTTGATTGCTCGGCGAAAAGTCAAGTAAAGGGTAATTGTAATCGGTCGCTTGCAGCAGGTTGCGTTGGCCGCCTTTGACGATGATTTCACGCTCTCCGGTTTGTAGGTTTTGAAGGTAGACCTTGTAGCGGCCAATTTCGTTTAATACGTAAGCAACACGTGTCCCGTCCGGGCTGATTTTCAACTGCGTTACCGGTAGCCGGCGCTTGTTTTTGATGGCAATTTCTTCGCCGGTAGGTAAGGCTCTGCCCGCAGCTTCTTCGGTGAAGCGAGTGCGGTAAAATTCACCCCAGTTGAAGAGAATATTATCGTAATTACTGCCGAGCACGTACAGGAATCCGTTCTCTACAGAACGGTTGATGCGCGTCAGGTAAAGTAAGTTAGAGACCGTCGGCTTGCCGAAGCTTTCGGCTACGTAGTGCCAGAAGGAATGACCGGCCAGGCGCGGGTACGCAGCGGCAAGCTCCTTAAAATCTTCAAACTCTCCGCTGGCCAGGAGCCGGCGAAGTTCGTCGTCTTTTGTCGTGTTCCAGTCTTCGCCGAGGTAGCTGATGAGGCCATCTTTGAACCAGGGTGGTAGGTTCAGGAGTACCGCATTCTGGACCACTTCCTGTACCGAAGAGCCATAAAGCATATGCTCAATGTATACGCTGGCCATCGCTTCACGGACCTGCCGGCGCAGGTCCGAATGGTCGCCATTGAAATAAACGAAGGCTTTATTGCCGAGGAATTTGGTTTGGGTTGCGGAAATAAAACTGGCACTGCGCCCCAGGTTCTGATTGCCAGGCAGGGTGAAAACTTCTTCACTGCCAATGTTGCTTTGCTTCAGGTCCGTCACGTCGCGGTACACGATCAGCTGCACCTTTTCGTTCATCCGGTGCTCCAGCATTTTCTGAATGTAGCCGAAGTCGTACTCGGCCATTTGCACTACTGACTGGCCGACGTTGCGGCCCTCTCCGTACCAGTAGGTAATGAAGTTGTCCGATTCGTATTGCTCCCAGCTGTCAAAATCTTTATGATACTGCACCCGGTTTTTGCCGAACTCCACTTGGGAGGTCTGGGCGAAAAGGCTGGCGGAGAAAAGGACACACAGCAGGTAAAGGGATAGACGCATTTCGGATCGTTTAAAGGCAACACTTGGCTCAATATAACGATAAGATGCCGCGAAGGTTATGTCTGCACAAGAACTAAACCGACATTTTTCGATTATCTCTTCGGAGAGACATGGAAATAGCACAACTTTATTTGGGCTCAGTTAAAACGGAGCACCATTTTCGTAATTCTTGATCTAAGCGTGGTGCTTCATGCTACTCCTCCAAATACCCGGCTACCATCTCCTGCACCACATCCTTTAGATACATGCCCCGTTCCTTGGCTTGTTGTTTTAGTGTTGCGAGATGCTCCTTATTAAAGATCAGCGTTACGCGTTTGGTGTCGGGGGCTTTAGCCCCGCGCGGGCTACGGTCTTCATCGGCTACGGTAGAGCGGATGAGGAGGTCTAACCCGGTTTTGCGGCGACGGCGCGATTTTAGGGGCGCGGACGCAGGTGCAGGGGAAGTTGATGGGCTTTGACCCTCCCGCTCAAAACTGTCGCTCAAGAAAGCGTCGAGGTCGGCGGTGAAGCCCTTGCTGGAGAGTTTCCGGCGGGCTTTGGTGGTCTTGGTTGGTACGTCTACTTCTACGCTTTCTTCCTGTTGGTCCGGGGTAGAGGGCTCAGGCGCACGGACGGACTTTGCCTCCGCCGGAGTAGTCTCCGGAGTGGGCGTGGGCTCTTCGAATAGCCCGAATAAATCGTCGGTAAAGCGCTTTTTAGCCATAGCGGGCGGTCTTTATTTGGTCTTCTTACTCTTATCGGAACGCTCCCGTAAGTGGATTGGGTTTGCGGTGCGGTCAATAATTTCCTTGCATACCGCAAGATAGTCTTTTGCGCCGTTACTGGATTTTGCGTAGCCGAAGATGTCTTGCCGGCTGGCCGGAGCTTCGGCCAGGGCTACGTTGTCGCGGATGTAGGTCTTAAACAACAGCGGACCGAAATACTTCTGGATGGTCTCTACCACGTCGCGATTCAGCACTTTTCGGTGGTCGTACATGGTCGCGAGTACGCCGCTGATGTGCAGCTCTTTATTGAGGCGGAGCTTTACCTTCTGAATCACTTGTTTGATCTTGGCCAGACCCTGTAGTGCGAGAAATTCGGTCTGTAGCGGGATGATCACTTGTTGGCTACTCGTGAGCGCATTCAAGGTGAGTAGGCCCAGGCTCGGCGGGCAGTCGATGATGATGAAGTCGTATTCTTCCCGTACTCCGTCGAAGAGTTCGCGTAGTATATACTCCCGGCCAGCTTCGTTGACGAGTTCCATCTCTGCGCTGGAAAGGTCCAGACTGGAAGTAATGACGTGAAATTTCTCCTTCGCTTTGAAGGGGGAAAGGTCGCTCTCGCCCATCAGGCTTTCGTAGATCGTGACGTTTTGCCGGGGAATACCCAGCGAAAGAGACAGATTAGCCTGCGGGTCCAGGTCAACGAGTAGAACGCGCTTGCCCAACTCCACGAGTCCGGCGCCAATATTAATGGCGCTCGTCGTTTTGCCGACGCCGCCTTTGTGATTCAGTAAGCTTATTACGGTTGCCATATAGGTT
>CAYPIM010000309.1:0-5148 GCA_964410795.1 uncultured Lewinella sp. | reverse complement strand
TGTTATAGTCTTTTTGCCATTTGCCCTCCTTCTCCGGCGTCCCGGTAACAATGGCTTGTAATTTACAGAACTGCGTTTGCAGTAAGGCTGGAGCTAATTGGCGTGTGGCATAATTTCCTAAACCAACAAGCGCAACACCTAGCTTTTCAGCCGCTGAATCTTTGAAAGAGGAGGCTAATGGAAGCAGGGCTAAACCGCCTCCAGCTAATGCCATGTTTTTGATTGCTGCTCGACGGGAAGTGGTTTCACCTTGTTTCATGGCTGAAATATAGGTTATAGGATTGGCATTGGTTATTCAAGCTCCACCTTCACCTTTTCGTTCGCTTCTAAAGTTAGTAATATGCTTTTGCCATTGACAATGATTGTAGGACTTCCGGCATGTTTCGCGGAAATTGACAAGTCGGTCACCTTTTTGTTTTCCCATTTAAATGAAAGCTCATAGCCTCCTCTGGCTCTTACGCCGTGAATTTCTCCTTCAGACCATACGTCGGGAATGGCGGGCAAGAGTTCAATCTTCTGCTCAAATGAATGGAGGATCATTTCAATCACCCCAGCGGCTCCACCAAAATTACCGTCTATTTGAAAAGGTGGATGAGCATCGAATAAATTAGGGTAGGTACCTCCTCCATTAGCATAGTTAGCATTTAATCCACTGGGGTCTACATAATTGAGCAGTTTTCGGTACAATTGGTAGGCACGCTCACCGTCTTTAAGCCGGGCCCAAAGGTTAATTCTCCAACCTTGCGACCAGCCTGTACTTTTATCTCCCTTTATGTTTAAGGTAGCCTTACATGCTTCCGCTAACCTGGGCGTTTTTTCGACTGTAATATGGTGCCCGGGATGGAGTCCGAATAAATGTGTTTGATGACGATGCTGCGGGTCTGCATCTTCCCAGTCGTGGTACCACTCCAACAAGCCGCCGCCATGCTGGCTTACCTGATAAGGACGTAATTCGGCTAAGCGCTCCGCTAGGCTTTTCTGAAAGTCAACATCTATATTTAGGATAGAAGCCGCTTTGATGGTATTGGCAAATAGTTCTCTGACGAAAGCCAAATCAGCCGTTGCGCCGTACAAAGTAGCGCCTACATAACCGTTTGGTGTTTTGTACAAATTTTCCGGAGAGGTTCCCGGAGAGGTCACCCAATTCCCCTTTTCATCTTTAACCAACATATCCAGACAGAACTCGGCGGCCCCTTTCATAAGTGGATAGGCCGTTTCTTGCAAGAATTCTTCATCAGGATTAAACTGGTAGTGCTCCCATAAGTGGGTGCTTAGCCAAGCTCCTCCCATATTCCAGTTGGCCCAAACCGGATGCCCCTGGCCAAAATCTCCTACGGGGTTGGTCATAGACCAGATGTCGGAATTATGCCCTACCGTCCAGCCACCTGCTCCATAAAAATTCTTCGCGGTGACCTGACCAGTTTCTGCCAGGTTCTCAATCCACGAGAGTAAGGGGTAATGGCATTCACTAAGGTTCGCTGCCTCCGCCAGCCAATAGTTTTCTTCAACATTTATGTTGACGGTATAATTACTGCTCCAAGGTGGTCTTAGGTAAGGATTCCAGATACCTTGCAAATTAGCGGGTACTTCCGGTGTCCGTGAACTTGAGATCATCAGGTAACGCCCAAAGTGGAAATACAACTCTTCCAGCCCTTTATCAGGGCTTCCTTTGCTGTGACGAATTAGCCTTTCGTCGGTGGGCATCATCCTAAGTGAATCTTCATCCTGTAACCGTAAAGACATTCTGTTGAATAGAGAATGGTAATCATTAAGGTGTTCCCTTTTTAAATCTTCAAATGCCTTACCGGAAGCCGCTTGGAGCTGGGTTTCGGTGATGGACTGATAGTCCTTTCCTTCTTTCACCGGGTCTTTGTCATAGCCGTTAAAGCTGGTTTCAGTAGAGACGATTATTTCAGCGTAGCTGCCTGTGGAGACCGATAGCTTTCCGTCTGAAACACTCACTGCGCCATCTGTTTGGTTCACTTTTATGTGGTTAGAAAAGTGAATCCCTCTATTCTCATCGAATAGAACGGGGTCTTCAATATCTCCTCTGTAATTAGGCTCACAATGATAGGGGGCGTAGCCATTCGTTCTTAGAACATTCCCTTCTACTATGTTCTCATACGCTAAAAGACTAGAGAAGTCTACAGTAAAATTCAGAGCTTCAGCGGAATCGCAAGAGAGCCTAATGACCATGACCTTGTCTGGATTAGAGACAAAGTATTCCCGCTCGAAATTGACACCTCCTATTTGATAATCTACCAATGCCAGTGCGTCACTAATATCTAATTTCCTTTGGTAATTCTCCACCTCTGCTGTAGGGTGATTGTGCGTAAAATAAATGGTGCCTAGCGGAGCAAAAGAATGAGAAAAAGAGCCTTGAATATTCCTAATTAGTTGATCAGCTTCTTCATAGTTCTCATTTTTCAAAGCCTCTCTCACTTGTGGTAAAAACTTATGGGCATCAGGATTCATATCAGGGTTAACGGGCTCACCAGACCAGAGCGTAGCATCATTCAAATAAATAGAGTCCGTAACGGTTCCTCCAAACACACTAGCCCCCATTTTACCATTTCCTAAAACGAGTGTTTCTTCAAAAAAAGAAGCCGGGGCTTCGTACCTCAATAAGTATTTAGGGTCATACCTATCATTCTTGCTTGAATTATCATTAGTACAACTACAGAATAGCAGAATAAAAAGGAGTAGCGTAATATGATGGTTTCTCAAGATCATTGTTTTTGTCTTTAATTGGTGCTAAGGCTTAGAGCAAGTCTAAAAAGTACAGCTCCAAAATACAGGTCTTCTCTGAGATTTCAGCCACCCCTCACCATCCATACGCTAAAAACCAAGCTGGTCAAAATGAAGGCCGCAACGGTGCGAACGTCCCCTTCAAGGGCAATCATTGCTTCTAGGGTTGTGGTAAAAACCACAACAAATTGAGTCAAGACAAGATCGTATGATCGGTCTTAGGGGTGTATCTCTTCATCGATCGTGGCCATGCGGGTTGTGCTCCCTTCTTCTGACTCGAGATTGAGCGACGAACGGGCAAGTGTTCGGACAGCTTTGTACGTTCCGGATGCTTATTCTTGCGGCTTAGCTTATGGGTACTCTTTGCTTTTCAACCTTCTTTGCACCTGCGGCCGCGCCCCTATCAAAAGCTCTTTTTTCTGGCGCGGACGCGGGTGCAAAGGTTGGTTTTGGAAGCAAGAACATATTAAGCTAGATGAAAAAGGTGCTGAAATAATGCTACCTTAATCTAAATACAAAGCCAAGTCATGGATAGATTGAAATCTCCTCTCCTACTTGAAAGTTTGCGTCTTTAGGAGTTCACCGGCCTCACTGTAAGCCTTCCAAGTGCCCTTCTTTTTGCCGTGTTCGAAGCGACCTTCGTCCCAGAGCTGGCCATTGGTATGGTACCGCTTCCATACGCCATGCTTCTGCCCTTCATCGTCGAAGCCTCCCGTCGCCCGCGGTTCACCGTTCTTGAAAAACCACTTCCACCTACCAACGATCTTCCCGTTCTTGAAGCTGCCAGAGGATTGCATCTGACCATTGTTAAGAAAGTACTTCCACTTTCCTGATTTCTTTCCGTCGTCGAACTCACCTTGGCAAGAGACAAGGCCGTTCTTGAAAAACAGTTTAAATGATCCGTTTTTAGGATTGCCGGATTCATCAATTCCAGGAATGTCTTTCATTGGGAGTGCTTTTATTGATTGCGGTTAGTGTATGTACGTAACGGTATTTAATTATCATAATCGACCTGCACACTGTTAGCAGTGTGGCTGTAACCCATCGCCCATTATACATCGAAACGTTTTTATTACTAACTAACTTTTGATAATAAATACAAAATCATAACTCCAAACAACGTTATTAAAAACACACTATATGCAATCTCCAATAAAACAAATTTTCGAGAAATGCTTCTACTCATAAAGTAGTTAAACCTTGTCAAATTGCCAACTTGCAGCTCTTGAGAAGCTATGACTTTTTCCATTGACTCTTCATATTCACTAAATGGTATATTGTCGATTAGAAAAAAATTATTTTCTTCTAGCTTAGGATAATCAGCCTTTATAACCTTATTTAAGATTCTATACAAAATGAAACTGAATGGTTTTGTTACAAGTGTTGCGAACAACAAAGATATAGATAGTCCTATGATCAGGAAAGGAATAATGTATTGATTAAGATTAATATTAGCATTGAAATAGCCTTCCAAAACAATCAAACCTGAAACAAGCGTTGTATTCAGCCTTATTAAGGTTGCAGCTTTCTTATCTGCAATTGAGATAGAACTCATTAATAGCCTATTCTGATTTTTCAGATAGGTATCAAGTGTTTTACTTTGCAGCGCTTTACTTAGCGACTTCTTCTTTGACTTAACACTATCGTCCGAATTCTTACCTTTTTTCGATGATGGTTTTGTTTTATCCTTTTTCGAAATTTCATCTTGCTCTGAAGTTGAATTGTGTTCGTTTTTTTCCATAATCTACTTTGATTAATCGTCTTTCGAAAGCTTCATTTTGATTGTAACTGACGGTCATCTCAGTGATAAGCACAGGCCCAGAGAACTGGTTCCTCTGACTTTTCAGCCAGTCCACATCATCCGGGATCACTGACAAAATACACCAAAACATCAACTTCTCCGGAGCTCGTCAGGGTAAACAGGGATTAGGCTACGGAAAACGCCCCTTTGGCGACTCAAGCAGGGTTTATACGCCCAAAATAGAGATATCCATCTGGATGCCGTAGGAAAAAGGTGGCAACCTGGTGGACTTCCAGTCAACTTTTCTTAGTTTGGTAAGAGGCAGCAATAGCCCGCCTAATGTTGTTTCAGGATGCCAAAGAGGTGATCAAAGATGGTCTAACGTTGGGGAGAAGTTCCTGGGCTTTCGAAGAGATTGTCATTGTGATTGGCTTCAATTGCCTGAATCAACTCTTAGGAAACCAGGTAGACAAGACGGCTATCAACGCAGTTTTCACAATCAAAATTCTTTTTTAAGGAATACCCCAATATTCGAATCGAAGACAGAAAAATCATTAAGTGATTCTCTAAAGTTTGCCGCAATGCCCCTGTACGCTTCCCAATCCAACCTACCGCAGAATAGTAGAAATTCTTGTTTTCAATTTCGTAAAGATCAGGAG
>CAYPIM010000308.1:0-5163 GCA_964410795.1 uncultured Lewinella sp. | reverse complement strand
GCTGGCGAAGCGCTAGTTGCGCCATCCGCCTTTGATCACGATCTGACTTGCGCGCACTACGAGCGGCCAAATCAGCAGCCTTCCTATTTTCCCGCGCGGCTAATCGCGTTGATTTTTCCTGATCACGCTGTGCCATTCGTTGTTGGCGAGCCTTAGCTTTGGCGGCATTTCTTTGGTTCCGCTGAACCAGCATAGCTTCTTTTTCCACCCTTCGTGTTGCGAGGCGATGTTCACGTTCCGCCCGCAACCGTTCACGGGCCTCACGCTGTGCTTGCTGGCGGACCAGTTGCTGTTTGAGCCGAATCTCGGCAACATCCTGCGCCATTTTCCTACGCAGGTCGTCACGTTTACGTTTTTGGGCCAAAAACGCCTCACGTTCAGAACGTTTCTGACGTTCTATAGACGCTCTTCGAGCGCGGGCTTGCTCAGCAAATTTCTCTCGTTCACGCGCACGTTCCGCGTTCCGCTCACGCAATCGTTCTGACGAAGAAACTCTGCTTGGTGTAGGCGAACGAGGCACTGTTTTAGTGCGTTGCCGTTCTAATGCTTGTCTACGTTTCAATGCACGTTGCGCGATCAACTCGTTTCTTTCTGCCTTTCGCTTTTTACGGTCAATTTCTTGTTTAGCCAACCGCTCAGCTTCTTTAGCCTGGGCCTCTTCCCGTTTGGCCCTCCGCTCAGCTTCCAGTCTGGCAGCTTCCTGCTTAGCTGCTAGTCGTTCAGCGGCCCTTTCCTCCCTAAGCCTGGCCTGCTCCGCGTCAGCTTCCTGCTTCTTTAACGCTTGTTCGGCCAACAACCTTCGTTTTTCAGCTTTGGCTTCCCGACGTTCGGTTTTTGCTCTGGTTTCCGCTCGTTCAGCTTCCAGGCGCTCAGCTTCTCTTTTGGCCAGCAGTTGCAGCCTTCTAGCTCTAGCTTTCCTACGCTCAACTTCTTTTTGGGCTGCACTCCTCTCCTCACCAGCGTTAGTTTCCTTGTCTTCGGTCGCTTGCTTAGTGACTCCTTTTGCGCGTAGCTGTTTATTCTCGGGTACGCCCTCCCAGCTTACGGTTTCGTTTTCAACCGCTAGTGAAGGCTTTTCTACTTTGGGGTCTTGAGCTTCGGGTTGCTGGTTATTTGCCAGGCTGGTCTCCTTTACTTTTCCCCTTTGGCGGTCAGTTTCCCGCTTCGCCAATGCTCTTTCTCGCTTATCCTTTGTCTTCTGCCGGTCTGCTTCCCGTTTTGCGATGAGTTTGGCTCTTTTCTCGTTTCGCCTCTGGCGATCCGCCTCCCGTTTTACAATGGCTTTTTCCCGTTCGCGTTCTGCTTTCAACAGGTCCGCAGCGCGCTTCCGTTCTTTTCGCAGTTGACGTGGAGGCTTCCCTCTGACGACAGTTTCCTCACCTTTTTTTAGTTCTTCTAAACGTTTACGGCGGCGCTCAAGCCGATCAGCTACCAGGGCCCGTCGTTTAGCCAGCCGGTCCTTAGATTTTTGCCTTTGTTCCTGACGTTTCCGTTCCAGCTCTTCGGGCGGAGGCGGAGGGGTGCCCAGAACAGTGTGCTTCAAGATAACGGCAGTACGGGCCCTTTCCCTTTCAGAGGCCGTTTCTAAAGTCTGCGCACGCTTAGGCTTTGGGAGTGAATCCTGAACCTCAGTATTAACAAAAAAAGGCAATTCAGCAGCGCCTTCTGCGGCAAGACCAAAGGACAAGGTCATCATCAAGCCGCAGACAAACAGAAGACGAAAAGTATTGATCACACGCTCCCCTACTCTTAGCTCATAACCAGACAAACCACCTTCAGCCAGTACAACACAGATGGTAGTACGGAAGCTTAGATAATGATTTAGCCCTTTACTCCGCATAGCGCAGTTTGGTTTTGGTGGTTGTTAATATACTATTTTCCAGAACAGAAAGCAACAGCTTACGCTGGGAGCTGCCCGTCGGAGAATGGTGTTTAGGTGGTAGTATCAAATATACAAATGATAAGCCGCTATTGGCTTATGCACTGGGGCGAATTTATGGCGCTGAGCACCTCTTGCGTAATTACTCACGATGAGAATTAGCCCAGAGGTGCTCAACCCATTAAACTATAGCTTAAGCAGGAAGGATACCTGAACCGCTACACCCACTTCTTCTACTACTTGCTCAACGTCATTCTGGAGGTTCATGGATACGGTGAACGTTCCTTCAAAGGTCATCCCGTCTTCAGAAACGCTTACCCCCTGGAGGCCAACTTTTTGCTGCGGGTCAACGTAGACCTTCCCTTCACCATAATCTTGTCCGGGCAGGAGGCGGTAAACTGCGGCAGAAGCATCTGAATCCGCAAATGCACCTTCCTGTGGGTCAGAGAATTGCAGGAACAAGCTGTACTCTTCGCCATTAAGCTCACCGGCCGCACGGACGAGCCAGTCGAAAGATTCATTGTCTGGCCAGTAGACGGGAACCAATTCCGTGATTGGAACATCGACACCGCCGATGGTCATCTGGAAGAATTCGTCCGCTTCCAGATCACCGCAAACGATGAATTCGGTTGGCATCTCCTCATCGGCGGCGCGACGAACAACGCGGGAGGAAGCTTTGTAGTCATTAGTAAAGGCCTGTACCAGCATATCATCGCCGCTACAATCAATGACATTGATGACCGCCGTACCGTCGCCATCCGGCGCAAAGTATTCTCCGTCGTTGCCTCCGTTGCCACCTACCCAGATTTCAGTTCCGCCAATATTTGGCAGGGATGTTCCGCTACAATCACGGACCGTAGCGACAAAGACGGGTGTGCTTAGATCAACGACAATTTCACCAATTTCGCGGGAGGTATTAGCATCTACTGGCTCAATAGCAAAGACAAAGATTTCTTCCGTACAGGGGTCGGTTACGTTAAAGAACAGCGCGCGCTCTGCGACGACGTCAACACAGAAGAAACCGTCACAATCTACCCGGGCAGCGGAACAATTCATACCTCCGTCCAGGCTCACAAGGAAAGGGGAATGCGTTAGTGGAAGCCCATTCGGGTCCACAAAGCGGCCACAAATACGGGTTACTGGGTGGGGAATATCAACGTTACAAGTACCACTGGTAGTTATGTAGACCACGTAACAACCGGGGGCTAGGCGAGCCACACCTGCAGGTAACCAGAAGCCATCGGGATCAAGGACCCAGAAGGGTACCTCATCGGGGCCGATGGCCTCGGTGGTAGACTTAATGGGCATCCGGACTTCAGCGGGCGTGTTTTCGTCCAGTACCAGTGGTGTACCGTCGGCCGCCTCCAGGGCGATGTCCATCATACCGTAGCTTTCCAGCGCGGCTTCCGCGCCATCTTCAGTTCTGGCGGGGAAGTTCAAGGCACTGTTTAGCATTTCCTGCGCATCTTCCGGAGCATCGTGATTAACGTATACTTCTACCTCTCCGGTGTAGGGCGTGCCGTCTTCAGTAGTTACTATTGTTCCGGGCTCAAGCTTAACGGAGAAGTTCTCTCCTAATTCAATTATGCCTCCCGTCGAAGGGTTAATTTCTCCGGCCTTTACCTTTGGTTCCATAACGAAGGTTTCCCGCAGTTCACCCTCACCTGCGGGAATCAGCAAGCGATTCTCCGGCCAGAATCCGGGTTTAGTAACGGTTACCGCAGTTCCGTTAGGATCCAGATCATCAGCCTGGAAGGTGACCGAGCCATCGGGGTTGACTTCTACTTGGGAGCCAACACCCACAATGGTAGCATCAGAAAGCGTATTGCCTTCCCTGTCTTGCGTCACCGTAGTGATTGTTGCCGTAACGATAGCCGGCGTCGGTACTTCACCAGGAATTGTGGTTATGCTAACACCTTCATTGCGGCAAGCACTTAATAAAATAAGACAAAATAGAGTTGGGTATAGGAGTATTCTACGCATTTGGGTGGAGTTTAATCACTTCTAAGACCGGGACAGTTTCAGATTCGTGGCAGAAGATAACGGTTTTTTTAGGATCTCTTAATTGAGATGAGCGAGACCTTCCTTTTGAAGGCGCGGACGCGGGTGCAAGGAAAGTTCTTCAAAACACATCTCCAGAAGGCTGCAACTTATAGACGCCCATTTCAGGCAGTATCGTTGGTCAGCTGAAAAATTAAACAGCGTCTAGATTACTAAAAAGCTGAGTCTGTGCCTACAAACCCCGAACCTTAATTTCCCGCCACTTTATTTTAATTCCTCCACCATCATGAATCTGAAGAGCTATGCCTCCTTTGCCCGCACCGATCTTTTCGTCAATGATCTCGATCATTTGGGTCCCGTTCAGCCAGGTAGTTACTTTGGGTCCCACAGCTCGAATCTTCATCTTGTTCCACTCCCCCATTTTTAAGGCACTGTCTTTAGTGCGGTCTGGCTTTATGAGCCAGCCGCGACCGTAAGACTCGTAGATGCCGCCCGTGTTACTACCTGGAGGTGCTACTTCTACCTGCCATCCGCTCACCTTAGTCCCTTCCACTGTGGACCGAAAAAACACGCCACTGTTACCGTTGGCTTCCTGTTTGAACTCCAGGGTAAGTTCAAAGTCATCAAAATTTTTGGTAGTCTTCAGGTAGCCATACTGGGCATCGGGCCCACTTTCACAAACGAGCAGGCCGTTCGCTACGTACCATTTTTCAGTGCCGTGGTTCACCCATCCCTCCAGGTTTTGGCCGTTGAAAAGGCTTTTTGTGGGAGTACACGTACTCAATCCAAGTAGTACTAGAAGATAAAAAATGTAGTAGCCGGCTTTCATGATATGAGCATTTGGTTCTGGGTAAGATAGTTCAATCCTTCTCTATGCCAGGCATCCACCGGAGTCTTCAATTAAGAAAGCCTGGAATCTGGGGGCGCCAACGTTTTCGCATTTTTCAGAAGCGGGGTACGCCTTTGGGTAAACAGCCTTCCTCCATCTACCGGATCCGCTCACCTCCTCCTTGCACCTGCGCACCGTCGCCCAAAAACCTTTAAGAGTACTATAACAAAGCCGAAGTAACACCAACTTCACCAAGCGCATGAAGACACGAAACGACCAATGAACGGTCGTGGTAAACCCACCATTCAAAATACTTCGTGTCATGAAGCTCTTCTCTTACATTTTCTTCCTCCTTGCCCTCCTGTGTAGCTTCTCCGCCGAAGCTCAGGTAAAAGCCGGCCAGGTCTACCATCTCCGTAGTAACCTAAATGTTCATCAGTACCTTTCGGCGGTA
>CAYPIM010000307.1:0-5234 GCA_964410795.1 uncultured Lewinella sp. | reverse complement strand
CCCAACAACCTCTACAAACTGATCATCTGCGGCAACGGCACGGTCGGTAAGACTAAGATTGCAAAGCGCATCGAAACCGGTAAGTACCCTGAAGAAGGCGGTAGCACTCACGGTGTACAGCTCTACCTGACCGACGAAAAAGCCTTCGCCCCGAACCAAGACCCGATCCGCTTCGCCATTTGGGACTTCGCGGGCCAGGAACTCTACTACCAGCTCCACCGCCAGTTCTTTCACGAACGCGCGGTCTACCTCGTGGTCATCGACGCGAAGACCTGGAACGAACCCTACCAGCCCGATCCCATCACCGGTCGGATAGACGAAAACCGCCCGCTCGATTACTGGCTCAATGATATCCGCGCTGAAGCGGGCGAAGAGGCCCAAATCATCCTCGTCCAGAACCAAATAGACAAGGACAAGGAAATCGACGTAGCCAGTCGCCTACCGAAGGAGTTCAAGCACCTTCCCCTCATCCGCCTGAGCGCGCTAACGGGCAAGAACTTCGACGAACTTCTCCTCGAGCTACACCGCACCGTTCCGCGCCTACCGCGGGCCAATATGCCGATTCCCCAGTCCTGGTGGGCTGTCCGCGAGGAAATTATGAAGATCCAGCTCGACGAAACGGACGGGCGGCAAATGATCTCCCGCGACGACTTCTTCGCCATCTGCCGCGCACAAGAAGTCTGCGCGGACTCAGAAGAAGCCCTGCTCGCTTACCTAGACGGCAGCGGGGTGGTGATCTACAGCCCCAAGCTCTTCCAAAACGAGCAAATCATCATCGATCAGCAGTGGGCGCTCAACGCCATCTACACCGTCCTGGACCGGGTTTCTGGAACCGATGATACGAGCTTACAGGCCAAATTTCTATCCCTCTTTCAGGAAAACTGCGCCCTGAAAAACGGCTGTTTCCTGCCCAAAGACCTGCCCTTCACCAAAGACCTCGCACCCCACCGCGCCCTCTTCCTGGAAATTATGGTACGTTCCGGCCTCTGCTTCCGAACCAACGCTCAGTGCCCGCAGAGCGGAGAGACTTACTACCTCATGTTCCAGTACCTCCGCGAAGACCGGCCGGGTACGGTTGATGGTATCTGGTCCGCCCACCCGGAGAAGAGCGTGGCGCACCAACGCTATGCCTTCGCTCATCACCTGCATAAAGGCGTATTTCGCGGCGTGGTTAAAGCCATTTTTCCTAAGGTCTCGCTGGACCACATCTGGCAGCACGGCCTCCTACTCCGCTGGCAAAGTGCGCTGGCTTTGGTGGAAGTGAGTTATGCCACTGATAAGCCTCACCTCACGGTGAGTGCCACGGGACCTTCTCACGAGCGCGACCACCTGTTGGCCGCCTTCCGGAAGCTGCTTGACGAGGAACTGGGCGCTGGCAGTACCCACGAAATCCAGGTCAGCAACGACGGCGAAAACTGGTTTACCCAGCAGGCCATCGAGCAGGCTGCCGACGGCGAAGCAAAGTACGCCCGCACCGTCACCGGCGAAAAACTAACCACCTGGACCGAACTGAAATGGTGCCTCCGTAAGCTCGAAGAAGCAAACTTCAGCGCCATCCCGCTGGAGGCCCACCAAAATCAGGTAGACGCCGCCGCTCCCGGCGGGGAGGAGCGCGTCAAAATCTGCGATCAGCTAAGCGAAAAAGTCGGTACTCCGGAAAGTATGCTTAAAGCACTGAATGAATTGCGGCCGTTTGTGGTGGGGACAAAGCTCCAGGAAAATCTCCTCGTTCTTCGTGGAGATGTGCGAAACTACCAGGGCGACCGCATCGGCCAGATTCTTTCCGAAGACGAACTCGCCCGTGGCCGAAGAGGAATTCATCAGCGGGTCCTACGGTTCATCAACTTGGTGAAGGGAGGATGATGCTTATTGGTTGAGAGGTTGTGTACTACCCAACCCGCAAAATCGCGCTACAAGCGCTCAACACACTTGGCATCTATTATCTTCGCTGTACAATGCCCATTTCCAATTCCCACTGGCAGCAATTAGCCCAATCTCTGACCGGCGATCTTCACCGCGATGAGGCCCATCGTATCCTCTTTGCAACCGACGCCAGCGTTTACCGTGAGCTGCCGACGGCCGTTGTTTTTCCACGTTCCGAGGCGGACATTGTGGCCTGTGTCGCCTTTGCGGCCAAGCACAATTTGCCGATCACGCCCCGGGCGGGCGGCACGAGTTTGGCGGGACAGGCAACCGGCGCGGGCCTGATCGTAGACGTCAGTCGCTACCTGCGCGAGATCGTCGAGATTAATACCGAAGAAGGCTATGCCATCGTGCAGCCGGGGGTGATCCGGGACCAACTCAACGATGCCTTACGGCCGTTGGGCTACTGGTTCGGACCCAACACGAGCACCGCGAACCGCTGTACCCTAGGCGGCATGTTCGGCAACAACAGCTGCGGCAGTACGAGCATCACGGTGGGCTCTACGCGTGAGCACGTGCTGGCGGCGAGGGTGGTTTTGTCAGATGCTTCCGTGCACGATTTTGAGGCGCAGCCGCAGGTGCAAGGAAAGGTTTTTGAAGCGCAAAAGATCACACCTCTAACAAGCGGTAGCCAAATCAAGAATCGAGAATCGAGAACCGAGAATCGAGAATCACTTCCTCCAACGTCTGCCTCGTCCCCCCTCTCCCCAGGAGAGGGGCCGGGGGAGAGGACACGAGCGGAGCGAGCATCCCCGCCTGCCCCGTCCAGCTTCCGCGCAGCAAATATCCCCCGCCTCACCCAAATCCATCACTTCCTAAATCAAACCCTCTCCAATCCGGAAACTAAAGCTGCGATCATCGCGGCCTTCCCGAAACCAGCCGTTAGCCGCAGAAACACCGGTTACGCGCTGGACCTCCTCGCTGCACAAGCACCGTTCACTCCGGACGGGCCGGATTTCAACCTCTGCACACTACTGGCCGGTTCCGAAGGAACCCTGGGCTTTACTACCCAACTCAAGGTCCGAATCTTGCCGCTTCCCCCGGCAGGAACAGCCATCGTCGCTTTGCACTACCCAAGCGTCCGCGCTGCCATGCTGGCAACCCAGAGCGTAATGAAGCACCGGCCCTTCATGTGTGAACTGATGGACGATACCATCCTCAACCTCGCCCGCCAGAACCCGGAACAGCGGCGCAACGCTGCCTTCGTCGTCGGCTCACCCCGGACGCTACTGCTCGTCGAGTTTCGGGCAGCAACGGATGAACGCGCTACGGCAAAAGCGCAAGCCATTGCCCAAGCCGCACTTGCTGACGAAGCTCAGCCAGCTACCGCCGCACCGGTTTTGACGGGCGCAAATCAAGCGGCCGTAGTCTGGAACCTTCGCGCTGCCGGCCTCGGAATCCTGGGTAACATCGTGGGCGACGCAAAGGCCGTCACTTGCATCGAAGACACAGCCGTCGCCCTGCCGGATCTGGCTGATTACATCGACGACGTTGCTGAACTGATGGACTTCTATAACCAGAACGTTGTCTACTACGCCCACGCCGGAGCCGGGGAGATTCACCTGCGGCCCGTCCTTAACCTTAAGACGACCAAGGGGCGCCAAGACTTTTACTCGATCACCAAGGACGTTGCCGGTCTGGTAAAAAAATACGGTGGGAGCCTTAGCGGAGAACACGGCGATGGGCGGGTACGCGCACCCTTCTTACCGGATATGCTCGGCTCGGTGGTTTACGACCTGCTCGTAGAACTAAAGGAAGTCTTTGATCCTCAGGGCATCTTCAACCCCGGTAAAATTGTCGGTGCTCCGGCGATGAACGAGCACCTCCGCTATGAGGCCGACGTGGAGAGCCCGTTGTACGAAACTGCCCTTGACTTTTCACCCGAAGGCGGCATCCTACTGGCTGCAGAAAAATGTAATGGCTCCGGAGACTGCCGTAAAATGTCCGGAGGAGCGATGTGCCCTTCGTATCGAGCCCTGCGTTCAGAACAACATAGCACCCGCGGCCGCGCCAACACCATCCGTGAAGTATTGACCCGCAACCAGCACGGAGATCCTTTCGCGCACCCTGCGCTGTCTGAAGCACTCGATCTCTGCCTGTCTTGCAAAGCTTGCACCAGCGAGTGTCCGAGTTCGGTGGATATGACCAACCTGAAAGCCGAATACCTACACCAAACGGGTAAAGTCTCGCTGCGTACTCGCCTGATTGCCGCCAATGAGCACTTATACAATATCGGTGGTCGGGTACCACGCCTGGCCAACTTTGTCCTGAAAACTACCAGCCCATTACTGAAACGACTGGTGGGTGTTGCTGCTGAACGATCGCTGCCGCCTTTCCCTAAGCAAAGCCTACGCAGTTGGTATAACGAAAAAATATTGCCTAAAAAGCAGGGCATGTTTTCGAAAGCCCCTCCCCCGTGGGAAGGGGCTGGGGAGGGGGGGGCTACAGAACAGAAAGGTAAACTCCTCCTCTTCGGCGATGAGTTTGTCAACTTGCAGGACCCACACGTTGGCATCGCGACCATCAAACTTCTGCGTCGTCTTGGTTACGATGTTGAATGGCCGCAACACAGCACCAGCGGCCGCGCCCAGCTCAGCAAAGGCTTATTGAAAGCTGCTAAAAAGCGAGCTGCGGAAAACGTAGCGCTGTTTCATCCGCTGGTGAATGAAGACCTCCCGCTGGTAGGGATGGAGCCCTCCGCGATCCTCAGCTTTCGTGACGAGTACCCTAAACTGTTGCGCGGCACTGCCGCCGATCAAGCCCGTGTGCTGGCAGCTAACGTCTTCACCCTCGATGAATTTCTATTTCGTGAGTTCTCGACTGGCCGTATCGGCCCGGACGACTTTGGGAAGGCTGCGGTGAATCTGGTCCTCCACGTTCATTGCCACGAGAAAGCGCTCGGGGACGCTGGTAAGTGTGCGGCTACACTTTCTTTACCTGCCAACTTCAACGTCACCCGTTTGGATAGTGGTTGCTGCGGCATGGCGGGCTCCTTCGGCTACGAGGTGGAACACTATGAGCTTAGCCAGACGATTGCAGAACAGTCTTTGCTGCGGCACCTGCGTGGCTTACCGGAAGGTACTATAGCGGTGGCATCAGGTACCAGCTGCCGGCATCAGGTTAAGGATGGGTTGGGCCTGCAGGCGATTGGGACGGCGGAGGCTTTACTTATGAGTTGGGAGAGAGTATCTAGATAGAAGTCCACAGCTGGAAAACGGACGCTGCACCTTCGATCACGAAAAAAATCCTCACTCTAATCAGGCTTAGAGTGAGGAGCTAATTTGCTAAAGATAGATATCGTCTTGGACGAC
>CAYPIM010000306.1:0-5378 GCA_964410795.1 uncultured Lewinella sp. | reverse complement strand
ACGCTGCGCTGGGGGCAGCCCGACTTCGTCCGCCGCTTCCTGCACAACAACACGAGTCAGCCCTACGTAACCGGATGCGTACTCGGCTCGGAGTGCTACCTGCCGGCGGCGGATTACAGCGCCAAAGACTTCCCCGGCAAGCCCTACACCTACGCCTTTGAGCGGCAGTGGTTGTGGTACGACATTTGGGGGCGTTTGCTCTACGATCACGACGCTTCCGACGATCTTTTTGCCAATCAGTTCAACCGCCGTTTCGGCATCAATTATGGCGACGAACTGCTGGAAACCTGGAAACGGGCCAGCGATTATTACCACCATTTCGCCTCTTTCTACAAGGGCACCTGGGATGCTACGCTGTACGCCGAGGCCTTCGCCTCCATCATCCGCGCTGAAGGGACGGACCGCAAGGGGATGAGCATCATAACGATGGATGCCCTCGGCAACCGGCCCGTACTTGATACGGTGCGGTACCAAAACATCAGTGACTATGTGCAGGATAAATCGGTGAAGCAGGCGGGGCGGATGAAGCCGCCGGAACTGGCCAACCTCTTGCGGGACAATGCCGATAAAATCCTGACAGACGTGACGGATTACCGTGGGCGGGGTGAGACTACACTGGCTTTGGAGATTGAGTTAACCGACCTGGAAACGCTGGCCTGGTTGCAACGCTTCTTCGCCACCCGCATCGAGGCTACACTGCTGCTGGCGGAGCATTTATTGCTGGATCACCCCAGGCAGGACGCTGCTATTGAAAGCCTGCTTGATGAGTCCATCGCGCAGTGGAAGACACTAACGGCGCTGAAGGAGACCTACAATAAGGCGGTGATTCCCCACGTCTTCGACGATGCGCTGGATTACGATGATTACCTGGAAGTGCTGATGGCCGAGCGGGAGGATTTTCGGGAGATTGCTGGGTTTTGGGTGCATGATTTGCGGTAGGTGGGCGGGGCCGCAGGTGCAGGGGGAGGTTCTAAATAGCCATCTTCTCTTTTAAGCTAAGCCCTTCTACACTAGCCCGGCTCATCATTTCCAAGTGAATTACCCTTCGGTTCATGGCCAGCTCCGTCGTCCGTCTGGAAGCATGGAGGGTTAGCGGTTTCATCAGCATCATACCGCCGCGCCCAACGGGGCATTCGACAGCCGAAGCCGTTTGCTGCCCAAATGTGGGGCCATCCGTTCGGAAGACGCCCTTAAGATGAGACCCCGGAACGACCCGCAGGGCTCCGTTGGTGCCATCCGTTTTATCCAAATGAATTCGGATCGTCACCATAGCTTCGAGCAGTTGCAAAGGCGGTTGGGCAACTATTCGGTTTTTGACCGTTCGAATGTTTAGCCACCCCTCTCCTCTCGGCGCCACATCAAGGTTCATCGTCAGGTCCTGGTGCCAGCCAACCACCCAGTTGGCTTTCGGTGGCTTGTCGAAGTAGATCGACCGGACGCAGACGGGGTCGGGGAAGAAGGATTTTAATAGTTGACGAAATTCAAGGGATTTTCCCAGTATGGAAACGATCTCGGGGTTGTTGGGAAGGAATTCCCTCACCCCAAAACCAACGTTGTGGAGATTCTTTTGAATCAGCGTCAGCAGCTTATCTACGGTTGCGGGCGGAAGTATTGCTGAAGTGAGTTCATAGCCTTGTTTGTCAAGAATCCGCATGGGTAATATATCGCCTGCTTTGAATTTGAGCACACTACTGGACATTTCTAAATCGAACGCTCGCAGGGCTCAAAAGTCCTTCGCTCCGCTTCGGTTTTGAGACGCTACGAGGTTCTCATACCCCAGTTTCAGGATCTCGTAGCGTCCTCAACAATTGTGCCGAAGGCGAAATTGATGAGGTCCTGCGAGCGTCCGAGTTCCTAATTCAAAATGTCTAGCAGTATAGAATTTGAAGCAAAATACGAAGCTTTTTTACACCCTGCGTAACCCTATCATTAAAGTGATACCGTACCTTAGGAACGGGAAATAAATAAACCATGATTCTTTACAGTCACGCCCTGGTGTACCCCGCCCACTTCTTCTGCACTAATTCAGGAGCTTGGGGCATATTACGCAACTTGCGGGAGTAACTGTGTTGTGCCCAATTAGCGAACGAAACTGCAAACGCCTAACTAAATATACGACGGATAAAAGATGAAAAATAAAATTTTGATGTTGCTAGTATTTCTTTGTGGAATAGCAAATGCTCAAGACGATGCTTCTCCGAAAGAATTTACTTATAAAACTAAGGGGGACTTTCACCCCTAAGAATAAGTCACTACCTTTAGCGACTACGTGTGCATTCCAGGTACACACATCGCAGTTACGTCAAGCCGCCCGTTGGGATTTGGTCTTCGAGTCTGGGGTTTTGAGTTGGCTGACCGCTTAGTTCTTCGTATTATTGTTGGGGTGGGGCGGCCTGCGTGACTGCTGAGCGTTAGTAATAATGAGACCAGAGAAAATCACTCATGCCAATAAAACTAATTCTTGTTCAGTAGACTTAAAAAGAAGTAATAATTCAATTAACTATCAGAGAATAATAAAGCCATGCTTGTCAAACCTTATATAGATTATGACACGATGTAGGTAACAAATCCTACAAAAATGTCAAGATCAAGAAAAAAAAATGGAGTAATTAAAGACAAAGGCTATCCTAAATGTCTATATAATAGAAAGTTTAGAAGAGTCAATAAACTTCGCGTTAGACTAGGAAAAGAACCTAAGTTGTTAAGCGAGTTGGTAAATGACTATTGCATATGTGATTGTAAGTACAGATGGACTGAAACATCACATTATTGGTTTCAAGTTGAAGAAGAAAATCTGCAAGAGTACAGACAACGCAAACGTTTATACTTTGGGAAATGAGATTCTCTAATTAACAGTAGCTCCACTATCACTAACACTGCATCACCATGCCAGAGTTGGCTATCGCACGACTCCGTCAGGTGTGCTTTGTACACTTCCCCTAGGCCGCAACCACTTTAAAATAGAAACGCTGATTTTCTTGGGCTATACCCTAAGGGCAAACTCCCCAACAGCAAAACCAACCCGTAGCGACCTCGGACAACCTGGCAACCCGGTACCCACCCAAAATATTCCCCCAAACCGTACCTTAGCCCCATGCCCGACAAGTCAACCAAAAAACTCTTCCTCCTCGACGGTCACGCCCTGGTCTACCGCGCCCACTTCGCCTTCATCAACCGGCCGATGATCAACGGTAAGGGAATCAACACCTCGGCCATGTTCGGCTTCACGCGGACGCTGTGGGACCTGATGAAGAAACAAAAACCCACCCACCTGGCCGTGGTCTTCGACCCCAGCGGACCAACGTTCCGCAACGAGATTGCGCCCGACTACAAAGCGAACCGGGAAGAAACACCCGACGACATCGTCGTCGCTTTCCCTTACGTGCATCAGATCCTGCAGGGCTTCAACATCCCGATCATCATCATCGACAACTACGAGGCCGACGACGTGATTGGTACCCTGGCCAAGCAGGCCGCCCGTCAGGGCTTCGAGGTCTACATGGTTACGCCCGACAAGGACTACGGCCAGCTCGTAGAAGAGAACATTTATATGTACAAGCCGAGCCGGATGGGCAACGGCATCGACATCCTCGGCGTAGAGGAGATCAAGGCCAAATGGGGCATCGAACGCCCCGAGCAGGTCATTGATATGCTGGGCCTGATCGGGGATAAAGTCGACAACATCCCCGGCGTACCGGGCATCGGACCGAAGACGGCCGAGAAGTTCATCAAGCAGTTCGACAGCATGGAAGTGCTGCTCGACAGCACCGACCAGATCAAGGGCAAGAACCAGGAGCGCCTCCGCGAATTCCGGGAGCAAGCCCTGCAAAGCAAGGAGCTGGCCACGATCATCATCGACGTTCCTGGCGTCACCTTCCACGAGGAGGCGTATCGGATCGAGAACTTCGACCGGGAACACCTGACCGACATCTTCCGGGAGCTCGAATTCCGGAGTATCGCCAAAGACATCTTGGGGTCAACCGAAGAACCGGAGAATCAGATCGGAGCCCAGGGCAACCTCTTTGCTCCTTCAACTTCCCCTGCACCTGCGGCCGCGCCCAAAAAAGGCTCCCGCTACGCCAGGCCACCGGCCCACGCCCTGGCCGACCATCACATCGGCAACACCGAGCAGGACTACAAAAAAGTAGACACGCCCGAAGAACGCGCCGCCCTGATCGCGGAACTCAAGCAGCAAAAGCTTTACGCCTTCGACACGGAGACTACTAGCGTAGACGCTACCTCTGCTCAACTTGTCGGCCTGAGTTTCAGCTGGGAAGCCGCCACGGGCTACTACGTTCCCGTTCCCGCAGACCGCAAGGAAGCCGAAGCCATCGTCGCCGAGTTCGCCGAACTATTGGCCGACGAAACCACCCAAAAAGTAGGCCAGAACATCAAGTACGACCTCACCATGCTGGAGCGCTACGGAGCCCCCGTTGGCGGCAAACTACTTGATACCATGGTGATGCATTACCTGCTGCACCCCGACAAACGCCACAAGATGGACCTCCTCAGCGAGGAGTATCTCAACTACAAACCCGTGGCCATCGAGACCCTGATCGGTAAGGGTAAGAAGCAACTCACGATGCGGGACGTCCCCGTCGACAAAGTCGTCGGCTACGCCTGCGAAGACGCCGACATCACCCTGCGCCTTTACCACGCCCTCTGGCCCGAACTCGAAGAGGAAGGCCTCGTGGAGCTCTACGAAACCATCGAAGCGCCACTGATTCCGGTACTGAAAAACATTGAACTCAACGGCGTTAAGCTCAACGTTCCCTTCCTCGAAGACTACAGTAAGGTGCTCAGCGGTGAGATTCAGGAGCTGCAAAACGACATCTACGACGAGGCGGGCTCCCCCTTCAATATCGGCTCGCCTAAGCAAATCGGGGAAATCCTGTTCGGCCGCATGGAGTTGCCCTACAAGGGCAAGAAAACGGCTACGGGCCAGTTTAAGACCGACGAGGCCACGCTGCTGGAGCTCGCCGGCGAAGCCCCGATTGTTCAAAAGATACTTCGCTATCGGAGTCTCTCGAAACTGCTTAGTACCTACGTCGACGCACTACCCTTATTGGTCAACGATGAGACGAACCGCGTACACTCCAGCTTCAACCAGACGGTCGCCGCCACGGGCCGCCTCTCCAGCTCGAACCCCAACCTCCAGAACATCCCGATGCGGACGCCACAGGGGGCAGAGATACGAAAGGCCTTCGTACCTACCGACGAAAACCATACCCTGATCGCCTCGGATTACAGCCAGATCGAGCTGCGCCTGGTCGCCGCACTGAGTGGAGACGAAGGCATGGTAGACGCCTTCAATAACGGCCGCGACATCCACACCGCTACTGCCGCACTGGTCTTCGACGTCCCCTTCGAGGAGGTCT
>CAYPIM010000305.1:0-5462 GCA_964410795.1 uncultured Lewinella sp. | reverse complement strand
CTTCTCTCAACAAAAAACAACCATTTTAAATGCTCCGTTTAACGGTAGGTTTTTTATTTTGCCTGTAACGCCTGTTCTCTGCGGCAGCACTACCAACTACCCTCTACCTCCTACCCACTAATCTCCTCATCAACAAAGTACATGTCAATCATCCCCTTATTCTTGGCTTCCACCTTTCCGCGGTAGGTGCAGCGGAATTTGTACTTGATCTGGTCGTAGGTAGATTCCGAGATGTTAACCCGACCAGGTTCACTCTTGCTTTCGATTCGGCTGGCGACGTTTACGGTGTCTCCCCAGATATCGTAGGCAAATTTGCGAGCACCCACTACGCCGGCTACGACGGGACCGGTGTGCAGGCCAATACGCCCACTGAAAAAAGGCAAGCCGAGCTCAGCACGCTTTTTGCCCTCCGTATTCAGGAACCGCTGCATCTCGAGCGCAGCACGGATAATGTCGTTGGGCATCGTTTTACGATCAGACAAACCGGAGGCGGCCATGTAGGCGTCGCCGATGGTCTTGATTTTTTCTACACCGGGGTAATCGTCCATGATCTTGTCGAAGGCTTTGAAGCAAACGTCAAGCTCCTGAACGAGGGCTTCGGCACCGAGGCGCTCGGCGGTCTTGGTGAAGTTGACGAAATCGCAGAAAAGCACCGTAGTGTCGGAGAAACGACGGGCCCGTGCTTTACCCGTGGTTTTGAGTTCTTCGGCGATCTCTACGGGGAGGATGTTTTTTAGAAGGTCGTCGGATTGTTGCTTTGCGGCGTCGAGCTCGTTGTTGGCAGCTTCCAGTTTTTTAGCACTGCGCTGTTTTACCCGAAAGCGGGAGAAAAAGGTTAGGGCCAGCAACAGGAGAGCCGCTCCAGCACCGATGGCGGCGTAGAGTTGGGTAGCTTGCCGCTCGGCTTTCATTTCTGCTTCCTGGCGGACGAGCTCGGCCTCAACGAGTAGTTCGCGGGCTTCGGTAGCCAGCATACGTTGCTCCAAGGCTTCACGGCCAAGGGCGCTGATTTCTTTTTTACTCTCGGTTACCCGGCGTTCTACAGCTGCTTTTTCTTCCTGAGTTTGGCTGAGTTCACGGTTGCTTTCTTCCAGTTCTTTGGCGCGTTCAGCGAGCTGTTCAGTTCGGGTTACGTTTTCCTTTTCCAGTTGGCGGTTGGTGCCTTTCAGCTCCTGGTTGGAGCCACTGAGTTGTCTTTTCTCGTCCTGTAGCCGGTTTACTTCTCCGGCGAGTTCCCGGGTTTCGTTCTCAATTTCACGCTTGCGGCGTTGGAGGGATGCCTGCTCACGTTTTAATTGGGCACGGAGTGCGGAGAGGCTGCGGTCGTCCCCGTTTTTGGTGAAATAATCCAATGCTCGCTGGCTGATGGCAGCTGCTTCGCGATAGTTGCGGGCCTTTGTGGCCAGGCGGTTACGTTCGGCAACGGCCAGCATGATGAGGTCGGCCTGGCCGGCTTTCATGCCAAAAGTCACGGCTTCGGCCATGAACTTATCGGTATTGCGGTCGTCGCGTTGGTTGCGGTAAGCGAGGGCAAGAGTATAGGCAGCAGGACCAGCGAGCTTGTTGTCTGACAGGCGTTTGGCCGTGGTGTAGAGTTGCTTGCTGAAGGTAACGGCCAGGGCCTTGTCTTCTTTACGACCTGATTCGAGTAGCTGCCCGGTGAGGTCATAAAGGATGCCATAGCGTTCGGCGTCCGTGTCCGCGTTGTCGAGGGCTTCGATGAGCTCGGGCGTGCTTTGTGCGCAGAGTAGGGGGGAAAGGGCTAAAAGGAGGAAAGGGAGTAGGAGTCTTATGACAGGCCGCCCCTTACTACTTTGTTCCCTTCTTCCCTTTTTTAGGGCGGGGGCGCAGGTGCAAAACCGGTTGAAGAAGCAGAGTAATTTAGCTCGCATGGGGCGCAAGATATAGGATAAGTGCTTAATTGAAAAAGTTGGGCCGTAACTGTGTGTATCACCAAATGCACGAAGTTGCCTTAAATGGGAGAGATTACAGAGGTCCGGAGGTCCGCTTCTTGTAGCGTGGGGGCCTGTCCCCATGTATTCGTTGTGCATTTAGTGATCACACGCGTAACTCGCCAGTTCTACCGCAGCCTTAAAACCTTTCTTTGCACCTGCGTGCATGCGCCTCACGATGACACTTGGCCACATATGAATCAGTATCAACTTTCCGAAACTAAACTCAGCGCAATCATTATGTAAAACCCAAGAACCACCAAAAGGGTAGGTACCCATACGTACCAACGTGGCCACTGGGTTCGGAAGGCCAGTAAAAGCTTATTAGCTAACACAGTAAGAATAATTAGAATCGGCACTGCGGATAAGAATAAGCCTAAAGACATTGATGGTATTTCCGGTAAAACGATACTCATGGTTGCCAACACGAAAAATCCCAGAAATAAAAGCGGTACAGCAGCCCAAACGGCTCCCAGCATTAGTTTGGGGGCTATCCAAATAAGATCTTTTCTCGAAACAAGGAACATCCGCAAGCTGGATACAAGCAGCAAAACGCCTGCGCCGATTCCTATCCAACTTCTGGCCAGTGCAAAGTCTTCAATGTCTGAAAATACTAAAAAAGGTAGCGATACTACAGAGGTTATGAGGAAGTAATGACTGTGCAAATAAACGGCACCGGCAAGACTCTCCGCGTAGTTCAGCCCCCGCGCCGGAAAAAGAAAGAAATAGAGGAAAGCATATGCCGGAATGAGTAATACTAAAGCATAGTTGGCATAAGCTGCCAGTGCTTTTACACTGATCGCTTTACCTTCCCCCCCTGAAGCAAAACCCTCCGCGAAGGAAGCAATAAACCCCCGGTAATTCTCCTGATCTTCGGCTACCGTTTCCCCGTATTCAACCAACGAGACCCCATAGCGCCACTGTACCGCAATGAACAGGAACGCGGCAATGGACAGGCAGAAGATAAGGTATCGTGTAGGGCGACTGAAGTGCTGACGGTTTTCGTATAAGAAAGTGTCAAGGACTCGCCGTGGCCGTGTTGTGAGTTGTACAATAGTGCCCCACAAGCCCTTTTCGGCTTGAGTGAAATCGCGGATGAAATCAGCGCCAATGGATTTCAGCGTAAGTCTTTCGGGTGGAGTCATGACTTCAAAAGTAAAGCGAGGAGCGAAAACAGTAGTAGGATTTCGACGTTAATATCCCAACATGGGACAAATAACCACGGTAACTTTACTCCGCTACGAAGGTCTGCGCAACAAAGCCTGGATCTTTACCCAAATGGGACTGATGCCGGGCTTCCCCTTTCCCAGCCCGCTGGCGGGTACGAAAGGTCTTAAATTCGGCCGCTTGCTCGGTAGCGGAGCGGGCAACGGCTTCGGCCTGAAACCCAATTTAGGCGTGTATGCTTTCGTGGGCCACTGGTTGGACCGCACTGCGGCAAATGATTTTTTCACTACCCACCCCTGGTGGAAAAAAAACGAAAAGCATCTGACCGAAACCATCACTTTTTACCTGGAGGCAACCATGACCCACGGAGAATGGGGCGGAGAAAAACCCTTCATCCCTCAGCCCGAAAAACACGATCCTGAAGCCCCGGTAGCAGTGATTACCCGCGCAACCATCCGGAGCCGTAAACTTGTGGACTTTTGGCGCTATGTCCCTCAAACCAGCGCTTCCGTCTACGATCACCCAGAACGAAAACTGAGCATCGGGGTAGGGGAGTATCCCGTTTTTATGCAAGCTACCTTTAGTCTTTGGACCAGTGGAAAAGCTATGCGTGACTTTGCGTATAAAAGCAAGCATCACGCTCAGGCAGTAAAGCTGACGCGAGAACGCGACTGGTATAAAGAGGAGATGTTCACCCGTTTTCGAGTGCTTGAAATGACAGGAAACTGGAGGGGGGCAGACCTTTCGGCCGTCCGCTAAATGTCAATCTTCTTTCTTAGCGTGTTAAAATTTACGTTGCTCCGAATTTTTGCGTTACCTTTTACCTTGAATAACAGTACCTTAGGAAGGTAGATTTAGTAGGCGTTCCTAAGTACAAAGCCCCTTTTGAATTAATCATCCCATGGCACAGCACGCCTGGAACATTACAGGCCATTACGGCAATACTTATAAACTCGGCCTTTTTCACGGAGAAAAGACGCATCACGTAGTCGTGCATTGTAACAATAGCGTGGTGGCGATTGACTTCGGCGTCAAAGAATCAAAAACTTACACCTTGTTCCTCGATCAACACCTTTGCGAGGTATCGATTGATCATACCGGCGGGGAGAACTTTACCTACGACTGCCGCATCAATTACGATGTAGAGACGCCGCACAATGTCCAACTTAAAAAACAGCGTGCAGAAGAAGAACGCTCGGAACGCATCCGGCTTTTTGCCGCAGGGGCCGTACTGCTGATTATTGTAGCATTTCTAATGGGGTAGTTTGGCGCGCGCGCAGGTGCAATGGAAAGCTTTACGGACTTTGGATTAATCTTAAAGTCAGCCAGGATGTTGAACGTATATTGCGTCCAAGAACATCTAACCGTAGGGCGTTTCGTTATTGATGTGCACATTCTTGACCCTACCTCAGCTTGGAGATGCTTCCCTCTACACTCTGGAGAGGTGCCTGGGGTGAGGTTAGGAGCTGCAGCAAGTAAAGCCATTTCGAAACCGCCAACTGACAACTGACAACCGATATGATCCACCTAGGAATAATTGAAGACGAACCCATAATGCTTGCCAGCGTAGAAGAATGCTTTGAGGCCAGCCGCGATGTACAGGTCGAACTGGCCGCTACCAGCGTAGAAGATTTTCTCTCCGATATGCCTAAAGACCGGCCTTTGAATACCTTGCTGCTAGATATTATGCTGCCGGGAATGAACGGCATCGTCGGCATCCCGCGCTTATTAGAAAAATGGCCGGAACTCGACATCATTATGCTGACCAACTCTGATGATTCGGACAATATTTTCCGTGCACTTCAGGCCGGGGCTTTCGGCTACATCAGTAAAAAGCGAATGAACCCTAATATTATCCGTGATGCCGTTTATACTGTCCACCGCGGAGGCTCCTACATGAGCCCTAGTATTGCCCGGCAGGTGGTCGCTTATCATAACCAGCAACGCATCAAGAAATCATCGGACCCCACTACCCAGCTCACCACTCGGCAACTCGACATCGTGCAGGGTTTGGTAGACAACCTCTCCTACCGTGAAATTGGTGAACGACTAGACATCAGCATCGAAACCGTACGCGACCACATCAAGAACATCTATCGCAAGCTGCGCGTGAACTCTAAAATGGAAGTGGTACAGAAGAAAATTAAGGGAGAGATTTAAGAGTCTGGAGTCTGGAGTCGCTACCGCTTTTACCACTCACTTCGCTTTGCTTGCTCGCTTTATGAGTTTGGCGTCGCTCCTTCACGCTTAAGAAACCAGGGCTAAGATTTGGATAATTCCCTAATACCAATTTTTCCAGACTCCAGACTCCAGACTCGAAAACTTCCCCTTGCACCTGCGTCC
>CAYPIM010000304.1:0-5484 GCA_964410795.1 uncultured Lewinella sp. | reverse complement strand
TGCAACCTACATAACCTGTACCCATGCCCACCAAACTCTGGGAAAAAGACTACGACCTCGACCAAAAGATCGCCGATTTCACCGTTGGGCGCGACCGTGAACTCGACCTGGAACTCGCTCCGTTCGATATTCTCGGTTCGCTGGCGCACGTGACCATGCTCTCCGAAGTAGGTTTGTTAGATGCGGGCGCGGCGCGCAGGTGCAAGGAAAAGTTGAAGGAGCTCTATCGCTCCGCCCGGGAGGGGGACTTCGTCATCGAAGACGGCGTTGAAGACGTACACAGTCAGGTAGAACTCCTACTCACCCGTGCACTGGGAGACGACGGTAAAAAGATCCACTCCGGCCGCAGCCGTAACGACCAGGTATTGGTTGATCTTCGCCTCTATTTCCGCCACCGCCTAAAGGGCATCATCGAGCAGACTGCCAAACTAAGCCGAACACTAACGGCGCTCAGCGAAGAACATAAAGACAAGCTCATTCCCGGTTATACTCACCTGCAGGTTGCGATGGTCTCCAGCTTTGGCCTTTGGTTTGGGGCCTACGCTGAAGCCCTCATTGATGACCTTCGGATGTTCCGTGGCGTATACGACGTCGTGAACCAGAACCCGCTCGGCTCTGCAGCGGGCTATGGTTCCAGTTTCCCCCTAGACCGGGACCGGACGACGGAGCTGCTGGGCTTCCATTCTCCCGTCGTCAACGTAGTCGCCGCGCAAATGGGCCGCGGTAAAACCGAGCAACTCGTTGCCTTCGGCATCGCCGGCCTGGCCCAAACGATCGGGCGTATGGCAATGGATGTCTGCCTCTACAGTAGCCAAAACTTCGGCTTCCTGCAATTGCCCAAGGAGCTAACTACGGGCTCCAGCATCATGCCCCACAAGAAGAACCCAGACGTCTTCGAACTACTGCGTGGCCGCTGTAATCTGCTCCAGTCTTTGCCGGGGCAGATTTCACAGCTTACCACCAACCTTCCCTCCGGTTACCACCGCGATTTCCAACTGCTGAAAGAGGCCATCTTCCCGGCCCTGGACCAGATTGAAGACGGGCTCAGCATGGCTCTTTATGCCTTACCCCGCACCAGCGTCCGCGCCCAAGAACTCCCCACCGATCCACGCTATACCTATCTCTACTCCGTAGAAGCCGTGAATAATCTCGTGCTTGAAGGCGTTCCTTTCCGCGACGCCTATACCCAGGTTGGCCGCGACATTGAGGCCGGAACCTTCCTCCCCCCTACTGACCTGAAGCATACCCACCTCGGCAGCCTTGGCAATCTTGGCAACGAGCGGATCAGCCAAAAACTGGCGGCGGTAATGCAGGACTTTGGGTTTGAGCAGGCGGAGAATGCGCTACGGGAATTAGTCGGTTAGCTTCGAGAGATTTGGTTGAGGAAATTCGTTACGGCTATATTGTAAGGTGATAGTAACCTATTGGGTGGGCTCTTTGCACCTCCAACGCGGTCAGATCGACGACATCGCGCCGGAGGCGCTCAACCCAGTTCTAAGATGAAAACCCAATTCCCTGCCGGCCGCCTTTTGTCCCTGGATGCCTACCGAGGCATCACCATGTTCCTACTCATGGCCGAAGCTGCTTTCGTTTACGGCGCATTCACGGAGTATTTTGCAGAGGGAAGTCTCGGCGAAGGTATCATTAGTCAGTTTCACCACCACCCTTGGAATGGGCTTCGCTTTTGGGATTTGATTCAGCCCTTCTTCATGTTCATCGTCGGGGTCGCGATGCCGTTTTCTTTAGCCGCACGAAAAAGAAAGGGAGCGAGCTGGAACGACTCCTTCTTGCACATTCTCCGGCGCTGTTTTTTACTGCTCTGCTTTGGGGTGGGCCTGCACTGGGTGTACAATGGTCGGCCGGTTTGGGAGCTTTGGAACGTTTTGACACAACTGTCCTTCACCATCCTGCTTACCTTCCTAATTCTGCAATGGGATTGGAAAAAGCAGGTAGCTGTAGCCTTCGTCTGCCTAGTATTAACCGAGGTTTTATACCGACTTTACGATCCCGCAGTTCCTTTCGTCAAAGATCAAAACTTCGGCAGCTGGCTCGATATAGTGTTGATGGGCAAGATTGATGACGGAGGTGGTTGGGTGACCATCAATTGCCTCCCAACAGCCGCCCATACTATTTTGGGCGCCATTTGCGGAAAGCTCCTGATATCTTCGCAACCCTCCGGTAGTAAAATCCGGAATTTACTGATCGCTGGAAGTATTGGCTTGCTCTTGGGCTACGGCCTGGACCTCGCTGGCGTCACCCCAATCATCAAGCGCATTGCGACCAGCTCGTTCGTCCTGGCTTCGGGAGGCTGGGCCATTCTGGCCCTTGCATTTTTTTACTGGATGATTGATGTGCAAGGGTATAAAAAATGGACAACCTTCTTCGCCATCGTTGGGGCCAACTCCATCTTTATTTACCTCTTCGGGGAAACCATTGGCCATCAGTGGCTCGTTGGTTTCGGGCGAATATTCGGCAATGGCATACTGGAACCCCTGGGAATATCTACAGCTTTCGCTCACATCGTAAGCGCGTTCATCACCCTAGGGATGATGTGGTATTTATGTTACTTCCTTTACAAAAAGCGAATTTTCTTTAAAGTCTGACGCCTACCGTAAGAGTGAAGGAATCAAGTAGCCCAGAAAATTAACAATCCCGAGAATATAGAGCGTCTCCCGAACGTAGACATCGTTGCGCTCATAGAACTGCTTGACGAAATAGGCTGCACCGGTCATAGCCGGAAGTGTTATGAGCAGTGTTTTTAGGTAAATTAAAGATATTGTATCTCCTGAACTAGCGACTACGCCAAAATATTCAGGGTTACCATCACAGGCTCCCAGGAAACGATTCAAGCGTTCCAAACGGGAAACAACGGACATTGCCAGTAAAACAGCAATAGGCAGGTTGTAGAAATAAGGCAGGCGTAAATCAAGCATGGTGTGTGGATAAGGGTTATCCCAAAGATATGGTTTAGTCCGGAAAATTTTATCTTAAAGCCATGAAAGCCACTGCCCCTGAATCGGAAGAAATGCCCGCCCCCCAAAACACCAACCTCTCCCGCCGGGTAGATCGCTCTTTGATCATTTCTCTTGTTGCCGTAGCGATCAGCCTTATCGGCACTTTGGTTTCCATATACGAAGCCCGGGTTCTTCGGGATCAGCAAAACCTATTGGTAGAGCAGAAAAGCGCTTCCGCCTGGCCTCTTGTTGCGGTCCAGTCCGACATAAGTGTCTCAGGAGACACAATGGCGACCCTTGTATTTTCAATTGAGAACCTGGGCATCGGTCCTGCTATCCTGGGAGACGTACGCTATCGTTACCGGAATAAAGATTACGAGACCTATAGCATCGTTAAAGCGATGAGAAAAGACATCTCCGAATTGGAGAGACCCGACATGGAAGGCTTTCAAATAAGCTCAGTACAAAACTACCAGATTGATAGTCTTGTGCTCCCTCCAGAAAGAGAAACAAAGATTTTCACCGCCAAGATAATAGGAGGTAACAACTATGCGAGCCTCCGCCTTGCCAATGAACTGGCAAATCAGGTCGCCATAAATTTCTGTTACTGCTCAGTTTATGGTGATTGCTGGTTCCGCGGCCCCGGGAGAGTGCCTTCTAAGAATCCTGACTGTGAAAGCTATGTAAGCTATTAGCAACAGCTATCTTTTCACAAAAGAGACCAAGTCATTCCCTACCCGCAAGAAGTAAAGTCCTCCGGGAAGCGTTGAAATATCTACTTCCTGGCCAGTGGTTTTAAGCTCACGGATCATTGCTCCATCGTTCCTGTAAATACGGACAGTACCGTTTACATCATAGGAAAGCCTTATCCTATCATTTGCCGGATTCGGATATACACGTAGATCTTTTGTGCCCTCAATAACTACTTGCCGGACTTCGCTGAGGGTAAAGCGACCATCAAGGTCTGTTTGCCGCAGGCGATAAAAGTAAATCCCCGCAGCAAGGTCATTATCCGTAAAGCTGTAGGTATTCGTAATGCTACTTTCTCCTGCTGCTGCCACCCGGCCAACGGTTTCAAAGCTAGTACCAGCTATGCCACGCTCAATAAAAAAGTGCTCACTGCCTGATTCAGATTCAGTAGCCCAACTTAGTTTGGCTGCTGCTTTGCCGAAAGGCTCCGCGCTAAAGGAAGACAGCTCCACCGGCAGTGCAATACTTTCCAGCACAATATCTTGAGTTATCTCCATTCCTCTTTGGAAGTTTGTGAGAATTGTTTGGCTGATGTAGCCAGGAAGGCTGTAAGTCACAGCGATCATTCCGTCGGCAGCCGTCCCTGTCTTGTACTTTCCCGTAGCGACTGTTCCATCTGCTGTTCCTGCGGGGTCGGCAATGGAGACGGTCACGTTGTTCAACACAGCACCCGTTGCGGCATCGGTAACCGTACCCGCTAAACGGGAAGCAAGTTGGTAATCAACATCAAACACGTAAAGACCAGAGTTAATGTCAGAAGACAGCACCAAGCCTGAAGGCAAATAAGGGTAAGCTCCCCAAGATCCATTCCCCCCACCGTCGGCCCCTGACCAGGAGTCATAGTAACCGACTTCAACCATATTACTGGGATCAGTGGCGTCCACGATCTCAACACCGTCGGTGTAATGACTAATAATCAAGTAATTGTTCTTCACATGGACATTGTGAGGAATAGTACTTGTATTGAGGCTGCGAGCCGGGCGGTATTCGTCCAGTAATTCAATATCGGTGGGGTCGGACACATCATAAGCCGCCGTAGAAGCGTTGCCCCTTTCGTCGGTGGTAAATACGTAGCTTCCATCGGCGGTCGCCCAGGCATTGTGCGTAAAGGTCCGTGGTGTCAGGACGCTGCCCAGAGAGGTGATGTTCTGAAGGTCTGAGATATCGTAAATATTCAGTTTACCCTGGTAGATTTCACTTGCGTACATCAAGCCATCTTGGACAAATACATCATGGGAATAGACGTTGGGCGCAAACGCTTCAAAGGTCGGAACTCCCGGCGTGGAGGCCACATCATAGATCACCATACCACCACTGTTGACGTTCGACCCGGCAACAAAAGCAAGCCCTGTTGACTCGTCGATGTAGATATTATGTGCTCTTACCAGGTCATCGCCGCTCGTATTTCCTGTATTATACTCTATCGCACTTACACTAGTGGGCAGGTTCGTCAGATCTACAACAAGAATGCCATCGTCACTGGTTCCTTGATCAGCTACTACATAGGCAAAAGCGCCATAAGTTTTAATATCACGCCAGACTGAAAAATCTCCGGGGAGATTAGCCACTTCCACGATATTATCAGGATCCGCAAGGCTAACGATGGAAAGACTGTTACGTAAGCCCACCAGTGCGTATTCCGTTCCATCGGGCGCAACGTATCCCCATACGTCGCTAAGACGGTCGGAATAAGACAATTGATCGCGCAGGGTGGTATTGAAAGTACTTTGGGCGCACACGCAGGTGCAAAGGAAGCTTACAAGAAGCAGTGTGGTGGAGA
>CAYPIM010000303.1:0-5510 GCA_964410795.1 uncultured Lewinella sp. | reverse complement strand
TCAAGGTGTCGTACTAGTTTCTAGCTCCCTAGTTCTCTAGTTTCTAACTTCTAGCTCCCTAACCTCATGGATGACTACAATGCCATAACCGCCGCCCACTACGCAGCTTACCGCCCGTCGCTGCACGGGCCCATCCTGAAGCACTTGCTCAGCGCACCAGTTCTTGATGGCCTTGGGCTGGATGTAGGCTGCGGCACGGGGCAATCTGCCGTAGCCCTCTCGGAATATTGTCGGTACGTATTCGCTATTGATCCTTCGGCAGCTATGCTGGCCCTTGCGCCGGATCACCCCTCCGTAGAATTTCGCCAGCAAACGAAAGCCCCTTTAGCGCACCAGGTGCCCGGCTCGCGGTTCGACTTGGTTTCCTTCGCAGGGTCGCTGTTTTACCAGAATACGGCCGAAGTTGTCATCAACTTCCCGCGCCTGCTTGCGCCGGAAGCCACCGTGGTAGTCTATGACTTTGACGTTGATTTTAACCCGATATTTAACCTGCTTGGCTTCACTCCGCCAGCTAGCAACTACAATCACCAGTGTGGATTTGAGGCTTACCTAGGGCACGGGCTTTCACTAGAAAAGGAATGGACGGGAGTGCTGCAATTTTCAGCTTCTACCGTAGAGCTGGCACATCTTATCTGTTCGGTCAGCTCCTGGCGCGAGGAGCTGCTCAAGGGTGGCTCGTTTGAGCATCTGGTGAGTAAAATTGAGGCTCTTTTCCCCGGAAGTGAGATTGAGTTACGGGCGGAGTGTTTTGGGGAGGTGTATGGGTATAAAAGGTAAAGAGTCATGAAACATATTTATTTCTACAGTTGGGTAGTATTGGCTTATCTGTTTGTACTTTTTAGTAAAGTAGCCGCTCCTGTAGTTCGTTTCTTAGTTTCGATTTTCAAGCTCAACAAGGAAAATCACGCAATTTGGAAGAAAGACTTATATAATAATTTTCTGAACCCTGAAGGCGGAATGATTGATCGAGGAGCTTGGGCTTTGACATTAATCTTTATGTTTTCACTTCTCGGAGTTTTGACCACCACGTTTAATCTAACCCTGTTTTTTTTTGAACCACAATGGAAATTTGGTGCGTTACTGGTATTGTTCGCAGGTTTCTCGTACTATATGATCTATTTTAGATCAAGAAAGTGGTTAACACGGAAAATCAAGAAGGTCAGCAAGAAGCTTTACCCATAGTTGTAATTATAACCTGGCCCATGAGTTATTACAATGGTTCGCTATGGTTTTAGGCAGCCCGAGCACCATAAACCTTAATCCCTGTAATTACCGCTTGCATTTTGGGCGTGTGTGGGTTAATACTATACTTGCCAAATTGTTGGTAGGGCAAGGGGTGAGCGCATACAGCGCGATTGTTACACACGCCAACCATGCTATGGGTACTTAACCCATTCAATTCGCGACGGGCTGATCTCAGCCTTCGGCTTTCGATCACCCCATCGCTAGAGGACGTACCCTTACAGGGCACTAATGGGCCAAACGGCATACTTAACGGCCCTGGCAGGGTCGGGTCTGCCAGCGAGGGGTTAAACGCGTGCCCAACGGGTACCGTTTAGCCCCTCGCGAATAACGGAGCTTGAAACAATATCAGTTCCTTTCTCAAAACCGTAGCGGACCATTGATATAAAACAATAACCAAGCCAATTCTTCTACTCCCGAAGCACAAACCCAAACCGAGCGCCTTCGGCATCAACGATTAAAAAGCAAAGCGAACCACTGTTCTTCTTATAAACATCCCGAAAGGGATCGATTTTTTCTGGTGGGATAATCGTCTTCGCCACCAGCTCCTCCAGGGTGGTAATATTGAGTTGCCAATTGGTGCCGCGCTTCGTATTGATCTCCGTAACGGCGATGCCGGGAAACTGCTCGCTAGGGGGGCCGCTGAAGGCAAAGAAAATGGGGTAGTTGCTTACGCCCTCGTCCACTACGGTTTCGGCCGCTTCGGCGAGTTGGTCGCGGTAGGGTTGTACGTCTGTTTGCAGTTGTACCCAGTCGTTTTTCAGTTCGGCCATTGGCGGTTTGTCGGTTGTCGGTTGTTAGTTGTCGGTTGCGGTTGTCTGGTTAGGGCGCCAGGCGGTCGCGTTGCCACGCGCCACTGTCGTCTTTTCGGTACACGAGCCGGTCGTGCAGGCGGCTGCGACGGCCCTGCCAGAATTCGATCAACGAAGGTACGATCACGTAGCCGCCCCAGTGCTCCGGGCGGGGCAATTTTTCTTCGTCGGCATATTTTTCTTCGATGGCCTTCTGCTCATCTTCCAGTACTTCCCGACCGGAAATCACCTCACTCTGGTGGCTCACCCAGGCGCCGATTTGGCTCTTGCGGGGTCGGCTCTTGAAATAATCCACCGAAACCTGATCGTCCACCTTTTCCACCCGGCCTTCAATGCGGACCTGCCGCTGCAGCTTCAGCCAGTTGAACACGGCGGCGGCGTTCGGATGGGCGGCCAGCTCTTGTCCCTTTCGGCTCTCGTAATTGGTAAAAAAGATGAAGCCCCGCTCGTCCATTTGCTTCAGCAGTACAACGCGGGCGGCGGGGGTGTTCTGGTCCGTGATCGTGGCCAGCACCATCGCATTAGGCTCGGGTATCTTACTGTCCTGGGCGTATTTAAACCATTCGCGGAACAGCTCGAAGGGATCCTGCGGAGCGTCGGCTTCGAGGAGTTGGCCGGCTTGATAGTCTTCCCTTAGGTTGGTAGCGTCTATTGGCATAGATTGATAGATATGATAGAAGGTAGATTGATAGAGGGTAGATTGAGCTCCACACGTAATAGGCGTTGCATGGTTACCATGCGTTAGAAACGTCAGTAGTGAAAAAGCGTTCATTACTTAAGTTCTCTCCAGCGGTACAAATTTGTGTTATAGGAGACAACCGCACGAGCGAAGCGAGCATCCATGTGCGGTAGCCTATAAATCTATCACACTATCACATCTATCAATCTACCTTTGCCGTCATCGGAAACCGTAGCCCTTCATAACTCTTCAGCACCGCTTTTACGCTCCCTACACTGACGGGAGATTCGATGAGAACAGGCAAGCGGTTCTGATCATCAGAGACGTAGATTTTCATTTCGTCGCCTTCCTTGAAGACTTCGCCAGCGATGAGTTGAGGGCTGAATTTCTGGGTATTGTAACGACCGCCGTTGCGGACTTTCAGATTGGGCTCAGCCCCCAGGTACTTCAGGGAAAGCGGGTGAATATCGCGATCCATCAGGATTTTAATCGGAATTTCCTGCCCTTTCTGCATGTCTTTGTAATCGAGGTTACGGGCGTAGTAGACGATGGAGATCAGGTCGTGCATGCACTCGTCGAGGGCAATTTCCTGGTCCTCCAGGTCATCGCGGGTGCGGCCACGGGAGCTGATGGCCTTGCCGGCGGCCTGGTCGAAACTGGTCCGGTCGTAGCGGGTGTAGCCGCCCTCGTTCACATCCTTGATGTGGATGCGTGGCAGCAGTGTTTCTTTATCGAGGTAGCTCTCGTAGTTGTCACGCACCTTATAGAACCATTCGTAGCTTTCGTAAGTCCGTCCGCGCACCATAATGTGGTAAAAATCGTCTAGCTCGTGGACCAAAAACGTCACCTCACCGGCGGCCAACCAGACAAAATTCCAGTTATAGTAAAGCTTATAGACAATCTTCTCTCCGGGCATAAAGACCTGGTTTTTCGTCTCACAGATATCTGGTAAAGACATGGGCGGATGAAAATCAGGCGCGGCCGCAGGTGCCGGGTAAGTTTTTAAAGGAGCAAGGGAACCAAGACCGCTCTCCGCCAAAAAATCGGAAGGTAAAGCGTTCATGAACAACATCGCCGGCAGGGCGAGGAGCATCGTTAAGCGGGTAAGTAAACGTTTCATAAAGCTTCGTTTTTTTTATATCTTCTGACGACTAATAAATACCCCGGTAACGCAGGTAACAAAACATTAACGGCGAACAGGCTAGTGAACGCTGCCAGCGTTGCTACCGCTGCTTCGGGGGAGTCGTTCCACAACAACAAACCTAACTCCGTTCGGGTTACCAGGTTCACGCCAGGTGGCATCGGAATCCCCGCCTGAACGAGGTAAATGCCCGCAATGCCCGCCAAGCCTTTCAGCAAAGGCAGTTCCAGCCCGAAGAACCAAAGTAAGAGGTACAGCTGTGTACAGTAAACGCTGAAACGAAGGCAAGCGTGCGCTCCGGCCCGCGCCATTAAGCCGATTTTAACTTCCCCAAGGCCCTTACTCAGCTCCTCGGTCTTCACCTTGAACCTGCTTTCGAGCCACTTCAACGTCCGCAAAAGTAAGGGCATACCGCCCCACCAGCCAACAACCAGCAGTAACGGCCCCACCGGCCACAGCCACGCGACGGAGAAAGGCAGCCGTTCCCGCAGCAAGGCATCGGCCGTCCACATCAAGCCCGGCCACGCCAGCAGCAAAAACGCGACCCACTGGCACACGCTGCCCAATAAACTGGAGGTAATCACCCCCGGCCACTCCGGTCTTGCGGCCACCAGTAGCCGTCCGCCAATTTCTCCAATTCGGTTAGGAGTTGCCGCACTGAGGCTCACCCCCGCCAGCGTTGCGCGCCAGGTACGGCTGAAATCCCACGGCAGAAAGACGGACAACAGAATGTGCCATTTCCGCGCCTCCAGCCACCAGTTCAGTGGCATAAGCACAACCGCCAACACCAGGTATTTCAACTGCCCTGGCCGGGTAAGGGCTGCTCCGAACGCCGCCCAGTCTAACGAAGCACTCAGCCGCCGAAACTGCCAGACAAAGGCCGCCAGCACGGCAATACTCAGGAGGCGCAGCAGCCACTTACGGAGGGTTTTGTTTTTTGCTTTTGTCAAATTATTTGTTGGGATCAATGTTAAATGCCGTACTTTGTGGCAATGATCGGTTATCTGGCCTGAAGGCCGGGGAACCAATACTCAAAATTACAACATTGCCCGTCCCCAAAAAGAAGAAGAAACCCGATCCGGCTCCTTACCGCATCCTTGGCATTGACCCTGGCACGGTAGTGCTCGGCTTCGCCGTTGTCGAGATCCACGCCAAATCGCGCCGGGTCCTTGAACTGGGCGTCCTGAAACTAGGCAAAATGCCCGACCACGCCGAGCGCCTGGCCACCATCCATCGCCGCCTCACCCAGGTCATCGGTACGCATAAGGTATCCGTGATGGCCATCGAGGCGCCGTTCTTCGGCAAAAACCCCCAGTCCATGCTCAAGCTGGGCCGCGCCCAGGGCGTCTGCATGGCCGCGGCGATGGGCCAGGGCGTAGAGGTAACCGAATATTCCCCTCGCAAGATCAAACAGTCCGTCACCGGCAACGGTAACGCCAGTAAGGAGCAAGTAGCGGCCATGCTCGCCAATGAGTTTGAACTCGACAACTCCCGCTACATGGAAGACGCGACCGACGCCCTCGGCGTCGCAATGTGTCACTACTACCAATCCCGCGGCGTACTGGGCGGTGGCAAAAAGTTTTCCGGCTGGGAAGGGTTCATCAAGGCGAATGAGAAGCGGGTGAAGAAGTAGGTT
>CAYPIM010000302.1:0-5605 GCA_964410795.1 uncultured Lewinella sp. | reverse complement strand
GTGGAGTCCACCCAACTGATGCCAGCTCCGTTCACCTATTCACTCGTGAGCTACGAACCCGACGGCGCAATCGATAGTGAAGGCTTCCGCGTCGACGAAATTGTCCTGGACATTACCGATAACGCTGCTACAGAAGACTACTACGGCGTACGTGTAGTCACCCGCAGGGGTGAGACCGTAGAATGTTCAACCACTACTGGAGGGCAGGAAGTTTGCGATACCGTCTACAATGAAGTTGTATTCCCCTTATTCCTCGATAGTCAGGACCCTTTGATGACTTTCACTGATAACTACGGGATGGTAGTGCCCGATAGGACCTTCAACGGGGAAAACTACCAAATTCGGATCCTTGCGGAAAATTTTAACCGCAGCCCCATTCGCCTCGAGGTTTTCCGCCTAACCGAAGATGCTTACCGCTACGGCATCTCGCAGGAGGCTTTTATCAACGCCCGCGACAACCCCTTCGCTGAGCCGGTCAATATCCATAATAACGTGACCGGTGGCTACGGTTACTTCGTCGTAGCTAACCGTCAGTTTGAGGATCTTTGAGTGGAACCTAGCACCGTTAGCTAAAACGCTGGTTCCGCTGACGGAGGCCACTGAACCACTGGAAGATGTGCTGCGATGGTTTTAAGAAACTTATAAGTAGTCGTGCATAAAGAACTATATCAGATGTTACCCCATCTGGTGGACTCCGGTTTTTTGTCCTCTTAATTTTGATTGCTTATACTTTGAGATGTTTACTCTCTGGTGATTTTACGATGCTGGTGTACTTTGCGGCTACCTCGGGTAGTGGTGCGGACGCTGGGTAGGTAGAGCGTGAGCATTAAGGAGAACTACCTTACGACTAACTCTGTCGGCCTCTCCCTATATTCACAACACCGTTTAAACAACCTTACTAGTAATGCAACGCAGAACTTTCCTCCGAAATACTTCTCTCGCCGTCGGCTCCATCACGATGCCTGCTTTCCTGACCGGCCGTAATGCCGCCACTGAAGACCTAATGGTAGGCCATGGTACCCACCGCTATAAAGTGAATGCCAACTGGGCGAAGGTGAACCCTCGTGTTTATCCACTCATCAATTGTCACGAGATGGTAGCGAGCAAAAACGGGAAACTGTATATGCTCGGAGACCATTCGGATAATAACGTGCTGGTGTTTGATCGCTCGGGGAAGGTGGTCGATAGCTGGGGCTATAGCTTTCCCGCCGGCCACGGCCTGACCATCTTCGATGAAGGAGATGAGGAGACACTATTCATCTGCGATACCGGAAGCCATTCCGACCGTAAGGGCCGTTGGCGTAACCAGCCGGGAAGTGTGACCAAAACACGACTGAATGGTGAGGTCATTTTTCAGCTTGGCCACCCTAAAACCATTGGCGTTTATAAAGATGGTATGCGCTATCACCCGACAGAAACAGCCGTTGCCCCGAACGGAGATATTTATGTGGCCGACGGCTACGGCTCTAACTACATCGTCCGTTACGATGCCAACGGCCGCTATATCCAGCATTTTGGCGGGAAGGATAACGAAGATCCTCGCTACAATATCAATCAAGCCCACGGCGTGGCCATTGATCTGCGGATGGCGGATAAACCCCGCCTTGTCGTTACGAGCCGTAACGATCAGGCTTTTAAATTCTTTACCCTGGATGGAAAGTTCCTGGAGCAGGTAACCCTGCCCGGTGCCTATGTTTGCCGCCCGGTTATGCACGGGGAAAATCTATTGGCTGGCGTCTGCTTCGCCAACACCAAAGAAGGCGAAGTACGCCAGAAACACAATGGTTACATCACCATCCTGAATGCGGAGAATAAAGTGATTTCTAATGCTGGAGGCACCAAACCCGTCTATAAAAACGGTGAGCTGGAACCAATGTTCCAGGACCCACGGGTGCATCATCTCTTCCACCACGGGCATGATGTCTGTGTTGATGCGGACGAAAACCTTTACCTATGTCAGTGGAATGCCAAGGGGATGGCGCCGATTATGTTGGAGCGGGTTTGAGGGTGTTCAAAAATAGCTTGTAGCCGTGGAAACGGACAAGGTTGCTTTAGTATTTAAGCAAATGAGGAAAGCGTTAAAAACGCTCCGCCCAAACCTCCCTACTGCGGTTGCTAAACCGCAGCTCATCCACTGATCCCATCCCCGAAAATTCGTAGCGGATGCCTATGATTTCCTTGGGGGCTTCTTTGCTCTCTAACTGTAAGATTTGCTTGCCGTTGATGCTGAAGGTTAGTAGTCCGTCTTTGCCAGTACAGGCCAGGTCTAACCAGGAATCTCCAACGACACCAAATGCGGAGAGGTCCGTCTTGCGCCCGTCCAGCTCCTGACCGTTGGCGTAGAGCATAAGATCGGCCACACAACCAGGAGCACTCAGCGGAATAATGATAACGCTGTTTTTGAGCAACAACAATACCCGGGCGTGCTGGCAGGCAGCAGCGCCGGTGGCGTAGTCGTGACGCAAGCGGGTTTGAAAGGAAAAATCATCAGACCATAAGTCATTTAGTTTCCCCACGTGGGTAAGTACTGTTTTTGGAGGATTGGGCTGTAGGGAGAGGCCAAGCTCGGTAAGGTGACTTTCAGTGATGGACAGTTGACCATCCTTGTGGATTTTCTGGAGGGGGAGGTAAACCGGTACGGGCGCCAGGTCTACGGCAGCTACCCAGGCTTCCGTTCGGAGGAAGAGTTCGCGCTCAGCGACGACTTGCTCACCTACGACCAATTTTGCACGGTAGTAGCCAGGGAGGTAGTAGATAGAGGTATGAGTGTCATTGTTTTGGTCTAGTTTTTCGCGACGGCGAGCGTCCCAACTTTGTTGTAGGTAGATGCTGTCGACCGGGGCTTTGCTAGCGTCGTAATTGAATACAACCGAATTGGGTACACCAGTGGTGACCGGACGGAAACTTAGGTGGTAGTCTGTTGGGTTAAGTTCGGACGAAGACGTCTTCGGGGGCGCGGCCGCAGGTGCAAAGGCGAGGTAAAGGAGCAGGGCAAAACCGGCCAGCAGCGTTAAAGCTAACGGCCAATACCTGTCTCGACGGCCGGCATCGTTGGCCGAAGGAGGCGTGTGTAAGTCTGATGGATCCGACTCGTCCGCTGAACGATCAGGTAATTGCTCCGAATCGAAGGAGTAGTTGCCGGACGGTTCTTTTTCCGTGGCCAGGTGGGTTGCACGGAATGCCCGCCAGTGCTCATAATCAGCAAATTTGGCTAGGGCATCGAGCGTAGTTGTACTTGGTTGACTGGCGTAGGCAACCCGCCCCCAGACGCGCTTAAGGGTGGTGGAGCTAAGCGTAACGGTGGTAATATCAGCAATACGCATACCGAGTTCCTGGAAGTCGTTATTGGTCCACTGCTCCGCTGGCCCCCAGTTTAACCTGGCCTCAATTTTTCGGCGTAAGGCGGCTAAAAGATGGTCTTCCTGATTCATGGAGCTAAAGGTACGGAGCGGGATAGTTTGGTTGCCCGGCCTTTAGGCCGTGAAGGTACTTCAGCCTTTAGGCTGAACAGGGCAGACCTAAAGGTCAGCAGACCTTTACGGCTTAAAAGCCGGGCAACCAGCGGAGCGTGCACCAATTTGAACCACCTTGAACTCCGCATGAACACTAGCTTCTTTGGCTTGGACTCATTTTTGTGACCTAACCAAATAACTCCAGATGAAAACCGTACTGACAATTCTTGCCTTCATCCTTTTCCTTGCACCTGCGGCCGCGCAAGAAAAGATCCCTATGCAGGCCTTCGCCTGGGAACTGAACGGAAACAAAGCGAAGTTTATCACCCACCTCGGACAGCAAACTTTACGTATCGACGACGGCGGCCAGGCCGCTACCGGTAGTAATATCGTGATGGTAAAGGACCTTGACTTCACCAACGGCACCATTGAGTACGATGCAGCTCTGGCGGACAACACCCGTTTCACCAGCATTCACTTTCGTCGTAAAGATGCTGCCAACTCCGAACACTTCTACCTGCGGGCGAATGCTGTTGACGACCCTAACGTAAACTCCGCCGTTCAGTACGCCGCCGTGCTCAATGGCGTAAACCTCTGGGACCTGAGCAACGAATACCAATCTAATGCCTCCATCAAAAACAAGGGGTGGAACCACATAAAATTAGTCGTCCGCGATGGCCAACTCCTCGCTTATGTTAATGACATGGTTACACCGGCGCTCTACGTCCCGATGATGGACGGAGACTGGGCCTCTGGCGGCGTCGGATTCGATGGCAACGTCTACCTGACCAACCTCACCGTTACCCCAGATGCAACCGACGGCCTCCATCCAGGTAATGGTATTGACCCCGTTCATAATGACGCTCGCTACCTTCGCTCCTGGCAGGTGACGGAACCCATTGACCTTCCTTACGGGACGGAGCCCACGGCACTTCCTAAGGAAACTATTACGTGGTCAGCCATCTCTGCTGAGCGCCTTGGCATGGTCAATCTTAGCCGGAAGTTTGGCGCTACACCACGTGGAACCCGGAGGATGGTCTGGCTCAAAACCACCATCAAGGCCAAAGAGGCGATGCAACGTCACCTGGACTTTGGCTTCAGCGACGAAGTCTACGTTTACCTAAACGGGAAACCGCTCTACGTAGATAAAAATCTCTACAATACGCCAGGAATGAAAGCTCCGCGCGGCCGCTGCTCCATCGAGAATTCCCGTATTCCACTTCCGCTAATGACCGGAGACAATGAGTTGGTAATCGGTGTTACCAATTTCTTTTTTGGTTGGGGAGTTGTGGCCCGGCTGAACGATGGGGGAGGGTTGAGGTATTAACTCCGTTTCTTAAGTTTCCGTCGAAACAAGTACCTTGTTTCGAACTATGATGCTGCCTGAACTACTAAAAGTCAATTTTCGTTTAGCTCCCTTGAAAGCAGAAGAATTTGCCCGGCTCTTCCGCGAAGATCACCTGCAGAAGGGAGACTACTTCCTCCGCAAAGGGCAAACCATCCGTAAGCTGGCCTTTCCCCAGAATGGCTACTTGCGGGGCTGGTGCCCCGCGGGAGACAAAGACATCACGCAGTGGATCTTTACGCCCAATTATTTCGTCGCAGACCTGAACGCACTATTTTTCGGCACCCCCGCCCGTTGGAACATCCAGGCGTTGGGGGATTGTAAACTCTGGACACTCTCCGAAGAAAATTACCTGCGCATGGAGGAGTCTGTTCCCAACTGGAACAAACTAGAAAAAGAATTCCTGGCCAGGTGCTTCATGACGTTGGAAGACCGGGTGTTCAGCTTTCTTTCCTTGTCTGCGCGCGAACGGTATGAGTCGTTGATGGCCTTTAACCCGGACCTGTTTGAGGCCGTCCCTAACCACTACCTGGCCTCCATGCTAGGGATGACGGCGGAAACGCTCAGCCGGGTAAGGAAGTAGAGCCCAGATGCATCAGCTGGCTATGATGGCCTTCTTAAGATAAGCAAACAGGGCGCGTAATTTAACAATCACCATATTATTTCTAGTCTATCCTGAACGCTCCGGTTTAAACATCCGCCCCACACAATATGCCTCTATATTTTGTCCGTTAATTCGGCAAACTCCCCCGAATGAAACCCGTCTTCCTGACTATTTTTATTACCCTTTTTCCTTGCACCTGCGCCC
>CAYPIM010000301.1:0-5626 GCA_964410795.1 uncultured Lewinella sp. | reverse complement strand
AAGGGGAAAGGAGTCAGGGATTAAAGGGGCGCGGCCGCAGGTGCAAGGTGAGGGATTAATGAAGTTTGTCTGCGAAGCTCACTGCAGAAAGCTGCGACAAAAGCTGTCTATCTGAGCCATTACTATTGTTTGGACATCACGAGCATTTCTCACTCCCGGCCAACAAGTCCTCCCCTCAGCCGCTCAATAATTCTGGTAGAGCTCTGGCCTTCTACAAAGGAAAGCACCTCTACATCTCCCCCCCAACTACGTACTTCGGGTGCACCAACAATGGTGTCTTCTGTGTAATCTCCCCCCTTAACGAGCACGTCGGGCTTAAGCGCTTTGATAAGTTCGATGGGTGTATCTTCATCAAAAGCGATAACCCCATCCACAAAGAAAAGGCTCGCAAGCAACTGCATCCGGGCAGCCAGGGGCATGATAGGACGGTCAGGCCCCTTCAGGCGCTTGACGCTTTCATCGGAATTCACCCCCACGATGAGGCGTTGGCCCAAGCCCGCGGCTTCCGCCAGGTAGGTAAGGTGACCAGGGTGAACAAGGTCAAAAACACCGTTGGTAAACACGGTTTTCTGAGAGTACGTTCGCCAGCCACAGCGGCGGCGACTCAGGTCTTCGAGGGAAAGTAATCTCTCCTGAACTAGGTCGGTTGGGGTCATATCAAGGCCGAAGGTAGGACGGGTTTTCGCTAATTCCAATATGGGGCGGGCAATATGTTTAAGTCATCGCTAAAGCACTGTTAATCAGCGAATTTTCGCTAACCAAACTACGGTTCCTAATCCACTGAAAATCTGCATTTAACGAACCTTTCGCAAGAATTATAGTGTCAAAATTCACTCCTTCTTACATCGAATCATATTCTATCCTTCAAAGCTCAAACTGGTCTCATCGACCTCTCCTTCTTCGTTACTACAAGAAAACCCCTAGCTCCACCTAATATTGCCGAAATAAAAGATGGAGCCACCGCAAGCCGCTTTCCTTGCTCCTTGTTTTTCCCCCTGCATCCCGCGGCCGCGCCGTCACTGAAAAGTTCCCTGGCAAGGCCCTAATCACAAGTAACTATCTTCTAAGGAAGAATACTTCCGGGGCACCGCACAGATGAGTCCTGACCATCTAAAGTGATTTCCGCCATAGGACAATCCGATAACCATTATCTGTGTTCACGGTTAGGGTTGCATCAATGGAGGCCGCTCTCATTTGCATATTGCTTAAGCCAGCACCCGTCGTTTTATAGTCTTTGGCAGGTACCGTTCCATTGTCGTGTAGTTGCATGGTAAAACCGGCTTCATCACTTCGCAGATCGACATTGACGGTATCGCCATTACTATGCTTGGCGGCATTTGTAATAGCTTCCTTATAGATGAGATAGAGGCTCTGTCGCACATCGGTCGCCAGCACTCGATCGGTTTCTAGCCGGTTGATGTTGATGGCATACTGGATACTTCGGGGCGGAAGGGTTTCTTCAGCGTGTTCTCTCATTCGATCAACAAGGTCCGCCAGGGTATCCTTACGGGCATCGATGGCCCAGACGGTATCCCGCATGCGCGACATGGCGCTGCGGCTCATTTCGGCTACCCGCGCCAGCTTTGGTTTCCGCTCTTCATTGGCCGTTAGCTCTAACAACTCGGTTTGCATGGCCAGGCCGGAAAGCATTCCTCCTACGTCGTCGTGCAAATCGCTGGAAATTTTAACCCGCAGACGTTCCACTTTCAGCGCCTGCTCCAAACGATACTGGAAAATGGCGTATAGGATTCCGCTGATCACCAGGAGACAAAGTAGGTAAAACCACCACCGTTGGTAGATGGGGGGAATGATGACAAGGGAGAGAATTTTAGGTATTTCGTTCAGCACCTTGTCCGAATTGGTCGCCCAGATTTTAAAGGTGTACTTCCCCGCTGGCAGGTTCGGATAGCGGACAAAATTGCGTGTACCAGCCTCCACTCGTTTGTCGTCGTAGCCCTCCATTTGGTAAAAGTATTCGTTGGCTTCGGGGTTGCTGTAGTCCAGGGCGACGAAACGAAAGGAGAGGGTATTGTCTTGGTAGTTGAAAGTCAGGCTTTCTTTTTCATTGATGTTGCCTTTGTTTTCCTCACGTTTGGGCTCAAAGGGGTTATCGTTGACGAGGAGTTCGGAGATGGAGATATTAGGTTTAAACTCAGAGAGTTTGATGTCTTTGGGGTGAAAAACGTTGACGCCGTTTTTCCCCCCAAGCCATATTTCTCCGGTTTCGGGAACGCGGAGGCTGGCGTTGCGGGTGAAGACGTTGGAGAGGAGTCCGTCGGCGGTGGTGAAGCGGTGAAAAGCCTTGGTGTCGGGGTGATAACGGACAAGGCCGTTGTTTCCCGGTAGCCAAAGCTGGCCGAATTCATCGGGGATGGCGTTGTAGTAGGTTTCTTGGGGGAGATTGTCGTCTTGTTCTGTTAGCCAGGTTAGCTCGAAGGTTTTTGGGCTTAGTTGGGCTAGGCCTTTGGAGGTTGCTAGGTATAGGGTGTTTTGGGTGGTGTCTTGGTTTAGAGCATGGATGGTGCCTAGGTTTGGGAGGTCGGCAAGTAGGACGACCTGATCTTGTTGTTCCGAGAGAATGAGGAGTCGCCCGGATTCATCCCCAATAAAAATGTGTTTTTCAGCGTCTTCAGCAAGAAAAATAATGGGTGCCGGGTTAAGGTGAGCCAGACTAAGCCATGGTAAAGTATCTATTCTTTGATCGGTAAGAATAGGTCGGTATAGTTTCCTTCCTAGGGAAAACAAGTACCTGCCGTCAGATCGTCGTAAGAAACACTGAATGGCATCTTCCGTAGAATTCGGCACACCAAAATAGTTACCATCCAGAAAGAAGAATCGTTGACTTTCTTCCTGCCAGTTCATAAACTGATTTCCAACCTTTCCCCACCATGAGCTTGATCCTTCTCCCCAAAAGAGATCAATTGGTGGCAGCGTGATCTGGCTATCTGGCATGAGTGAATAAGTGAAATGAGTTACGGGATCGAATTGTTTGTTTTCTTGGGAGAAAACACCTGATTGATGTTCGGAAGTGCTGTACCAAACATCACTATCTGTCCCCATGCGCATTGTTGTTACAGAGTGTCCTTTTGTTTCTAATAGATTTTCAAAACGAATTTTATCTGGCTGACTGAAAGCGATTTCACCTTGACGACCGGCTAGCCATAATCCAGCTTCCCTTTCTAGAAACATGGAGGTTATTTCAGAGAATGGCAAGCTACCAGGAAAGCCATCTTCATGTACAAAATGGCGTACAAACATTCTTTCCTTTCGGTCAAATAATAGCAGACCTTTATCACTGGATACCAGAAAATACCCCTCATTCAAGGGCACCAAATCCGTAACAAAATGAAAGTCTGCAACTACGCTTTTTTTTCTCCGCATTTCAAATATTCCTTGAAGCGAATTACCAATTAAGGAATAGCGTCCTAAGCCGTTGTATCCCCCGGTCCATGTAGTTCCATCCGATTCCACAAAGAGGCCTCTTGTCGGGGTTGATTCCGTACGTTCAACCCCCTCAGAAGTCCTGGGATATTCAACCGTCTTGATTACTCCAGACAAGAGATTAATAATTTCTAAACCTGGTTTTTCCGGCATTTCCGTCTGAATGATATAAGCAGGATTCCCTTGATGGTCTTCCACCACCTGACAACTCTTGCCTCTTAGGCCAATAGATGAGGTGAACTTTTCAGATGCCGGGTCAAATATCCACAATGCTCCAGAATTCCCGCGTCCGATACGTAGCCATATTCGTTGATCCTTGCCTTGATAGAAGGCTTCGTAATCTTGTTCAGTATCATTTACTCGAAAGGAAACAAAATCATTAGTAAAACGGCGATAACAAATTAACGAACCCATGGCAGAGAACCACAATTGTTCCACTCCCACCGGGAAGCCTTTACTTGTTATCCGGTTTTCAGGGAGGGAAAGTGAGTCACCTTCTATATGCCTGAAATGGTGAATGTTTTGTCCGGAAAATTTCATTAAACCATCATCCGTTCCTATCCATAATACCCCTTTGGCATCATGGGTAAAGGAGTAGTTAGTCGATCTTGGGATTCCATCAGCTTCGGTAAGGTGATGAAAGTTGAATTCGATCGATTGTGCAAGCCCCAATCCGGGTAATGAACAACTAAAAATAAGGAGGAGTACTACCTTAGTATGGCCTATTGTTAACATTCGGCTACCTTCTCTCATTAGGCTAAGCATTACGTTTTTTCCCAAGGGAACAAATAAGGAGCAGCATTCAAATTCAACTCCAGATTCGCAGTAGTTGCAATAGATGGAATTAGGTTCAAGCAATGCCCAGGACAAGGTTGATCACTTAAAACACTGTTTGTAGGAGTCGCTACTTGATGCGGAATTATATTGTTATCATCTGGCGCTACAGCTACGGCAAGGAAACTTCGAAAGCCAGGCTGGTCGCTCAGTATTGGTTCTCCGGAACCAATGAGTTGATCCAGGTTGATCTCGTAGAAACTAATGCCTTCAGCTGCTGGGTTGTCAAGAAGTGGTTGCAGCATATCCCGGCTAAAGAAAGCCGTTAGCCCCCCATGTCTTGCCTCTTCGAAGGCGGAGTTAAAGGTCAACTCCTCATCTCCAGGAGGGTCAGTGATTCTAGAATCCGTGGCATTCACATGTTTACTACTCAGCCAGGAGCGGGTGGCAGAGAAGGGGACGTCATCAAAACCATCAGCTTTAACCGCAATTGCCAATACTCGCCGGCGTACCGGCCGAGAGACTTCTTTGGCTCGGTAAATCCGGATGCCCGGACGGATAGTATCATCGGGTTTATCCGGAGAGCCTTCCAAGGCTTTTTCAATAATTGCTTTGGTGAAATAACCTGCAATATTATCATTCGATAGTGCTAGGGAAGTTAGTTCTGCGGCCGTTACTGAACGACCGGGGTGGTTACTGAAATACATTTCCATAGTATGTGTGTTTTATTAGTGTTTAAGAATAGGATGTCTGAAAAAATCTATATCTCCCCCTTCAAAGACTTCCGAATCACCTCCGCCTTGGAGTTGACCTCCAGGGCACGGTAAATCCGTTTGATGTGGTCGCGAACGGTGTCAATAGATATTTCAAGCTTATCGGCGATCATTTTGTAGCTCAGTCCGTCAACGAGGGCATCGACGATCTGGTGCTGGCGCGGAGTGAGGGCATCGCCTTCTTTCGCGACCTTTGGCATAAAATGGCCGGCAATTTTACGGGCAATAGACGGCGACATATAAGAGCCGCCACGGTGCACCACAAAGAGGGCTTCCTGGATTTTGACCAGCGAGGTCCGCTTCGAGATATAGGAACAAGCACCCGCACAAAGTGCCTTGAAAATCTTTTCCTCTTCCTCAAAGGTGGTGAGCATCACGATGTCCGCCTCCGGAAATTTCTGGCGAATATGGCGAATGCCCTGTAGGCCAGACATGCCCGGCAAACCGATGTCTAAAAGTACCAAATTTATGTCTAAACGTATAGATTTGGTGACTTGTTCCAAAAAGTCCTCGACGCTGGTAGCGACCAGGTTGACAGAGATGGCCGGATTGGCCTCGAAATATCCCTGGAGACTTTCGCGGATGACGGGTTCGTCTTCGATGAGGCAGAGGTTGATGTTTTCCATGTTCACAAAGTA
>CAYPIM010000300.1:4279-5655 GCA_964410795.1 uncultured Lewinella sp. | reverse complement strand
CTTAAGGCTAACGAACTATGCCTTAAAATCTCACCCGGCACCTGCGGCCCCGCCCTAAAACGCTACTTGCCTAGCACCTCCCCGATATGGTAGGTCCCCCGCCATTCTTCTTCAGCGTACCACCGGCCAACGGGAATGGTAACCTGCTTACCGTTAATGTCCATTACCCGTGGCTTTTCGTCCTCCACAACTAATTCTAACCGCAGAGGGATCCGGAACGTCAAACTGTCTTCATGAAATTCGTAATGCCAATAAGCATCGTTCTCACATTCATCTCCAACTATGAGGTAGGGAGCTGAATCATGAAAACGGTAGTTTGTAGACAGAATAGTCTTGTCACCATTGCTGAAAACGAATTGATCTTTGCCAGAAAAGCTGAGGTTCAATCCAGCCAGATCGTCCTCAAACAGGGTGAGTTTCTCTTTAAGTCCTTCCACCTTTTCCCAACGGCGACGGTGCCGATCACGAACCTTGTCTGGCATAACTTCTACACGGTCAGGTTTTGCCGGGAGCTCAGTCATCATCTCCGCAGAAAGCCGCTTCAAGTCCGAATTCTGTCGCACAAATTTTCGCCCCTCAACAAGTTTAAAGCTACGATCTGACAACGAACGTCCGTAAAGCGTATCCAAATTACCAGATATAGAATCTAACGGAATCACGGTTAAGCCACCTTTATAGTTATCGTACACCAGGATCGGTTGCGCAAAACGCTCGTACAGTCGCCAAATACTGCTCTTACCGCCCGAACGCAGATAATATTCAACCTCAGGCATTGCGTTTATTTCGGAGTTGCCCTTCATTTTCGTCCAATCACGATATCCGTAATAACTTCGGGTAATCATACATCCAGCTTGCTGGCCCATATCGTTGAATACGTAATTCGAGGTATGGCGAAAGCTTCTTTCTGAGGTGCCCCCATTTTTCAATTCGCCGGAGGTAAGTAAGCCCAGTGCCGCAGGAAGACTATCCACCCGCCGGAGGCGGTGGAGGTAAAAAGTACTCGCGCGGGAGGTATCCGTTAGCGTAATGGTATCCTGACCAATGGTATCAAAGCGCCAGTGCAAAGCGGGGTCTGAACTCCCCTCAACGTAGCCATTTACCAATGGATATTTGCGGACATTATCCGCACTACGCAGAGAGCGGACACTGAGCGAACTATCGTTCAAGGTTACCAGGTTCGCCTGGTTGATAAAGTCGTCCCGGAAACCTTTGTCATTCCCCACCACGAGGAATTCATTTACCGGAGGAGGCGGTAGTTGGTCGACTTCGGAAGAACAAGTGAAAAGGCCGGCAAAAGCCAGGGCCAACAGCAATGTAATAGGTTTCATGCGGGGTGATTGGGCGTATACGTGGCCTTAGGGACGGGAAATAAATAA
>CAYPIM010000300.1:0-4179 GCA_964410795.1 uncultured Lewinella sp. | reverse complement strand
TTATTTAATTCCCGCCCCTTAGATGCACGATAAATCTCTTTTGGTGGTTGGCCCAATAAAATATGATTATCCTGTTGGTCTTCACAAAAACGTATGGACGGGCTTACGGTTATCGTAACGAAAACGCGGGGCTACGTAAAAATCAACGAACGACTATCCGCTTGCTGCCAACTCGCCCGTTAATCAGTAAAACCCGGACTACATATACACCAGAAGGCAAATCCTGAGCGTTCACCTCGATGCTTCGGATTTCCTGTGCAGCAAGGCCATCAGTTGTACTGACGATTCTACCGGTCATATCGATGATGTCTAAGCGATCTGCTGTTACTGACTGGGCAAAACTGACGTTCAGGGCACCAGCAGTTGGGTTTGGCCACGCGCGGAAAGACACAGCGGGTAGTTCTCCATTTATCGTACTCACCAGTTTACCGGTTACACAGTCTGCGATTTCAGCTTTAAGTTCTTCAACGGTGAAGGCGTTAATTCCCGGAGCTATTGGCCCTGAAATCAGGTCATCGGTGACATTAAGCGCCGCAGGGCCACAGCCCTGAAAGTCATAAATTGGGTAGGGGTTTTCGAAGTTTTCCAGCGTATGTTCGTAATAGGAAAATATACCCTGAGTAGTAGAATGAAGCAAAATATACTCATCGCCTACCGTAAGCTGCCGAATGGGGCCGTTACAATTTCCTCCGTCTTGCCCCCATAGCGTTACGGTATCCGCCACTGCTCCTCCGAAAAGGTGCTCTATGACTACAAAATCATACAGGTTTGCACCTAATTCAGGGGTTCTAAACTCTAGTAATTTGACGTGACGAATAACCGCAGCGGAGTCAGAATCAACAAAATAGCCTGATGAGTACGTGCAGAAATCCGAGACAAAAGCACAAGTGCAGGCAGAAAGAGTTCCGGATGCAAGAAATAGGAAAAAGAGAATCGAGCGCATGGGGAGGGTGTTTATTGGTTTAGACGTACTAAAGATATAAAACGTTTGTCGATCCTGACACGAACGCTTACTCATTGTATTAGCCCTAGTGTTCTGTTTGCCGGATGCCCACCACCACATATAACCTCACCCCACCCCCTCTCCAACAAGCCTCGTCTCCGGCTCCGCGGACCGCCTCAGGCAGTCGCGTAGCGAAAGGGGCTTTTAAGGAAATAAACGCTTCGCGTTTCATAGCTAAAATCCGTATCGCTCCTGCTCCTTAAAACGGAACACCCTAGTATTAGTCCTCACTTAGGTATAACGAAAAATCATACACTAGTAGGCAATTCTTCATCTTCATCCGAAGGAAGCCAGTGCCCTTTCAGCCGTAGCGTCCGCTCGATCACGTCGCGCACGGCGCCACCGCCGCCGTTGGCGTAACTCACGTAGCTGGCGATAGAGAGTATTTCCGGACAGGCATCCTTTGGGCAGGTAGGGAAACCAACCAGGCGCATTACGTCGTAGTCCGGCACGTCGTCTCCCATGTAAAGGACGTTTTCATCGGTAATTTCATCGTCATAGAGGTACATGAATTCGCGATAGGCTTCCACTTTGTCCCGAATACCGTAGTAGATATCCACCACTCCCAGGCCTTGTAAACGCTTCACAACGCCTTCACTTTTACCTCCTGTGATGATGGCCACTTTATAGCCCGTATCAATTGCTCTTTTGATCGCGTAGCCATCGCGTACGCTCATCTGGCGCAACAGTTTACCGTTCTCCAATACTAGTAGCTGGGAGTTGGTTAAGACACCATCTACATCGAAGATGAAGGTGTTTATGGGATCGAAGCGTTCAAGTTCGTTCATGGCAGGATACAGGTTGCAGGATACAGGTTGCAGGATACAAGTTGCAGGATACAGGTTACAGGGTCAGGTTGCCTATCACTCATGCCACACGGCAACCTGTAACTTGCAACCTGTAACTTGCAACCTGCCCCTACTGATTCTCCCGCCATTCGTATACCCACTTCGCCTGAATTTGCTCCAGGTGTTCTTCCGTGGAGCCTTCTTTGTCTCCGGTGAAGTTGGGGATTTCCAGTATCCACGTCAACAGGTCGGTGAAGCGGATGCGGTAGATTCGGCCCTGGTTGAACTCATCGCCGAAGCGATCGTAGAGGGCCATGGCGATGTCTTCGTGGTCGGCCCAGCCGAAGGGGAAATTATCAAAGTCTTTGAAACTCAAGGAGGTGGTATTTTAGTTTGGTTGTTCAGTAGCTTTGTAGCCGGTGGTATTCATTACAAGACTACCCGGCTACAAGACCATTTAGTGTTCGTGTCCAATGATCTGCTTCTGATCGGGAATTTCGACTTCAATCACCGCATCTTCATCAATGATGACGGCCTGGCAGCCAAGGCGGCTTTCGATGCGGGGGTTGATGGCCCGATCAATGAAGTCTTCTTCTTTGTCACTAATTTCTTCCAGCGCATCTTCGCCTTTGTTGACGTAGATGTGGCAGGTGCTGCAGGCACAAACCTCGCCGCAGTTGTGGTTGAGGTGAATTTCGTTCTCCTCGGTCACTTCCAGGATACTAACATCCGTAGGAACATTCTCGACCGTTTTGGGTGCGATGTTCTTATCCTCGAAGGTGAATTTGACGGTGGCCATGTAGTAGTTTGATTTTTTAAAGGGCGCAAAGCTAACCGCTAAGCACGAATAGTTAACCCGCCATGGGGTAAAAGCGTTTAGCGCTGTTGTAAAATAGCATGATTTTGGGGCGCGTACGCAGGTGCAAATGTTGGTTAACGACAAAGTCCAGACCGAAATGCTCGTCTATTCACACAATCAGGTGCCACGCATTACGGTAAGCTGCGGACTTAGGTTTGCGCTGACGCTTTTCGTCTTCTACCAAATGGATTTCAGAGCCATAGGCATTGAATATAGTTGCAGGCATAACGTAGAAAACCTGTAGCTTATCAATGTACAAAACAGCAAAATCAAAATCCGAAGTAGAATAATTAGACCGGATCATAACTCGTCGATTTGTCTTAGTCCGACGATTATCAACCACCCAGTTTCGTTTTCCGGCATCAAACCAAGCACTCTTTACCTGAATCTTAACTAAGTTCTCCCCCGTATCAAAAACTAAGTCGTAGGGAAGCCTATCTCCAACCGGGGTGCAAACACCCCATCCTTGGTTAAGTGCAAATAAAATAGCTGCCTGTTCCGCAATATCTCCTTTCAATTTAGTAGTCATACAGACAAAATACAACATTTTGTATTTACAGAGAAAGAAACATAAAAAAACCGTCACCAACCTAAGTCGATGACGGTTTTAATTGTAGCGGGGACAGGACTCGAACCTGTGACCTTCGGGTTATGCGTACCACTATAGCTTTCGCTACGCCTGTCACCGAATTGTGACAGATTTGATGGTCTGGACTTTCTCTTCACCGGTAAATTAATACTACGGTGTTCACCATTAAGTCTCTACACCTTCCGATCTAAAACGATGTTTAGAAAGGCTTGGCTCGGGATTACCATACTAAAGGCTTCCCCGAATTTGATGAAATTCACTATGGAGTTTCCTCCATAGCAGCCCAAGCAAGCTTAAAGGTCTGATTTGCATCAGTGAATCACTTAAGTAGGTATGATTCAAGACCGCTAGTGCGATCCTTTAAGTTACGTTCTTGAGCCCGACGAGCTACCAACTGCTCCACCCCGCGATGTTACTATTTTTGCTCGTTAAAGCAAAGCCCCTACGTTAAGGGACCGCAAAGATAGAAACGATTCTGAAACTGCAAAAGTTTATCTGTCTTTTCGGCAAAATATCTTTTAGTCTTCTGCTTCTGGCGCTAGTTGCACCTTCAGGCCATCCAGATCATCGGTGATGCGTAGTTGGCAGCCCAGGCGGGAATTGTCTTCTACGAAGAAGGCCTGGTCCAGCATATCTTCTTCGTCTTCTCCCATTTCAGGAAGTTCTGTTTCGGAAAGGACATAACAGTGGCAAGTGCTGCAGAGCGCCATTCCGCCACAGGTGCCCTGCACGGGTAGTTCGTAAGACTTACAAACTTCCATGAGGTTCATATTCATGTCCGTCGGAGCTTCCAGTTCGTGGGCTTCGCCCAGGCGGTCTACTACGGTGATAATTACGTTTCCGTCTTCGGTCATTGGGTCATCGCTTTTGAGAAGCCACAAAGGTAATCTTTGGATGCTTACGGGATCAATGATGCCATCTACATATGTTGGAGTGTAAG
>CAYPIM010000299.1:0-5686 GCA_964410795.1 uncultured Lewinella sp. | reverse complement strand
ATAAGTCAGCAATCACTTGTTTGTTATCAGTATAACTGCGCTGCTACTTCGTGGTCACCTGGAGTGACCGAGTCCAGAATACTTCTCGCACACGGAGTGTGCTCGGTCCACTCGCGCTCAGGAGAGCGCCTCGGCCAGGTTGTCTCACTAGAGTGAGAGTGACGCAAAGAACGTAAATTGGCCCTACAACTCCCTTTTCATGCAAAGAAGAAAATTTCTCGCTTCCAGTCTTGTACTGCCCACAGCTGCCGCATCCGCAGCTCGTTCAACCTCCATTGCACCCCGCGGCCGCGCCCAAATGAGCCACGGTGGTAAATTTAAGATCAGTCTGAAAGCAGATGCCATTGGGGTAGATGCTTCTGCAAACGAACTGCTTGATGCAGCCATCAAACATGGCTACAAAGCACTCTCCGTCCCCGCCCAGTGGCTGGAGGGATGGGACAAAAAGCAAAAGCAGGAATTTCGCAAAAAAGCAGTTGCTAACGATATTAGCTGGGGCGCGAACGGCTTGCCGGTGGAGTTTCGTAAATCTGAGGAGCAGTTTCGGAAAGACCTTATGGCTTTACCAAACCATGCCCAAAACCTTGCGGACATTGGCGTGACCCGCATCGGCACCTGGCTCGTCTCCGGCTCGGATACACGCACCTATAATGAGAACATGAAGTTCCATGCCGAGCGCTTACGCGCGTGCGCCAAAGTGCTTGGAGAGCAAAACATCAAATTAGGACTGGAGTACCTGGGGACGCCCTCCATCCGGCACAATGCCCGCTTCGCCTGGCTCTCCACCGGGCGCGAGTTGAAGGAGTTGATGGCTATGATCGGAGAACCTAACGTTGGCGTAATCCTTGATAGTTACCACTGGTATACCGCCGAGGAATCAGCCGATGATTTGATGATCTGGAGTAACGAGGAAATCGTCGCCGTAGACCTTAACGACGCCAACGGCCAACTCGATCTTGTTGATCAAACGGACCTCGCCCGTGAACTCCCCGGAGCTACGGGAGTAATTGACCTTGACGCTTTTATTAAGGCACTGGTGAAGATTGGCTACGACGGCCCCGTCCGCGCAGAACCCTTCAGCACCACACTTAACGCAATGAGCAACGACCTGGCGCTGGCGGCTACGTTCGATGCTGTGCACGGAGCAGTAATGAAAGCCGTAGGGGAGTAGGATTGTTAACAGCGTCTTGCTTCTTTCATCCCACCACCATTATCCCTCGAAATCAGGATTCATCAGTACAATCCCTTTTCTTTCCGCTTCCTGATATTCCGCTTTAGATGGCCGTGGTCGAATTCGGTACTTCGTCGGATAACCCGTTTCGCGGAAGAAATCATCCGGCATCCGGTTTGCAGGAAGAAAATCTTTGGTTTTATCGCGCATGGTGCTAAGGCGCTTGCGCATCTCGCCGAGAACATCTTGCAGGGCTTCTTGCCCGACCAAATTGTTTAACTCGTAAGGATCCGCAGCAATATCATACAGTTCTTCTTCAGGGCGAAGTTCTTCGAAACACCGTAATTGTGCTTCGTTAAGTCTGCCTTCTTCGCGCTCCTTTAGCATGCTTTGCCAACTTCGGTCGCGCAGTACATCAGCGGATGGGGTATTGGGCAAGTCCGGATAAAAATTTTTGATGTACTTATACCGGTCTGTGCGGATTGCCCGCGTGTAATCCTCAAAGTCGTGGAAATGATCTTCAGCGTAGATGTGCTCGCGAATTTGAGGCATCTCTTCCCCTAGGGTCGGACCAATGTCCAAGCCCTCGAAATCCGCTAAGGGTTCAAGGTTTGCAGCGCGCATAAAAGTCGGGGCGATATCGACGGAGCTGACCAGATTAGTGTTAACCGTTCCTGCTTTGATGCGTCCCGGCCACTTCATTATCCAGGGCGTTTTTATGCCGCCATCGTAGAGCGTGGTTTTATCGCGAGGGAAAGCACGGCCGTTGTCGGAGACGAAAAGCACCAGCGTATTATCGGCAATTCCCTGGGCTTCTATTTCCGCGAGAACTTTGCCGATGTAAACATCCATGCGGGTGATCTCCTCGTAGTAAAGCGCAAAGTCTTCTTTTACCAAGTCCGTTTCCGGAAGGTAGGGAGGGATGATCGTTTCCTCGGGTGAATAGGGCCGATCGCTAATGCCTTCGTAGAAAGGCCGGTGGGCATCAAAAGCCGCTAACCAGACAAAGAACGGCTGGCTTTCGGGGCGTTGTTGAAGCAGTTTTATCCACTCGTCACAACCACTGCCGTCGCCAACAAGCCGTCGGTCCAAGCTGATGGGAGCATCTTTCCATTGCATTTCTAAAAGGGCATCAAAATCATCCCTTACCGGGTCGCCCATGTGGTACTTCCCTGCGAGCCCCGTCCAGTAACCTGCACTTTTTAGCTCGCGTACGAAGGTTTGCTTTTCTGCTGGAAGCGGCCACGAGAGTTGTTCCGCATCGGTATTATGGGGGTACAGGCCGGAGATGATGCTCGTTCGGCTAGGACTACAGGAGCTTGTCGTTAAAAAAGCCTGGGTAAACCGCATTCCTTCTGCCGCCAGGCGGTCCAGATTGGGCGTACGTACCGAGGGGTGGCCGTAGGCACCGAGGTCGTCCCAACTAACGTCATCAGCGATGATAAAAACGATGTTAGGTTGTTGGAGGGAAGACTCGGTTTTCTCAGCAGATTGGCAGGCAGCCAGCGTCAACACCAAGAGGCCAATCAGGGCGCGGGCGCAGGTGCGGGGGAAGGATGAAACAAGCATGGTAAATTTTAAACCTTAGGTTTCCAGCCCTTAGCGTACTCCCGTCCCCAAAGGGCGAGCGCTGCCGGGTTGTTAAGTGGTTTACCTGTTTTTACGTCGAGATCGAGCGCACCTGAGGTGCGCTGTGCAATGTTGCCGAGATGACAGATGGTAACGCTGGTGTTCGCATCGTCAATGGGGCTGTTGAGCTTCTCACCACTGTTGATGGCGGAGATGAAGTTACGGATGTGGAGGTCGTCCAATCCGCCGCCGCCTCGAACGTCCATGTCTACGGATTTCGCAGCTTCGCTTTCGGTACGTACCTGTTTTCCTTTAAGGTCATAAACGGTGTAGCCCTGCCGGTTCATGTGAATGGTGCCTTCGGTGCCAAAGACCATGGAGCCGCGGCCGCCTTTCCACATGTTCATACCGTTACAACTACGCCCTTCCCAATTGATGGTTTTTCCTTCGGGGAATTCGTAGCCGACAATTTGCGTATCGTAAGCTTCCCAGCCGTCGTCAAAGTGATAGCGCCCACCGGTGCTGGTTACTTTATTGGGGTAGTCTACGCCAAGTGCCCAGCGGCACATATCAATTTCGTGGGTTCCGTTGTTCAGCAGTTCACCGGTGCCGTAATCCCAGTACCAGTGCCAGTTGTAGTGCACGAAGCCTGCGTGGTATTCTTTGCGGGGGGCTGGTCCTTGCCAGAGGTCCCAGTCCAGCCACTCCGGGCGGTGGGTTTTCTTGGGGAAACCAATGCTGCCTCTGGTGTTGGCGTACCAGGCCTTTCCTGCATATGCTTTACCAATCACGGTTTCATCGTGGATCTCCTTAACTATTTTGTTGAGGCTAACGGAGCTCCGGGTTTGGTTGCCCATCTGAACCAGTTTTCCGGTTTTAGCCTGCTTTGCCAGTAGCCATTCTCCTTCCTGCGGATTGTGACTGCAAGGCTTCTCCAGGTAAACATCTTTGCCGGCCTCCAGGGCCATGATGGCCATCGGGGCGTGCCAGTGGTCGGGGGTTGCTATTACCACAGCATCTACATCACGATCATCAAGAAATCGGCGAAAATCCTGGTTGCCCTTTGGGCGGTGGCTTTTGATGTCGTAAATCGCTTTTTGCGTTTTCTCGACTGCGCGGGAGTCCACATCACCAATGCCATAGATCCATGAATCCGTAGCTTTGGCAAAGGTCTTCGCCAGACCATCTCCGCGTCCGTTTACGCCGAAAACGGCAACGTTTACCCGACGGTTGGCTCCGAGGATGTTTTTACCAATAGCAGGTGCGCCAATGGTAAGGCCAGCTCCCGTTAGGGCGGCGGTTTTTATGAATTTTCTTCTGGTTGGCATGATTGACAGTTTTTGGTTAACAGTTCTCCGTTTTCCGTTGTCGGTTAACAGTTATCGGTTGTTCGTTGGCAGTTGTCGGTTTGGGCGCGGGCGCAGGTGCAATGATTGTTTTTGAGAGAAGACTGTTTTAAGGCGAAGCCCCACGAGCGGAGCGAGCATCCTCAAAACTGATAACCGACAACCGACAACCGACAACCGTTTTAGAATTCACGGATTTTAATGGATCGGAAAGAAACAAGGTCTCCGTGATCCTGCAGTAAGATAGGACCGGCGGGCCAGCGGCCGAAGTTTTCCCAGTCCTTATATTTACTGTAAGCAACGAGCGCGCGGAACATTTGACTGAAACGATCGTATTCGACCATCTTGTAACCGTTGAGCCAGTGCTCCACGTGGCCTCCTTTTACTACGATGCGACCGCGGTTCCAGTCGCCAACGCGGAGGTCTTTATTACGGGGCGTATCCAGGGAGGTGGCGGTGATGAGATCGTAAAGCGATGCGGCGGTACGGTTACCGTTTACGCCCATTTTTGCGTCGGGGTGGAGGTTGTCGTCCAGGATCTGGAATTCGAGGCCGATGGCAGAGCCAGCACCTTTGTTGAGCTTGGGGTCGACAAAGTATTTTACACCGGAGTTGGCTCCTTTGGTAGGTTTGAACTCGAATTGTAGTTCAAAATCGCTGAAGTGATCGGTAGTAATAATGTCTCCGCCATTGGTGCTCTCGCCACCGTCACTGGCAAGAACGATGAGTTCACCATGGCTAATCTTCCAGCCGGATTCAGGGAAACCGTCGAGCTTAGCTCCGCGCCAGCCATCGGTTGTTTTACCATCCCAAAGCAAGCGCCAGCCCTGGCGTTTTTCGAAGTCGCTCAGGGTGTTAGGGATGTTGTTGGTCTGCATAGCGTAGACCGGAGCTGGCAGGCGATCTGCGGCCGTAGCTCCTTCCTGGATCATAAGATTCTTCCACCGCACCTGCGTCCCCGCCAGCTTAGCCGGAATACTGTGGACCTGTAAACAGATTAGACCTGAGTCGTCAAAGTCATCGATCATATTCGCGGCAGGTACGCCGTTGATGAAAGTGCGTAGTTCGTTGCCAATGGCCTCGATGCGGGCAGTATTCCATCCTGCCTGGCGGTAAGCTGCACGGGCGGGCGGATTGTAGTGTAGAGGATATAACCAGCCGCGCCGAGCCTCGTCATAAATACCACCGGTATAGGCGCGTGGGCTGGGATCAATCTCCATCTGGTAACCATAGATCCTGCGCAGCTCTTTGTCTTGCCGCCACTGGGCGCGGAACATTACCCCGGAATTCAAATTAGGATTGTCTTCGAATTCAAAAGTGAGTATGAAATCTCCATACGGACGTTCTGTACATAAGAAGGAGTTAGGCGTTTTTACGACTGCAGTTCCAACCAGTACTCCATCTTCCGCCGCGTAGGTTGCCGTTCCGCCGTACTGTTCCCATCCAGACAAGTCTTTACCGTTGAATAAGGGCGTTAATTTTGCGTCTTGAGAACATAGAATGGTGCTTAAAGAAGCAACCATTATTGAAAATAGCAGACGAATCATATTCTAATTTTGGCAAAAGGTAAGGAATCTCTCCAAAACCTCACTGAGTGGAA
>CAYPIM010000298.1:0-5749 GCA_964410795.1 uncultured Lewinella sp. | reverse complement strand
TTTTGTGTTATGACCATAAAAGACATTACCAATCACCTTGAATCTATTGCCCCCGCTTACCTGCAGGAGAGCTATGATAATGCCGGCCTGATCGTTGGTCGTCCTGAAACGGAAGTTACGGGTGTCCTCACCAGCCTGGATTGCACTGAGGAAATCATCGCCGAAGCGAAAGCGCGCGGCTGTAATATGGTGGTTGCCCATCATCCGATCGTGTTTCGCGGATTAAAACGTTTCAACGGTACTGATTATGTAGAGCGTACGGTTATTAAGGCCATTAAGGAGGATGTTGCCATCTACGCCATCCATACCAACCTGGATAATGTGCGCCACCAGGGAGTCAATGAACGGATCGCCCAGCGTCTCGGTCTGGAAAACCTCCGTTTGCTAGGGCCGAAGAACGAAGAAAAAACCATCGGCTCGGGTATGGTCGGAGAGCTTCGTAAAGGACTAGCAGAGCGTGACTTTCTTCAGCACTTGAAAACAGGCATGGAGGCTTCAGTAATAAAGCATACCCGTTTGCTGGGCCGAGAAGTAAAAACGGTTGCCCTCTGCGGTGGAGCGGGCGGTTTCTTGCTGAGCCAGGCCAAGAAAGCAGGGGCTCAGGTATTTGTTACTTCAGACTATAAATACCATGAATTTTTTGACGCAGACGGTGAGATTATTATCTGCGATATTGGGCACTATGAAAGCGAACAGTTTACAACCCAATTACTTGCGGAGTTGTTAACAAAGAAATTCCCTACCTTTGCGGTTCTTTGCACGGAGCTAACGACCAATCCCGTTAGCTACTTTGTGTAGAAGTCCCAAATAACAAAATATAATCCCCCCCGCATGGCAGTTGCAACCGAAAAAACGGTAGAAGAGAAAATGCGCGAGCTGTACCGCCTTCAGAAGATCGATTCTCAGATTGATGAAATCGAGATCCTGAAGGGTGAGCTCCCAATGGAAGTAAGCGACCTGGAAGATGAGATCGTCGGACTCAACACCCGCGTTACCCGTCTGGAAGGACAGGTAAAAGACCTCAAGCAGGAAATCGCTCGCCATGATAATAACATCCGGGAATCCGAACAGCTCATCCTCCGCTACGAGGAGCAGATGAACAACGTGAAGAACAACCGGGAGTACGAAGCCCTGATGAAGGAGACCGAGATGCAGCGTCTTGAGATTCAGCTTTCAGATAAGAAGGCTGGCTCCAGTCACCGTGAACTCGAAACTAAGCAGGCTGCCCTGGATATGACTCTAGGCAAGCAAGCAGATAAGAAAGCATTGCTGGACGTAAAGCAGGAAGAGCTTAAGGCCATCATCACGAAGACGGAAAAGGAAGAGAAAAAACTTCGCCGTGCTTCTGATAAGCAGCGTAAGGAAATTGCTGACCGCCTGCTGAAAGGTTATGACCGTATTCGCAACACCTACCGCAATGGCCTTGGTGTAGTAACCGTTGAGCGTAATGCTTGTGGCGGTTGCTTCAACGCCATCCCACCACAGCAGCAACTCGAGATCAGCCAGCGTAAGCGCGTGATGATTTGTGAGCACTGTAACCGCATTCTGGTGGACCACAACATCGAACAAGATATGGAAGAGTAGGGATAAACTGCTTTTCTATTACTACACTTTAGTTTTGATGACGACCCTCGCTACCTGGTGGCGAGGGTCGTTGTTTTTGTAGAGAGTTGAGACTGAACGGAGTTTTTTCGCTTGTGTAGCCCAATGATTTGCATTGGGAAAACTATGGATATTCGTTTGCTAGAAATAAAAACAGTCCTCTTGTCATATAAAAGCAGGTTTTGAAAGACTAAAAGGCATAGATGGATAGAAACAAACTGGAACAACTTTTAAAAGCCAATCATGCCGATGCTTTTCGTTGGGCAAGCCAGTGTTGTCATTATAATCCTCATGATGCTGAGGAGGTCCTTCAGATCACGTATTTAAAAATTGCCGACGGTAAAGCTCGCTTTAACGATAAGGCTGCATTTAAAACCTGGTTGTTTGCCGTCGTTAGAAATACAGCTTTGGATTACCTCCACAGACGAGTGAAGTTTGAAAACCTGGAACAGGTTCAATTCTTAGCGAATGATGAAACTGTTCCGGAACGACAAGAGTACCGACGCCTGTTGGCCTTATTGCCAGATCGTCAACGACAGGTGCTGCTACTGGTCTTCTACCATGATATGACGCTGGCGGAAGTCGCGCTGATTACCGGCTTACACATTGGTACGGTTCGGACACATTATAGCCGTGGGAAAACCGCTTTAAGAACGCTAATAAAAAAGGAACGCGTATGAACTCTCCGGAAAACGAAATAAGAGAATTTTTTACGGAAATGAAGACGGAAGACAGTCGTTTAGCTCCGCCTCCTTTCCCCGGCCTTCCGCAACGGAAGATCAGGAGAAAGACCCGGATGCGCTTACCGCTACTAGCGGTAGCTTCTGTTCTTTTGCTGTTTGTTTGCTATTGGTTGCTGATCCCCGCGCAGCCTCCGGCAAGTTCTCCGCAAGTACTCGTAATATCGGGGGAATCTCAAAATACAAACTCAACAGAATCATTGTTAGCGCACCCAGACCCCCTTTTGTCTTGGGAGTCTCCTTCTGCTTCTTTGATCGCTGATTTCTAAACCTCAACCACAAAACAATAATGGATATGAAATTTTTCCTTCAACTTGTCATCGTCTTTATCTTTAGTTTTAGCCTTTCTGCCCAGGATGTGTTTAAGCAAGAACTTTTTTCCGCAGATCTGATCATGAAGTACCGGTCGGCCATCGATCTTTCGGAGGCTCAGTCGGAGCAAATAAAAGAGGCCTACACTTCCCAAATAGGAGAGTTCAATAGCCTTAAGTGGGACTTGGATGCTGGCCAGCAAAAACTCTCTAAATTGCTGGAAACGGCTAAAATCGACCGCGCCAAGGCACTAGGAGAAATGGAGCGGTTGAACCGCTTAGAGGACAAACTTAAGCGCCATCGTTTGGCAATGTTGATTGATATCAAGAATTTACTGACAAAAAATCAGCAAGACCAGCTTAAGAGACTACGGACCAGCAAGGATATGAATACGCCGACTTTCCATATTGCTGCAATCAATGAAAATCCTCGGATGGTATTAAAAGTTAATGGAAACAAGGCCGGAGGGGTAGAGCCATTGATGGTCATTATCGATACTGAGGGTAAAAAGTCTTTCGTCACCTCAATTGATCATATCAGCCCGGATAACATAGCTTCGGTCAATGTGTTAAAAGGAGATGCGGCCATTAGTGCCTACGGAGAAAGTGGCGAAAACGGAGTGGTTATCATTACGATGAAGTAGTAGCCAGGGAATAGGATACGGTAGAAGGAGAAGGGCTAAATGGCCTTTCTCCTTTTTTAATTGGAAGGAAGTAGACATGGTTAAAAGCCAACTAAGTCTTGGCTGTCCACCAAAAGGTGCTCACGGCTTATTACATTTGCGCTAGCCACTTACCAAGCCAAATAAAATGTCAGCAAGAATTCTAATCATCGGCGCCGGTCGCTCTTCTTCGGCCCTTATAAAATATTGCCTGGACAAGAGCGAAGAACTTTCCTGGACCGTTACAGTAGCCGACGCTGATCCCGCCGTTGCAGCAGCTAAAGTCGGAGGTCATCCTCGTGGAGCCAGTGCCTGGCTTGATGTTACGAAAACGAACGACCGCCGTGACCTGATCGGCCGGGCAGACATTGTCGTGTCTTTGCTTCCCGCTCATCTGCATATAGAGGTCGCGCACGATTGTATTCGCCTGAAAAAACACCTGGTTACCGCTAGTTATGTAAGTCAGGAACTCTACCGCTTAGGTGATGAAGCTCGTAATCGTGAGCTGATTTTTATGGGCGAAATGGGCCTCGACCCCGGAATTGACCACATGACCGCCATGCAGCGGCTCAATGTGATTCGCGAGATGGGAGGTAACATCACCGCTTTTCGCTCCTTCACCGGCGGCTTGATTGCTAAAGAAAGCAACAACAACCCCTGGGGCTATAAATTCACCTGGAACCCCCGCAATGTTGTCCTTGCCGGACAAGGAACGGCACAGTACCTCCAGGATAAAAAACTAAAATTTCTTCCCTACCAGCGCCTCTTTAGTACCCTTTGGGAAGTTGAAGTACCTGGTCAAGGCAAGTTTGAAGCTTACGCGAACCGCGATAGTTTGCTCTACCGCGAACAGTATGGTCTCGACAATATTCCCACCATTCTACGTGGTACCCTTCGCTACCCTGGCTACGCTGATGCCTGGAACGCACTGGTCCAAATCGGCCTTACCAACGCCGACTTTCCTATTCTGGACAGCTCTCGCATCACTTACCACGAACTAATGGAAGCGCTCGCCCCTTCAGGTTCCGGATCCGTAAAAGACCGCATTGCTGGTATGCTGGACGTACCTCCGAACGGAGAGGTGATGAGCCGCCTTGTCTGGTTGGGCCTTTTTACTAAAAGGAAGATTAAACTGCGCGACGCAACGCCCGCCCTGATTCTAGAGCGCCTCTTGCTCGATAAGTGGAAACTCTCCCCGAACGACAAGGACCTCATCGTGATGCAACATCAGATTGACTACGAACTTGATGGAAAGACTTTCCGCGATGTTAGTAACCTGACGATGAAGGGTAATGACGCTAAGGATACTGCTATGTCTCGCCTTGTCGGGCTGCCAATGGGTATTTTCGTACGCCTCATTAGCCAGGGGGCAATCCAGGCTACCGGCGTTCATATTCCCACCATGAAGGAGGTTTACGAACCTGTTTTGGAGGAAATGAAAACCTTTGGGATGGAGCTTACGCACACTACGGAAGAGCTTTAAGCGTTCAGCTTTAAGCGTTCAGCATTTAGGGTTGAGCGTACCTTTCAAACGCTGAACGCTAAATGCCGAATGCTAAAAACTTAATCCGCGCCGGACAGTTTGCCCAGGCCGCCCGCCAGGGCGCAATCATCGTCGTGGCATTGGCTTTGCCGCGCCTCGGTGTTGAACGAGAAGTAATCGGGGAGTGGGAAAGCTTGCTTTACGTAGGGTACATCCTTGGTTTTGGTTGGTTAACTGGCCTACTTCAGGCTTATCTGGTACAGATCCGACTGATCCGACCGCAGGAGGCTACTGCTTTTTCAAGGCTCGCCGTTGTCGGGATAGCCTTGTTCTCCGCTATCCTACTGGCCATAGCCGCTGGCTTACACCGCCCCTTGTTCAGCTTTCTGAGTATGGGCGAAGGGCCGCCAGGGTGGTGGTACTTCTTCCTGTTCTTACTCACACAATGGCCCGGACTCTTCTTCGAGCAGGTGCTTACCATCCGGGGAAAACCCTTGGCATTGGTACTCTTCGGTGGATTCTCTGCGCTGGGATTTATGCTGGCAATATTGGTTCCTGTCTACTACGGTGCGGGTTTCGCACACGCGATGTTTGTGCTGGCGGTGTTTGCGGGGGTGAAGGGGCTGGTTGTGAGCGGGTGGCTTTTGATGGATTGGTGGGGGAGCAAGTCAAGAATCGAGACTCAAGAATCGAGAATCGAGAATCTTACCGCCTCCCCAACCCCTTCCCATGGGGGAGGAGCTTTCGAGGCAGCTCGCTTCGCTCGTAACCTCACCCCCGGCCCCTCTCCGGAGGAGAGGGGAGACGAGGATGCGCGCTTTGCACGTGGGGAAGCGTACGGTACAGATATATCCGAAATAAGGGCTGAAAACGAAACCTACGGTAATTCTGATATTGCCTCCAACGCCTCCAACGCCTCCAACGCCTCCAACGCCTCCAACGCCTCCAACG
>CAYPIM010000297.1:0-5786 GCA_964410795.1 uncultured Lewinella sp. | reverse complement strand
AAAAAACAAGAAGACGAAACGCATGGCCAATAATTTTAACAAGGATAAGTGCGCCGGAGGCGAATTGCCAAATGGAGTGATTAACCGGCAGGGGCTATTGATTAAGTGGTAACCATCAAACAGCCCCCAACCAGAAATCTGGTATGGGGGCTACGAACGGTTGAAAAAAACAGTAGGTGTTTGGGTGTTCACTCTTGTAATGTTTTGGTCGTGCCCGTCCGGGCTGAACATTCTACGAGTGTTCCTAAATCACGACGATCGGCAGGGCAACCACCCGATCACCTATAGTTATCCGTAAGTAATGAACACCAGGAGCTACATCCGGAACGGTGAATTTGAATCGAAGTGCCTCAACCTCCCAGATGTCTATGATGCCTTCTCCAAAAGAGACAGACTGGATGCCATCGGGAAATTCTTCCGTTCGCTCTACGGTGACCGTTTCACCGACGCGAACGGGGTTGGGAAACACCCGCAAGCCAAGATCGGTATCGAGTGTACAGAAGCCACAGCCTTCGTTGGCAATACTGGCGGGTACATCGACCTCGACTGGTGCGTCGGCAACCACCTCTTCTTTGGGCACCGCCTCGCCTTTGTACAGTAAAGCCGCCGGTGAGCCATCGAACCAGGTGACCGCCGCAGCATCTGCTACCGCCTTATTGCGGGCGACGGATGTATTGGGTAGCAAGGCAGGAGCAGTCGCTGCTTCGCCGAGGTAAAACTGATCGATGGCCATGTCGCTTTCGGGGCCATTGCCGGAGGTTTGACCAACAAAACGCACCCGCGTCGCCCCGCTATTGAAGGGCGACAGGTCTACCGAAGCCGTTTGCCAGTAGAAGCCCTGCTGGCCACTGACTTCGTATTCGCGGCGCCAGGTGCTGCCGTCGTCGTCGCTGACTTCAACGCCGAAGGTGCCCTGGTCCGAGCCGTAAAGATTCCAGGCGATCTGGGCCACGGGCTGGTTCTGGTTGAGCATTCGTAGTTTGCGCTTCACGGTAACTACTGCGGCCCGCTTGCTGTTACCGTTGCCCGTTTCAATATAGCGAAACTGGCTGCCAGCGGGAAAAGGCAGGAACGACTGGGGGCCGGTCAGCAAGGTGGGCGTATTGTCACGTCCGCGCCGCCAGTTCTTATCGTCGCCGGTGTTTTGACGGAGCAAGCCCAGGCCGTTGGCTTCGAAGTCGTAGTTGTAGGGGTAGCCGCCGCCCTTGGTGCCCTGGCTGGCCAGCGGATTAGAGACATAAATCGATTGCCTGGTGGAGCAGCCGACGGCGTCCGACATGTTCAGGGTATACACACCCGAGGAAAGCCCGGTGAGATCTTCGGTGGTTGCGCCGTTGCTCCACTGAAAGAAGAAAGGGGCGGTGCCGCCGGTCACGGTCAGGTCAATCGACCCGGTGCTACCGCCGTTGGTGGTGGAAGATAGCAGATCGACGGTTGGGCCAGGTAGGCAAATAGCTTCACCGAGGCGGACGGCGTCGATGGCCACTTCCTGGCCGAAAGACGGTGGTGCTATCCACCCGAGGCGGAAACGGAAATTGGTGCTCGCAACGTAGGGTGTCAGGTCCAGGAAACCGTCGTACCAGCCGGTTTCGCGGCCAACGGGGCCGTAGTCGGGGTATGGGTCAGCTGCGGTGGGAGTAATCCAGGTTTGGCCACCGTCCGCACTGACCTGGATGGTCAGGGAGTTCGGCCCACCGGCCCCGATGAAGAGGGGGACGTGGAGCTGGGGGCTCGTCAGGTTGGTGAGGTCGTAACAGGGGCTGTTGATGACCAGTGCCCAGTCGGGCAAGCCGGCGGTGTTGGGAAACTGGCCGGATAGGTAGCCCGTACCGTCGAGGGCTTGCATGGGGCCGTTGCCCGCGCTGGGCGCGGTGGCCTGCACGGCGTTGATACTGGTGAAGCCTGGGTAAGTATCGGTGCCATTGGTGAAACCGTCGAGGCCGGTTTCGAAACTGTGAACGATGGGATTGGTAGAGGTGGGCACAAGGCAATTGGCGGCAACCGTTTGGACAACAAACAGGCACAGCGCCGCGCAGAATATGGATAAGCGTAACATCAGGGATTAAATTATAGGGTGATTATAAGTGCACTACTTCTTATAGTGCTGCTGCAAGGGTACCGCTGATAATTCGCTGATGGTAGGGGGGCTTATTGTTTGGTGGGGTGGGCTTATTCTTTGGTATCAGGTGGCGCTTTTTTGGCGCGGCCGCAGGTGCTGAGCAGGTTGGAACTTCGCACCGGTTTCGTTTCTAAAGGGGCCTAAAATCGCCCTTTCAGCAATGGTTAACCCGTGGTACGTCTATACATTTACTACTTCGGTACCGCTGCTTATAGTGATCCTTATCTTAAATTTATATTGTTTGACTTTGCTCCTCCCCCTTATTCTATATCAATAATTATATTATTCTTTTCTTGATGTCACTTGTATACGACCGGCTGACTTTTACCTGATCTCCATTAATCAGAACGATTTGAAACGACGACTGATGGCGATACAGTTCTTTGATCGCATCAATATTGACAACAGCCGATCGGTGGACCTTGATGAAATGGTGAGGATTCAGCTTTCGTTCAATATTCTTGAGACTCATGCTACTGAGCAGTGATTGGTTAGTAGTAATTATTTTAGCATAGTTACCATCAGCCTTTATCCATACGATTTCCTCCGTGGCTAATTTTATAAGCTTTCCTTTCTTCCAGATCAAGAGTTTATCCAAATAAGCATCGTCTGTGACCATTTTGCTCACCAATTCTTCGAGCTGCGAACCTTGGGTAAGACTATTTCTAGTCAAATAATCCATTGCTTCGTCAAATCGGTCTTGTTTAATTGGCTTAAGTAGATAATCCACGGCATGAACATCAAAGGCCTGTAGGGCGTATTCGTCGTAAGCAGTAGAAAAGATGATTTGGGGGATCTTATCCAGCTTTTCAATAACCTCAAACCCATTAAGCCCCGGCATTTGAATGTCGAGAAATACGAGATCCGGTTTGAGTGTATTGATACATTTTACGGCGTCAACTCCATTGTTACATTCCTGCACGACAATGTACTCTTGATGCTCTTCCAGATATTCCTTGATCAGTTCTCTGGCGGAATGTTCGTCGTCGATTATGATAACCTTTTTCATGGCTTATTCTTTCAGAGGCACGCTAAAACTTATGCTAAGGCCCTGCGGTTGGTTGTGCTTTAGCACTACACCTTTTCCGTACATTTTGATCAACCTTTCGTTGGTATTGGTAAGGCCAACACCTGTACCAATGATGTCGGAAAAATCTTCGCCTTCTACGCCAACTCCAGTATCACTAATTACAAACTCTACGGCTGCTATCTTAATGTGAACCTGAATGGTTACCTCGCCACCACCAACCATTGGTGAAATGCCGTGCTTTATTGCGTTCTCTACGATAGGCTGCAGCAGTGTCGGGGGCATTTTTAGCCCAGCTAATTCTCCACTAGCTTCAATGTGGAAAGCAAGTCGGCTACCAAAACGCTCTTTTTCCAACTCCAGGTACTTACTGATATACAGCAGTTCATCCTGGATTAGCACTAATTTCTGACGGGACGCCTTAAGCTGGTACCGGAATATATCTGCCAATAAGTTGATCATCTCGCGCGCCGGTTTTGCTTCACGAGGAATGGCTGAGCTAATGGTGTTAAAGACGTTGTACAGAAAATGAGGGTTCAGCTGCGACTTCAGGGCGGACAGTTCACTCTCCGACTTGAGTCGGTTGATTTTTGACATTAGCAAATTTGCTTCCTTGATCTCCTGATTATAGAGATAAAGATGTAAACCGCCAAATTGGATGGTGTAGAATAAGCCAGTCAAGTAAAAGTCCCACACAACTTTCGAATCCTTGGATCGGTAGATGTCAAAGTAGTCGCAGGCCGCATAATACATTTTTATCCACGCAAAACTAAAAGCGATGAGGATCAAAAAATGAATCAACAAAACCAAACCCCAGTTCATGTCTTTCATATACTTCAGTACTAAGAGAGAGAGGGGAAAGCTCAGTAATGCCTTGACTCCATGATTTAGTAGTATAGCACGGTAATGGGTCGTAACCCCAAGGTCGATGTAGAGTGCAATGTAGTAATTCAACGCCATAAAGACGTAGAAGCCAATGATCAATAGCAGCTCGTACCGAGAGAGTTTTATCGTCATCTAGTACCTGTTTTGGAATGGTCTTGTGGAGTCGGCATTCCTAAAGATGCGAAAATCAAAAGAGATTTCACCCGAATTATGGCGAATTGCCATATAGCCGGGCGAACGAACGATACGCTACTCAAAAGGGTATGCGGTAGTTCACCCGGAATCGCTTTCAAACCATGATTTATGGGAGGACTTTTGTGAAAATAAAATCACTCAGCATGATCCAATCATTCACATTTGTCGCCTTACTATGCTTAGCGCTATTGGTTAGCGAAAGCTTGCCGGGGCAAATTAACCAGGCTTCCACAACTTCCGATTCAATAAAAAGCTCGCCTAGTTACACGCCCTCTCGTAGAACGAACAAAATCCGCCCCCAAAATCTGATTTTTAGTGGAGCCGCGCTGAAGTACGCCAAGGGGCGAAAATTGGTCTACCTACCTCCCTTGACTAACACCTTATCAGCCAATACCGTAGAAGGCGTAGTGTTAGATTTCCGGCCAAGCTACACCAATAAACTACCGGAGGGTAAATTCTACTACCTAAAACCCAGCATACGGTATGGCTTCGGCAACGGGCTATTTGGAGTTGAACTCCTCGCCAGGTACTTCTACAACCCTGCTTCACGATCTTCCTTAGATGTCTCTGGCGGACGGTACATTAAGCAACTGAACGAGCAAAGCGCCTTAGCACAAAATATATACACCAGTTACACCCTGCTCAATGAAGATAATTACTTGAAAATATACGAAAAAACCTACCTGAAACTATCCAATACTTCTACCCTCTTTAAGAACCTGCTGCTAACAGGCACCTTAAGTTGGAACGAGCGGGCCCCGCTAGAAAATCTACCCGAATATGCTGACGGGGAGTTCACATCCAATGCTCCGGAGAATCTCGAGCTAGATAACACCGCCTTTTCACGTCACCAACTTACCTTGTTATCCCTCAGCCTAAGCTGGCAAGCCAACGCGAAGTATACCCATAAGCGAGGACGTTTTATCACGGAAGGAGAAAGTCTCAAACTCCGCCTGAATTACTCCCGCTCATTTCCAAATCTATTCGGTAGCGACCTAGACTACAGTAAGATAGCTATACGTGTAAACGGTAGTCTATCAAGAGGGAAATTCGAACTGGAAACGGGCGACTTCATTAGTAGTGAGCAGTTAACTTTTGTTGACTTCAACCATTTTAACGGAAACCAAACTATTTTCAATAATGCGCAGCGTTTGGGTGATTTTCAGCTACTTGATTATTACACCTACAGTACCCGGAGTGCCTACCTGAAAGCACATTACGAACACCGCTGGAAAGGGATAAAAATGCAGAAGGGAAAAGATATTTTCCAACCAGTAGTCAACGTTAATTACTTACTGACCCAAACCAATGATTCCTACCTCGAATTAGGGATTGGTATAGACCGCATCCTCGGCAAGTGGCGAATGGATGTCTACCTTAGTATGCAAGCGCTTAATTACGATCGGCTCGGACTTCGCATTGGGTTTGCCTTTGAGTAGATCATCTTCAATAGCTAGTAATCATGTTGCGCAAAATTGCATTTTGATGTTGTCAATCGTAAATCAAAATACCGTTTTCTTCCTTACTAGGGAGCGAAGTGAATGATATTTGATCTTTGTA
>CAYPIM010000296.1:0-5831 GCA_964410795.1 uncultured Lewinella sp. | reverse complement strand
AAACCGCGAAGCGGTTCCATAACCCCACGCTTTCGTTATTCAGGCGATAGACTCAACCTCATTGAGCAACCAAGTGTTTTTGCTTATCTTCGTGTTTTAGTTTTCAGATTCCACCTACAATCGGTGGACTAATTAGATTTTTTGGAATTTCATCCTCATGAAAAAATTTTTAATAAGCCTTTCGAGCTTAGCCTTCCTTTGTTTTTCGTCTTGCGGTATGATGGAACAAGAATTAGACCTCAGCCCATCGGCTGAACTCGATGTCCTTTTACAGCAAAACGGTGGTAAAGCATCCTTCATTTTACCTGCGGCCGGAGACCTGGCTTCTATTCCCGAAGATCCCAATAACCCGCTGACACCCGAAAAGGTCAGGCTTGGCCAGCTCCTTTTTCACGAAACGGGCATTGGGTCAGAAGCCATTACTGAAGGTGGGCTCAAAACCTTCAGCTGTGCATCTTGTCATTTTGCTGGTGCTGGCTTTCAGGCGGGAACCTTTCAGGGCGTTGGTGACGGTGGTTGGGGCTTTGGCTTCAACGGAGAGCGCCGAATACCTAACGTAATGGCCAACCAGGATAGCATTGATGTACAACCGATTCGTTCGCCGACGGTGCTGAACGGTGCTTACCAGGAAGCAATGCTTTGGAACGGACAGTTTGGGGGGACGGGCGTTAATGCCGGTACCGAAGCGAACTGGACGGCCAATACACCAAAGGAAAATAATTTCCTCGGTTTTGAAGGCCTCGAAACCCAAGCCATTGCGGGTCTGGGTGTTCACCGTCTTAACATGACTCCTCAAATAGCAGACGACCTGGGCTATACTACGCTCTTTGATTTGGCTTTTCCAAGGGTACCCCGCCAGGAGCGTTATGAGAAGCTGTACGCTGGCTTAGCCATCGCTGCTTACGAACGCACCTTACTGGCCAACGAGGCTCCGTTTCAACTCTGGTTGAACGGCAACCCCAACGCGATGTTGATGGATGAAATTCGAGGCGCTATCCTCTTTTTTGGCAAAGCTGACTGTGTAAGCTGTCACACCGGCCCGGCCCTCAATAGTATGCGATTCGAAGCTATTGGTATGGCAGACCTGGTGGACTGCCCAGAACCCACCGTACGTACTTCGGTAGAAAACGTTGAAAACAAGGGACGTGGCGGTTTTACTGGTAATCCCGACGAATTGTACCAGTTCAAGGTACCTCAGTTGTATAGCTTACGCAGCAGTCCGTTCTATGGTCACGGAGCGAGTATGCGCACCTTGCGGGAGGTAGTAAGTTATAAAAACGAAGCAATTGGCGAGAACAACCGTGTTCCCACTGCAGTCCTGTCCTCTCAGTTTGTACCGCTTAACCTTACCGAAAGCGAGATTGATGACCTGACTGCTTTTCTTCAGAATGGCCTTCATGACCCTAGCTTGCGGCGCTACCAGCCCGCCGGGCTGCCGTCTGGCCAGTGCTTCCCTAACCACGATGCAAAAACACGGATGGATATTGGGTGCGACTAAGTAATTGTGTCCAACTACTTATACGAAAAAGCGATCAGCACACAACATTCAGGCTTTTACCTGTCTGTTGTCGAAAGGAGTAGAGGTGCCGTCGCCGCTCATCGTCAGGATACCATCTTCGGAAACGGAATAGGTGATACCATTAGGGCTACCGCTGAAGAATTCACCAGCACCAACGAGTGTATCGCTGTAGTTTATTACACCAATAAGGGGCTCCTTCGTACTCCAAATTGAGGGCGCTTACGCATGCTAAGAGAGACCTTTAACTTTTACCCCTCGCTGGCTGTTCTTATATGCATGAATACTTTATTCATTAGCCGTGAACTAAAGCCTAATAGCCCACTCTTACACTGGGTAGAAATCACAGGAAGACGGCTGATCAGTCGCTCCTTCCTCAATTTTGAGCCACATCCCTTTGATCCACCAACAGATGCTGACTGGTGGTTCTTTTACAGCCCGCGTGCTGTAGAGTTCGCACTCAGAGGGGTAGGGGAGATTCCGGAAGGAATCCGTTTGGCGGCAATGGGGAAGGGGACCGCAAAATATCTGAAGAAAGCGACCGGAAGGATAGATTTCATTGGGGATGGTAACCCCGAACGGACTGCTAAAAGCTTTCTTGAAGTTTCCCAGGGCCAACGCGTCTTCTTCCCGCGCGCCAAACAGTCTCGCCTAAGCATCCAGACGGCGTTAGCGGACAAGCTTACGGTGCTCGACGCGGTTTGTTACAACAATAAGCCTGCACCTGCGGCCGCGCCCATAAAAGCCGACGTATTCATCTTCACCAGCCCGCTGAATGTTGCAGCTTACGTAGCGCATCAACCGCTACCTCCCCATGCACGTGTTATTGCCATTGGGCCAAGTACCGGCGCAGCCCTCAAAGAGCGGGGCATTGAATGTGAATGGCCTAAAGAAGCTTCGGAAGAAGCCGTCGTAATACTGCTAGAGGATATTTTGAACCAAGGCGCTTAGCGCTTGGATGGTCGGCTGACGACAATCTGCCCTCGCCGTTACAGCACAAAAAACGAACTGGGATTGTTACAGTGAAAATATATTTAACCATGCGATATCTTTCAACGCTCTTGCTTTTTGCCCTGTTTATTACGTCTTGTGGCCGCTACCAACCTGCGGAGAACTTTCCGCCTGCTGACTACAATGGGCCCATGCCCAACGCGCTCAGCGAAGAAATTCTTGAGACCATTAAATATGGGCAGGATGCCACCGCTCTGGTAGATCAACTCGGTGCACTAGAGCCGGCAGATTTATTAGCTGCACTTAATACCCGCGAGAAAAAACTAGCCTTCTGGGTTAATACCTACAACGGAATGGTACAGTACCTCCTGACCCGTAACCCTGAATTGTTTGACGATTCAAGCGCTTTCTTTAGTACGCCAAGTTTCACGGTAGCCGGTCATCTTTTTAGCCCTAACGAAATGGAGCATGGCATCGTTCGCGGTGGAGAGAATCGCTTCGGCTTAGGCTTTGTACCTCAACTTTTTCCGAATAAATTTGAGCGTACCTTCCGAATTAAAGGTGGAGATTCCCGCGTACATTACGCCCTCAACTGCGGAGCGGCAGATTGCCCTCCCATAGAAGTATACCGGCCTGAAACGTATAACGAACAAGTTGAAAATCGCGCTCGGAAGTACCTCGCCAAGCACAGCGAAATAAAAGAGGTAGAGGGTAAAAAAGTACTCGTCACTACGCCACTCTTCTCCTGGTTTAAAGGTGATTTTCGTGATCATGGTGGTATTGACGACTTTCTTGTTCAATACGGTATCCTCACCGAAGAAAATAAGGACATAAAACGGGAGTATAAACCATACGACTGGACGCTGAAGACCGGTATATGGGCGGTAGATTAAGCATTGGGCAAGAAGTAAACCAACTCATACGGCGAATCCGGTAGGAACTTCCTCCGGCAATGAATCCTTCCGCCATAGAAGCAACATTATTCTAGTCCTCCAATAGGAACATCTTCCCCCGTACCGTCGGATTCCTTCGGCTCAATTCCGGGACCGGCACGCCGAATCATTCGGTCGATGCGGGTCGCTAAAAGCTGGTGGTCGTAGGCGGAGTTTCGGCCAAGCACATTCGTCATCAAAGCTACAAGGTAGCGCGTGCCGTCTGGCTGCTCCACGATGCAGACGGAGTTCATGTAGTTCATGCGGTTACCACGGTATTTACCGCAGCTGGTGCCGGGCTTACAGCCATAAAATGAGCCCGACTTAAAGTAAACGGCTGCGCTGTCCAGCACCGGTGCATGAGCGTAGCGAATGCGGCGGTCGGTCAGGTACATCAGGCGTTTAATCTCCAGGCTGGAGGCCGCATCACTGATGTTGCCGCTTTCCAGGGCGGTAAGCCATTTCATCAACGCACGTGGTGTACCGGCAGAGCCACCCTGCGGCGGTACAATGCCACTTGCTCCACGGGTGAACATCGTCCCAACGCGGAACTCATCCGGGGTGATGCCCAACTGGGCCAGGGGCTCACGGATGACGCTCTTGGAAATATCGCGCAGTTCTCCCCGGGAGGTTTTCTTAAAATAAGCTTCGGCTTCCTCCTGGGTGAGGTCCGGGTACTTTGGCCCGAAGACGCGCATCAGAATCGCCTCCCGCCAGACCACGCTCGCCGCACCATTGTTGGAGACAGAGAGCATATGATCAGCCCATTCGTAGAGGGTGAACTCATGCTGCTGGTTGACGCGGGGACGACTGTAGCGTTCAGTCTCAGGATCATACTCAGGAATGGTGTGGTGATCGTAAACGGCGAAGGGGCCACCCTTCACTAAGCGTGTTCGCATCAAGTCCCAGCGTTTTTGAACACTGTCAACGTAGACGTTTTCAAGTTCGCACATCAGGGCGGTGACGACGGCCAGCTTGCCTACGCTGCCGGGTTGATAGGTGCGTTCGGCATTGCGTTCCACGTAGCGGGGAGCACGGCCGGGGGTGATGTCCATAATCGCAACGGAGTAAGCGCGGCCACGGTTAGGGATCAGTTTTTCCAGCTCTGCTTCTAGTTCGGGGTCGGAAGTAATCAGGTTGGAGTCAATGGCGCGGCCCATCAGGTTAAGCTTTACGTAGGGTAGGGCGTAGCGCGCACCATAGGGTAGGGTCCGGACCAACCTTGCCGAATCCATCCGTTGTAGCCTGACCAATCTTCGGATGTCGGTATTCTCGACGCCGCCAATGACGGGGTAGGCTTCGCCGTAGGTCCAGGGAACGAAGAGAAAAACAATAACCGCCAGGGCGGCAATGATGGAAAACAATTGCTTCATGAATGAATATACGAGTTAGAGCGAAACGGATAGGTCATAATAAACATCCTCCCGCTTTGCCGGACTGATACGCTCCAGGTAATCCGAAGACTGGGCCCGCTTGTTCTCTACGAACGGACGAATTTGAAACAGCCACATTTTGTCGTTAGCAAAGCCCAGCTCAATATCCCAAGGGCCATTACCCGCCTCTCCGGAGGATTCGGGCATGATCTTTTCCGCCTTGGCCGAAAGCTCACGCAAATCCTTCAGATTTTTCGGATTCAGGATGCGCTCGTTGAAGGGCGCGGGGACCATCACGGAGCCTCCGGTAACGGGCAGCCTCCGGTGAAGGCGTTCGCGGGCCGGGCTGAGGAGGGTGTACATCTGGTCCTGGCCGATGAGCCAGGCTTCGGCGGCCTGCCCGTCTACGGCGCCGCCGGCGCCGCGGCTGAAGGCAACCGTTACGTCTCCGTCCAGACCGGAGGAGATGCCCTTGGTGATCACTACTCCGGAGTTGTCAACGTCCACACTAGGGATGATGAGGATGCTCGGGAAGACGTTTTCGGGATTCAACAGCAGGCGTTGCCGCCACTTATAACTCCGCTCGGTATAAGGACTCGCCCAAACTTTTTTGATGCCTTCTATGATTTTGGCTTTGTCTACGGCATTGAAGACGGTTAGGTTCAGTCCGGCTCCGGTAAAATCGGGCAGGTCTTCCATATTGGTGTCGGAACGCAGGAAAACGGGCTGTTTACCCAGCGGTTGGTTGAAAACTTTCTGAAAGTCAGTTACCAAGGCATTTACTAAGGCTGGTTTTAGCTTGATCCGGAGAATGGCTTCGCGGAGGGTGGCGAGTTGCTGGAGGGTAAAGGTCTCCACCTCGCTGTCCGCAACGCCGTCTTTCTCCATCTGTCGTGCTTCGGCGAAGCGGGCGTTCAGGAACTCCCAGTAAGACATGTTGGGTTGCCCCGGCATTGGTAAGTCCATATGATCGCGGAAGATGCCGAAGGGAATGATGAGCCCTTCAACTACGTTGTCGGGGAAGAGCGCCTTTAGTTGGCCGAGGTTGGCGGCTTTCGG
>CAYPIM010000295.1:0-5838 GCA_964410795.1 uncultured Lewinella sp. | reverse complement strand
AAGAAGGCAAAATCGTTTGAATGAATGAGCGACAAAAAGCATCAATGAAAGATTGTTTGGGTGAAACCGCCTAAGCCCACCCTATCTATTATGTGTGCAACTTGAGGGAGTTCAAACGGTGCAAAATGTTATACGTAAAGTACAGGCAGACAAGTAGAATTACCCGCAGTTCAATCCTCGGTGTGTACAACAAATCACACAAACTTTAATACAAATGAAGCAGTCGCCCGGGGCGCGCAGTATTTCGGATTATTCAAGCAAGCATAAGCATGACTTGAATAATTTGTTTCCCTCACCAATTCTAGTTTTCAATTCCGGGCACAACTGTGTAGCGGCATAGCGCAAGATGCGCTATGTTAATACGACGATCAGTAAGCTTGCTAAAACGGAATATCCTCATCCGTATTCATTTTCGACGGAATTGTCGTAGAGCCATAAGGCTGCCCGGCCTGGATCGCCGCGTCGGGCAGCAGGTCGAAGTCGGGATCGTCGAGGTCGCTAAACTTGGCGAAGTCGCTCTGGAAGGCGAGGCGAATATCTTTTGCTTCACCGTGGCGGTTTTTGCCAACGATGACCGTACCGGTCCCCTTGAGGGAGTTGCCCTGCTCGTCTTCCTCGATGCCGTAGTATTCGGGGCGGTAGAGGAACATGACTATATCGGCGTCTTGTTCTATGGAGTTGTGGACGATGATGTTGTTTGCGACAAAATTATGAGGCCCGGGAACAGTTAGGTCGTAAACTTCTTCAGTTTCCGCTTTAGAAATTGAAACCAATTGGTCCCAGTACACACTACTCGTCGAGAGTTTTTTCAACTCTTTTGACTCGACCACAGAGGCCACTCTTGCTGCTCTTTCTCTACTAAGATTGGTCTTGTAAAGCGTAGTGCCACAATAACTCATCCCTATACTCGATTGCATTTCACGAGCAGTAATCCCTTCTGTTTGCATTGAAGGAACAACCATCGACCTCCACACCAATTTTGGAATAATGTCTCGGTTGGTATTCTCTTTTCGGGGCTCAAGAAAATCAACTATTTCTCTTAATGAACTTGTCTTGTACTTACCAACAGCTCCAACAGCAATGCTAAATCGCAGAAGATCGCTCTTTCCTGTAACGATAACATGGAATTGGTCTCTCCCTTTTGTTTGAGGTACTAATTTCACCCTGGCATTCACAGCCAACCGTGTGAGGAGAGCTTGTACATTTCGGGCTAATTTCTCACTACTGGATGCGTAATAAACAGTAGGATACGGTCGCTTACCACCAGTCATACGCACACATCCATCTGTAGACCACAAATGACGGAGAAATAATCCAATCTGATCTTTAGTACACCGAAATACAACATCGGGCACAAATTTCTCGTGAGAGCGTAACCCAAATACGTTCATAGAAGACATCCAGGTTGAAATCACATTTCTGACACCGTGTGTATGATGTTTAGTTGAAGAGAGGTAAACCTGATACCAACCATTTCTCCCTTTCTGTTTCCCTTCAAATTTGATCCTGGGGAGAATCTCATCCGGGAAAATTGTAACCGCAAGATCTTTTACTTTTTCTGCAAGGTCAAGTTCCCGGGTTGTATACTGAATACTATGTCTTGGTAATGTGCAACCGTCACCAATTAGGTGGCCTAACAAAGCCAACTCTGCATTTGAAATAGAATCATTGGTTTTTTCAGCAGATTTGACTTTTCGGGGTAACGCTAAATGATCACCCACAGTCAGCTCATCCAAGCGCTTCCAGCCGTTTATAGTTAAAAACTTATGATTAGCAGTAGCTCTAATTTTCCTACCCAGACCCGTCGTTAATTCATATGTTTCCTTTATTCCGGTGCTGAAAGCGTTGCTTACTTCCGCCTTAATGAGTTGGTAATCCTTATTAAGTGCCCATACCTTAAATCCGCCGTTAGGGCAATTTCTGACTAGCTTTTCAATACGTACTTGCTTTCCACTATCTGCCAACGTCACCAATGTGTCCCCTGTCAAACACCCAGACTCCCGAAGGTCTGAAAGCTGCGGCCGCTTATCCCCCCCCCGGGTTTCCACCGCCCGGCTAAGCTGTGAAAGCGCGATCACCGGCACTTCCAGTTCTTTCGCCAAACCTTTCAAGGCCCGGCTAATGCCAGAAACTTCCTGTTCCCGGTTCATCCCCTTATTCGATTCACCGGCGCCAGACATCAGCTGCAGGTAATCGATGATCACCATCGAGATGTCTTTCTCTAGTTTCAGGCGGCGGCACTTAGCGCGCAGCTCAAATACGTTGATACCGGCTGTATCGTCGATGTAGATCGGTGCTTCGCCGATGCGGTTCATGGCGTCTACGAGGCGGGCCCATTCGTCGTCGTCGAACTTACCGTTACGCATTTTCTGGCCGTTCACCTCGGCGTCCTGACTGAAAATACGGCCGGCCAACTGGGCAGCGCTCATCTCGAGGCTAAACAGGGCAACGCCCCGGCCGTAATCCACCGCCGCGTTGCGGGCCAGAGAGAGCACGAAGCTGGTCTTACCCATGGCCGGGCGAGCGGCGATGATGATGAGGTCGGAGCCCTGTAGGCCGGAAGTGAGGCGGTCGAGTTCGGTGAATCCGGTGGGTACGCCGGTCAGGCCGTCCTCTTTTTCGCGCAGCATTGTGAGCTGTTCGAGAAGCTGGTTGGCCAGGGTGCCCATATCGGCCACCTGCTTGCCCATGTTGCGCTCGGTGATCTCGAAGACGTAGTTGCCCGCCTTATCTAGCAGGTCGAGCACGTCGGTCGAGTCTTCGTAGGCGCTCTGGATGATGTCGGTACTGGTGCGGATGAGTTCGCGCTGGATGAACTTCTCCGTCACAATCCGCGCGTGGTATTCGATGTTGGCCGAGCTGGTCACCTTACTGGTGAGTTGGGCGAGGTAAGAAGCGCCACCGATTAATTCGAGTTCCTCGTTTTTCTTGAGGTCCTCCATCACCATCAGCAGGTCGATCGGCTGGCTGCGCTCAAACAAGCGGCGCATACTGCGATAGATTGCCTGGTGGGCGGGTTTATAGAACGAGTCGGCTTCCAGAATGTCGAGCACCTTCGTCATCGCCTCCTTTTCGATCAGGATAGCACTTAGTACGGCCTCCTCCAGCTCAGGAGCCTGAGGTGGTAATTTACTGAACTCAGGCAGGTTTGCTTCCTGCAGGCGGTTGCGGTTACTCCAGGTATTAGTAGTACCGTTTGCCCGGCGGTCTTGTTGTTTGTCCTTGGCCATACTTCAAACACAAATGTACGAAAAAGGGGGCTTAGGAAATGCAGGCTTTTCTCCACGCAGGTTGTGCATAAAGGGCTGGAAAAGGGGGTGGAAAACGTAAAATACTAGTGGAGAAGATTGTTAGTGCCTGTGGAAAGTATAATTCAAGATTCCTTTTGGGGCGGGGCCGCAGGATGCAAAGACGGTTGAGAAGCAGGGAGGGGACACACGCCGCGTCAAAACTTCTCCCGCACACTGGTTAACATAATATATCTGGATTTTAACCTTAGTTTTGAATTAACCCGGCGTTACAAAACTTTTATCTCGGGTAAAACCGTTATATTTACCACTACAAAGTATCGTTCTTATGGCTAAACAAAGCCAGTTACTAAGTCGGGTCATTAATGTGCTTTCTGATTTCCCCACACCGGAAACCGTAATGAGCCTACGTACCAGCCTCGAGGAAGAATCCCGTTTGGAGGAACTTTCCGCCAGAAATGAAGCAGGGACCCTTAGCTTTGAAGAGAAAATTGAGTTAGAGCACTACCGCGTTGCCGAGCACATGGTCCGCATGGCCAAAGCCCGTGCCTATAGCCGCCTAATGAAGGCTTAGCCTTGTGAGCAAGACTTACATTCCCGTCATTCTTCGCCGTCAGATTACCGAAGCAGCCGACAATTGCTGTGAGTACTGTTGTGTGCCCCGGGCCGTCGCCTTCGCCAGCTATCACATCGATCACATCATCAGCGAAAAACAGGGGGGCGAAACTGTTTTTAGTAACCTCGCCCTTGCTTGCCGACTTTGTAACCTGAGTAAAGGCAGCAGCATCGCTGCCTGGCACGAATACCGTGAAGCCCTGATCAGGCTCTACAATCCGCGCAAAGATTCCTGGCACAACCACTTTCAGTTCCGGCCCTCTGGCCTGATTGTTCCCCGTACGGAAATTGGGCAGGGCACCATAAAAGTCTTAAACCTGAACGACGTAAATCGGGTACAGGCACGGGGGGTGTTCATCGATACCGGTATAATCCTTGGGTAAGTGGTCTGTAACAAATTCCCCACGCCAATCGTGTCTATTACGTAACCCACACTGAATGACCACCTCCAGCGAAAAACCAGCATTATTCCGTAAAGGTCTGTACGGACTTTTGTTGGCCAAAGCCATCCTCCACCTAATCTCCATCATCAACGGCTACGGCCTGCACAACGATGAATTTCTTTACCTGGCCGAAGGCTTTCAACCGATGTGGGGATATATGGAAGGGCCGCCGGTGATCGCCTGGGTCGCGGGCATTAGCCAACTTGTACTGGGGGGTACGCTATGGGCGGCAAAAATTCCGGTGGTAATTGTCGGCCTGCTCAGCATCTGGCTCATCGTCGATCTGGTACGAGAGTTTGGTGGTGGGCGGTCTGCGCAGTTTTTGGCGGGAGTCGGTTGGTTGCTCTCCCCCGTTTACCTCGGCAGCAACGCCCTGTTTCAGCCGGTGAGCTTCAACCAGTTTTGCTGGCTCCTGATCGGTTGGCTCCTCGTGCGGGTCATTCGTTACGCTCGCCCGAAAGACTGGTACCTGCTCGGCCTCGGCGTTGGGCTGGGGTTACTGACCAAGTACAGCGTCGTCTTTTACCTACTGGCGCTCTTCGGCGGCCTCTTCTTCACGCCCCAGCGGAAAATTCTCGCCAACCGCTACCTCTGGTACGCCGCCGGTATCGCTTTTCTGATGTGGTTGCCCAATCTTTTCTGGCAGTATACCCATGGGTTCCCTGTTATCCTCCATATGCGCGAGCTTTCCGAAACGCAACTCGTAAACATGACAGTGGCGGATTTTTTCGTGCCGCAGTTTTTGTACCATGCGCTGAGTATTCTACTCTGGCTACCAGGATTGATCCACCTATTCCGCAGTGAACGCCTACGGCCCTACCGGCTGTTTGGTTTTGCTTTCGTCTTACTCTTGGTCCTGCTACTACTGCTTAGCGGAAAATCATACTATACTTACGGCGCTTACTCGGTTCTCTTCGCAGCGGGGGGGTGTTTTTGGGCCGATTTGCTTGGGCGAAAAAGTTGGTTGATCTCCCTCCCGCTGCTCGCCAACTTCCTCCTAATTCCACTGGGCCTTCCCCTCTTTCCCGCCGAGCAAATGAAAGCCTACGGCTTATCCCTAAAAGACAATTTAGGCATGACCTCCCACCTCCGCTGGGAAGATGGTTCCATCCGCGACTTCAGCCAGGATTATTCAGATATGCATGGCTGGGAAGAGATGGTCACAACCGTTGCTAAATTCTACCACGCACTACCGCCCGAAGAACAAGCCACTTGTATGATCGAAGCCAGCAGTTACGGCCAGGCCGGTGCCCTTAACTTCTTTCGTCATAAATATGATCTTCCGGAAACAGTGTCCTTCGACGCTAGTTTTATTTTGTGGGTACCTGAAAAGCTTGCGTTTAATCGGCAGATCATCGTCTCCGACAGCCCCCAGGAGGGGTCCCGCTATTTTCAAAGAATCACCCAAATCGAACACCCGCAAACAAAGAACGCCCGCCGGACGCACTACATCTACTACCGGGAAAACCCTTCGGAAGACATAGCCCCGGTCTGGGCCCGGCTCGTTCGGGAAAGGACGGCGGAGACTTTTG
>CAYPIM010000294.1:3601-5876 GCA_964410795.1 uncultured Lewinella sp. | reverse complement strand
TTTTCAACCGGGCCACTTTTTTGAACGGCTTCTTCAAGGTCAGACGTTTTTTGGAGCCTACCAACGTTTTTCAGGACCCTCTCGTACATCGCATTAGTTGCCCCACCCGAAATAAGTTTACTAAAGTGGCTATTACTGTAGCACAGATCCGAAGCAATCTTTGAAAAGTTAGAAGAACCGAAGAGAGCAGACTCCTGTTTGTACTCCCCGTATATTTTTTCAAGAGCCGTAATAAAGTCTTGTTTAAGAGCCTTTTCCATGATGGGAGTTGTAAAAAGTTGTGAAAACGAATAAAATATTGATTTTACTGCTTATTTCCAAATAAAAAACTAATTCAGCAGCATACCTTGCGGTCCAAAGTTGATCATTAAACTAAATAGGTAATGCAAAACATGGCTAAATACTTACTTCTTTTTGCCCTTGCGCTAATGGCTCAGACCCTCGTTGGGCAGCGTACAATAACGGGCACTATCATTGACGAGGACGGTGTGGGTGTAGTTGGGGCAACGGTCTCCAAAGAAGGAGGCACTTCGGGAACCGTCACGGACTTCGACGGGAACTTTACCCTACAGGCTGTTGACGGAGACGAGTTCTTTATCAGCTACACCGGATATGAAACCCAACCATTTACCGTTATGGCGGGTAAAGATAGTTACAACTTACAATTGAGTGCAGGGGTAGAGTTGGAAGCTGTTACCGTTACCGGTTCCAGGGGTAAACCGAGAACAGCCTTGGAAACGGCAGTGCCAATCGATGTAATTGGTGGTGCTCAGCTACTGCAATCTCCCCAAACGGAACTTGCTCAGGTATTGCAATTCGCAGCTCCTTCATTTCACTCTACAAAGCAAAACATTGGCCATGGTTCAGACCACATTGACCCAATGGCTTTGCGTGGCCTGGGTGCAGACCAAACCCTGGTACTGATCAACGGAAAACGCCGTCACGCTTCCTCACTAATGAACGTAAACGGAACCGTAGGCCGAGGCCAGGTGGGGACCGACCTTAACTCCATCCCGATGGCAGCCGTAGAACGGATTGAAGTCCTGCGCGATGGTGCTGCAGCCCAGTACGGGTCAGATGCTATTGCTGGTGTTATCAACATCGTTCTTAAGAAAAATACAGACGAAGGTATCGTTACCGTAAAGTCTGGGTTCCTGGCAGCTCCGCCAACAATTGGAGATGAGCTGAATAGCCTCATTACAAACCCTTATGCGGATGTTCCTGGCTTAGATGCACCGACTCAGAACTCAGGTGGAGGCGAGAACTTCCAGGTGAGCGCCAACTACGGCCTTAAGGTGGGAGACAAGGGAGGCTTCGTCAACATGACCCTCAACTACATGACCAAGGAACCATTTAACCGAATGGATGACTATGCTATCGAAATGTTTGCTGCCGACGATCCCCGACGGGGGGATGCCGTGGCGGAGTTTGCCGCCTTCAACCAAGGGTCACCGGAGGCTATTGCAGCCTACAACGCTCGGTGGGTAGACAATGTCGATAATAACCTATCACTATCTGAAGCACAAAGGGGCCGGGCATTTGTAAATGAACTGAACGATTTCGACGGCCGCCGTATGGCAAGAATGGGCGGGTCAGGCACGACCAACGCAGGTATTTTCATCAATTCCGAAATTCCGATTTCTGACAAGTCGACCTTTTACGCCTTCGGTGGTTACAACTACCGACTCGGGCAAGCTACAGGCTTCGTGAGAAGACCCAACCAGGCTGGCCGCCAGTCTGGCTTGTGGCCACTGGGTTTCGCTCCCCACCTCGATTCAGACATTCAGGACCTCTCGGCAGCTTTCGGCTTCAGAACAGAACTAAATGGATGGAACGTAGACCTGAGTAATACGTACGGTGGTAACAGCTTCGGCTGGACGATCTTTAACTCCAACAACGCTTCCCTCGGCCTTGAGTCACCAACCTCCTTTAATGCGGGCCTGCTTAGCTACAACCAGAACGTTATCAACCTCGACGTAGCCAAGTCAATTGATGTAGGGTTTCCGCTCAATCTTGGTTTCGGGACCGAATTCAGGCTGGAAAACTTTGGCCAGGAGGCTGGGGAAGATGCTTCCTGGCAAAACTTCGACGGCGGCATCAAAGAAGCCGGATCACAAGTATTCCCCGGGTACCAAACAGGCAACGAAGCCAACAACTACCGCTTCAACGCAGGTATGTACGCCGACATCGAGGCCGAGTTTTCCGAAGCCTTCCTGGTCGGCCTGGCTGGTCGCCTCGAAGACTATTCTGACTTCGGCACCAACTTTAGCTGGAA
>CAYPIM010000294.1:0-3501 GCA_964410795.1 uncultured Lewinella sp. | reverse complement strand
CCCCGTTTTGCCGCTATCCTGAATCCTGCCGGCTTGACCCAGGTACAGTTTATGACCAATGCTGTTGACACCAAAACACAGGGCATCGACGTGGTCGGTAGTTACTTAATCCCGATGGACAATGGTAGTGTTCGCTTAAACCTCGGAGCCAACTTTACGGAAACTAAGGTACCCCGTGGTGCTGATGGAAACCCGATCATCAAGACCGGAGAATTCTTAACCGGATTCGAACAGACGCTGTTCAACCGTGAGGAAGTTTCCAGAATTGAAGTCGCTCAGCCACGCAGTAAGATAATCCTCGGTGCTCTTTGGAAGATTGGAAAACTATCTACTAACCTTACGTTTACACGTTTTGGAGAGATTGACTACGTACATCCCAGCTCTGCAGAGCTACCCAATGCGTGGAACGGCGGCACTGCCGAAAACCGTGACCAAACCTTCTCTCCGAAAATACTGACAGACCTCGACTTTACCTTTGCGCTGAGTGAGTCTATCGACATCGGAATCGGTGGTTCAAATATATTCAATATCTACCCCGACCGTCACGCGCACTCAGGTAACTACAGCGGTGGTATGTTCCCTTACAGCCGGCGCGTCTCTCAGTTTGGTATTGCCGGAGCTGGTTACTACGCCAGAGCTAATTTCAGATTCTAATATTTTACCGGAAACAACTACAAAAGGACAAGTTCGTAAGTGTTCGAGCTTGTCCTTTTGTGTGATAGATTGTTTGTACTACTTACCTATAGTTTGCCTCGGGCACTCAATGTGGGTCTCCCGAATTCCGCACAAAATCTAGTCGGATAACGTTACTAGGCCTAATCTAAAAACCGCCATAGCCGGTAGTTTGACTAGTAATGTAGCTGATTCCTTAGTTTAGCAGAATTCTCGACTCTTCACATTTAATGCCCAGGCCACTATAATCCCTATGCTGTCATGAATAAAAAGGCAATGCTTTTTTGTGGGCCACTGATTTTTTCGGCCTTTGTCCTTTACCCGGGAGACATAATCGGACCCGATGCAGACAAAGTCCTCGGGATGGCCCTTTGGATGATCCTGTGGTGGATTACTGAAGCGGTTTCTATATCTGTGACCGCACTGATCCCGTTAACGTTCTACCCTCTTTTTGACATTATGTCCGTCAAAGAAGTAGCCGCAAACTATGGTCACCCGATCGTTTTCCTTTTTTTTGGCGGGTTTGTAATGGCCTTAGCGCTTGAAAAAGCTAGTTTGCATAAGCGTATAGCACTTGGAATAATTAATTGGATAGGTACTAGCCCAGATAAGATCATCTTGGGCTTTATGGTTGCTACGGCGTTTTTAAGTATGTGGATTAGCAACACGGCAACGACGGTAGTAATGCTGCCTATTGCTTATTCCGTCATTCAGTTGTTAGTGAACGATGAAGATGGTTTCACTAAGAATGACAAGAATTTTGCCCTCAGTATAATGCTGGGCATTGCCTATTCGGCAAACGTAGGTGGAATCGCTACCCTGATCGGGACTCCTCCAAATATCGTCTTAGCCGGGTTTATGGAAAGTGAGTATGGCTATAGTATATCTTTCGTTCAGTGGATGATTGTTGGCGTTCCTTTTGCTATACTTATGTTGGGCTTCATTTACGTTGTACTAACAAAAATTGTTTATCCCAACAGACTGGGAAACTTCACGGAATCCACAAAATCAATTGATCAAGAAATCAAAAAATTAGGAGCTTGGAGCACAAACGAAAAAGTGGTGGTAGGTATCTTTTTAATTACCATATCACTTTGGGTCGCTAAAAATTACCTCAATGATGTCTTCCCTGAGCTTAATCTTTCCGATACTACTATAAGTATGTTGGCGGCCTTTGCCTGCTTCACCGTCATGGTGAAAGACGACATGCTATTGGCTTGGGAAGATACCAAAAGACTTCCCTGGGGAATCATTATTCTATTCGGCGGAGGCTTAGCCTTAGCAAGTGCCCTCTCGGGGGTAGGCATTATAAAAATGATTGGTGACTTAGTAAGCGAGAACAAGACATTGAGTGTGTTTGCGGTTAGCGCGATCTTAATCTCCGTGATGCTTTTCATGACGGAACTAATGAGCAATGTTGCTCTGGTAGCCATTTTTGCGCCCATGATAGCAGGAGTTGCGACGGGCTTAGGTATAAATACTTTACACCTGCTTATCCCCATCGCTATGGCATCGAGTTGTGCGTTTATGTTACCTATGTCTACTCCTCCCAATGCGATTGTCTTCGCCAGTGGGCATATAAAAGTAGCTCAGATGGCTAGGGCGGGTATAATCCTTAACGTGGTTTCTATTGCTCTTCTGATCCTGTTCTTCAACTTCGTAATTCCACTGGTTTTTGCTTCTTAAGAGGGGGCAAACGGTTTCGGCAGCCAGTTGGCTATTGAGCTAATCTAAAGCAAAAAAAAACAGGAAAGAGGTGAATTTGGTAGAGTGGTTACGGAAAATCTGTGGGCATTACAAATTTTGGTAAGGTATACCTGATGATACATTTACTAATACCTAAAAAGCCTCCCCTAGGCCCAAATAAAACCCACTATCCGAGCTAAGCCCCATTCCCAAAGCATAGTCCAGCCGCAGGTTTATATTTTCGCTAGGGATGATGGTTACCCGCAGGCCTGTACCGAGGGAATACCGCAGTTGATCGAGACCAAGGTCTGATGCGCCGGTGGCGACCTGACCGGCTCCACCAAAGAAAACGAAGCCGATACTACGCCAGGTTTGCCAACGGTACTCTGCCTGGGCAAAGACGGCCAGTCGATCGCGGAAGCGGCCTTCCTGGAAGCCACGCAGAAGAAAATCGCCACCAAGCTCGCTCAGTTCGTAGGGAGGGGCTTCGCCACCGGCGTAGCGGGCGAAGAGGTTCAGGGCGGCCACCCCCTTCTTTCCCATTCGTTTATAGCCCCGCAGGTCCATTTTTGAGAGGTGAAAGGTATTGGTTCCCCCCAAAGACTTACCGTAAAACCCTTGGGTGAACTCCACCAGGGTTCCCCGCCGAGCGTTGACGACGTTGTCCCGGCTGTCGTAAGAAGCGGCGAACTCCAGACCGAAGCTGGTGCTCCCCAGGCTGTCCTGCAGATTCGCGCCCTCGGGCAGGCGGTCAGTTGCTTCCAGTAGCTCGGTGTTGTAGAAACGGTCGAAACGGAAGCCGCCGCCAACAAACAATTTTGGCAGTACCTGACGCAGCAGCAAGGGTTCGACCAACATCTGCTGGTAAGTGATCACGCTGAGGTCCTCCTCCGTAGTACCGTTGCCGATGCCGAAATATTCGCGCGGGAAGTCGGTGTAATCAAGATTTCCACGAAATATCCATTTTTCTTCGGGGAAGAAGATGGTGTAGCCCGAGGTGAAAAACACCTGGTTGTTGAGCGTGTAACTGATGCCGACGGGGATGTTAGACGTCCGCGTTTCTGGGCCCGCCCCCTTGGGCTTGAACAACAAACTCGCCCCGAAGCCAAAGCCAAAACTCGTGTTTGGCTGGTAGTAGGCGAT
>CAYPIM010000293.1:2359-5887 GCA_964410795.1 uncultured Lewinella sp. | reverse complement strand
TTCTCGATTCTCGATTTGTGGTTCTCGATTCTTGATTTGGCTTCCGCACGAGGCAAGGGATTAGGATTATTCGGATTTTGAGACTTCTATTCCAGGTAATTCTCTTTAATCCTCAAAATCCCAATAATCCTAATCCCCTTTTGTTACCAGTATCGTGCGGCAGCACTACCCACTACCCACTACCAAACTACGCACTAAGGCAAGCTGATTCCGTCCCCGAACAAGATTATGCCTGGGGAAGGCGATCTTATAATACTGGTCTCCGACAAGATAGTCTGTTATAAACCGAACGGCCATGAGGTAGGCCAGCAGCTCCCCGGAGCGGGGTAGAAAGTGGAGCTCTTCCGGCGTAAGAACATCGCGGGTAACGGAAAGGTAGCCTTCGGTGATTGCCCGAACCTTTTCCTGGTCTACGCCTACGAGCTGGAGGTCCATCTCGTCTTCGTTGGCGGTGGCGGCACCGGTACGTATGGCGTCGCCGAAGTCGAAATGAACGACGCCGCTCATTACGGTGTCCAGGTCTACAACACAGCGTCCTTTGCCCTCCGCATCGAACATCACGTTGTTGAACTTGGTGTCGTTATGGGTGATGCGGGTGCGTAGTTTGCCGGATTGCCAGGCGTGCTGAATGGTGGTCATCCGGTCAGCCAGCGAGCGGATGTAGGAGATGTCTTCCTTGCATTCCCGGACTCGGTTTGCGGAGTTGTGGCGCACGGCCAACTCAAAGGCGTTGAGGCGGGTGATGATGTTGTGGAAATCGGGGATGATGTCGGTTATCTTTCCGGAGGGGAAGTCGTCGAGAAAGCGAAGGAAATAGCCATAGGAGCGGGCTCCCGCGTAGGCTTGTTCCGGTGTCTCCAGTAGGTTGTAAGAGTGGAGACCATTCAGGAATTCGTAGACACGCCAGTAGTTTCCGTCGTTGCCTTGGGCGAAGAGTTGCCCGTCCGTAGTAGGGATAATCTTCAGGGTTTGCTGCCCAGCCGCTTCGCCCGCTGCGCGGGCGATCTTTTTGCGGATGTGCCCGGTCACCAGGTTGATGTTGTTCATCAGGCCGGCCACGTCGGGGAAAACGTGGTGGTTGATCCTTTGCAGGAGGTAGCCGTCGCCTACCCGGTAGGAGTCATTGATGTGGCCCGAGCCTAAGGGGATGACAGGGCCGGAAAGGTTGAAGTGGGAGCGGATGTTTTGCACGGGGTAAAAGTAGCGGATTCAGGGCGGAAGGGATGGCTCAGTTCTTGGTTTCCGAGGGCCATCACAAAGTCCAATGTTCGCAAGGGGCTAATCGACGCCTACCGGCTGCCGATTAACCCCTTGCCTGGGGGAAGTACCCACTTTGGGGCACTTAAGGTCTCCGTTTGGCCCCGAAGGGGTCTTTCTACTCGCGATGGGTTGATGGATTTCCGAAGGAAATCATCAGCCCATCGCGAACATTGGATTTTGAGATTGCCTGCTTGGTCTCCGTGCTTTAGGAGGGGCTTGCTTGAAACCTTCCCTTGCACCTGCGGCCGCGCCCAGATCATTGTCGGCTAGTCGCTCAAAGTGGAGAAGTAAGTGGTACTAGGTGTGTATAACGATATGCACGAACCCCTTCTCCTCGGGAGAAGGGAGACGTGGCAGTCGGCAAAATCAAGACAATTGTGCATCTCGTTAAAAAATGGTCCGCTATGGTTTTCAGAAATGAGATGATGGGTTGAGCGCTTGTAGCGCGATTGCTTTACATGGAAATCGCGCTACAAGCGCTCAACCCAAGCTCTATCTATATTTTTGGCAAGTGCAGTATCAGCCCCGACATGCCCAAAATGTAAGCCGTAATAGCAGAATCTAATGTTGTCGGGGTATGATCGATGTAAAACCATAGCGGACCATTGTTATACACACTGGTACTAGTAGAATAGCTCCGAATCTCGGCAAACTCCCTACCTTAATCCCTATGAAATCATTTTTCGTTACTAGTAGCTTGAGCATCCTTCTGTTTCTTGCGGTGTGCAGTTGTTCAACTGATGGCCCCAAGGAAGCCAAAGGGCCCAACGTCCTTTTAATCCTTGCTGACGACCTCGGTTACCACGACCTTGGCGTTACCGGAAGTACTTATTACGAAACGCCAAACCTTGACGAGCTGGCACAAGACGGCCTCCAGTTCACCCGTGCTTACACTTGTTCCCGGGTGTGTTCTCCGGCGAGGGCGAGCATCATGACGGGTAAGTTTACCGCCCGGCACGGCATTACCGATTGGATCGGGGCAAAAACAGGGACGGAATGGCGTAAGAAAGGCCGGCACGATAAATTACTTCCGCCCGACTACGTTCGTGCACTGGATACCACCGAGGTGACGATGGCCGAAGCCTTCCAAAATGCGGGCTACAAAACCTTCTTCTCTGGAAAGTGGCACCTGGGCGGCACGGGCTCCGGCCCGCTGGCGCATGGCTTCGACGTCAATGTAGGCGGCAACGCCAAGGGCAGCCCCGCAGGTGGTTTCTTCGATCCCTATAAGAATCCTGATCTGCCCAATCGCCAGCCGGGCGAACAACTCAGCCAGCGCCTTGCGCGCGCGACTGCGGACTGGATAGGAGAACAGGATAATGACAAACCCTTCTTCGCGATGCTGTCTTTCTACGCCGTCCACGCACCACTGCAAACAAGCAAGGCACAGTGGGAGCGTTTTCGGGCAAAAGCGGTGGAAAGGAAGCCTGCGGCGATCGGCTTTGGAATGGAGCGGCGCTTGCCCGTCCGCATTGTTCAGGACCATCCCGTTTACGCGGGTCTGCTGAACGATATGGATACGGCGATCGGCATCGTAATGGATAAGCTTGAAGCCGAAGGGGTGCTGGACAACACCATCGTCGTGTTTACTTCTGACCACGGCGGTGTTGCCTCAGGGGATGCTTACGCTACGTCTAATTTGCCACTGCGTGGCGGTAAGGGTTACCAGTGGGAGGGCGGTTTGCGGGTGCCACTGTTTGTACGTTATCCGCCTGAGATAATGGCAAGACAAAAGACCAACATTCCGGTTACCGGTGCTGATCTGTACCCGTCTTTACTAAGCCTGGCGGGGTTACCCACCCCAACGAGCCAGATTTTAGATGGTAGAAATATGGTCGAGCGCATTGAACGAGGAACCGCTCCCGATCGGAATCTCTACTGGCATTATCCCCATTACGGTAACCAGGGCGGCGATCCGTCTTCCATCATCATGAAGGATAATTACAAGCTCATCCACTACTGGGAAACCGATATTGATGAACTCTACGATTTGGAGACAGACCCCGCCGAACAAACTGACATTGGCGGAGACCAGCCCGAAATCACCGAAGCTATGCGCGATGAATTAATGACTTGGCTTGAGAGCGCTAGCGCCCGGTATCCAGCACCTGATACCAACTTTGACGCAGAAAAAGCGGCAGCGGTAGTAGCCTTCCGGCAGGATACTTTACTGCCACAAATGGAGGCACGGCGGCGGGCAATGTTTGAGACCAACTGGCAGCCGAATGCCGGATGGTGGGGAAGTGAGTAAGGGGAGGAAGGGGGAAA
>CAYPIM010000293.1:0-2259 GCA_964410795.1 uncultured Lewinella sp. | reverse complement strand
CCTTCAACCCCATACTTAACCGGGCTCTTGGTCTCATAAAAGAAGAAGCTCCAAATATCAGCCTGCTCCTCAATGGTTTTGGAGATCGGCTTACCGGCGCCGTGGCCGGCGTCTACCGCGACGCGGATCAGTACGGGGTTTTCCCCAGCATGCGCCTCTTGGAGGCGCGCAGCATACTTGAACGAGTGAGCGGGCACTACCCGGTCGTCGTGGTCGGCGGTGGTGACCATGGTAGAAGGGTACTCGGTACCATCCTTTAGATTATGGAGTGGAGAGTAAGCCTTCAGGATGGGGAACATCTTCGGGTCTTCGCTGCTGCCGTACTCTGGGATCCAGCCTTTGCCAACGGTGAATTTATGGTAGCGGAGCATGTCCATCACACCAACGGCGGGGAAGGCCACGGCGAAGAGGTCTGGCCGTTGCGTCATGGCTGCCCCTACGAGCAGGCCACCGTTGGAGCCTCCAGCGATGCCCAGTTTGTCCTTGTTCGTGTAACCTTCAGAGATTAGCCATTCTCCGGCGGCGATGAAGTCGTCGAATACGTTCTGCTTATTCTCCAACATCCCGGCTTTGTGCCATTCTTCGCCGTATTCGCCGCCGCCGCGCAGGTTGGCCATGGCGTAGACGGCACCGTTTTCCAGCATCGGAATACGGAAGGCGCTGAAGCTCGGGCTCAGGCTGATGTTGAAGCCGCCGTATCCGTAGAGATAAGTCGGGTTATTACCGTCCAGCTTTAGACCTTTTTTGTGAACCAGGAACATCGTCACCGGCGTACCGTCTTTGCTGGTATAGGTCACCTGGCTCTCTTCGAAATCGGTAGGGTCAAACTTCAGGTCAGGCTGGAAGAAGGGGCGGCTTTCGCCAGACTCAACGTCGTACTCGAAGATGGTGTAGGGGTAGGTGAAGGAGGTGAAGCCGTAGTACAGTTTCGTCTCATCCTTTTCCCCGCCGAAGCCACCGGCGTTGCCAAGGCCCGGGAGCTGAATTTCTTTCTTGTCTTTGCCATCAAAGCCCATCTGGTACCAACGGTCCGTCGCTTTTTCAAGGTAGTTGGCGAAGAGGTAGCCGCCGCCGGTGTTAACGCCCGCCAGGAGGTTCTCACCTTCGGGGATGACCTCCGTCCAGTCTTCTTTTCCGGGCTTGTCAAGGTTGATCTTCACCAGGCGGTAGTTCGGTGCGTCCACGTCGGTCATGATCCAGAAGTCATTGCCTTCGTTGTGGACCATGCTGCTCTTCTGCGTTGTTTCGGGGAAGAGCGCAATTGGCTTTTTACTGGGCAGGTTCTTGCCGTCCAGGGGTAGGTAGTACAGCGCATAGCCATCGGTGCCGGGTGCGGCGTACATCACGAAGTAGTCTTCATCCTCAGTGGTGCCACCGTAGTGGTAGAAAGTGGGGTTGGCCTTGTCTTCATAGATCAACTGGTCATCACTTTGCGGAGTGCCAAGTTTGTGGTAGTAAACGCTGTGCATCAGGTTGTTGCCCTTCAGTGCTTCCCCTTCCTTTGGGGCGGGGTAGCGGCTGTAGAAGAAACCGTCGTTGTACCAGCCTGCGCCGCCGAATTTGACCCACTCGAGCTCGTCTTTCAGGTCCGTGTTGGTCTCCATGTCGCGGACATAGATTTTGCCCCAGTCGGAGCCGGCTTCGCTGCGGCGGTAAGCCATGTAGCGGTCATTTTTGTCGGAGCCAAGCAGGCCGATGGCAGTGGTGCCTTCTTCGTTCATGGTATTGGGGTCCATGAAGACCTTCTCTTCACCGTCTTCTCCTTTTTTGTAGTAGTAGACGGACTGGTTCTGCAGACCATCGTTCTTGCTCCAGATGTAGTAGTCGCCAACTTTATTGGGCGCGCCGATGCGGGGGTAGTTGACCAGCTCGGTCATCCGATCTTCGAAGGCTTTGCGAAAGGGAATTTGTTCGAGGTAGCCGAAGGTGGTTTCGTTTTGGGCGGTTACCCAGCTTTTGGTGTCTTCGGCGTTGTCGTCTTCCAGCCAGTGGTAGTCGTCGCGGACTTCCACGTCGCCGTAGGTGTCGGTGTGTTCGGTTTTTTTCGTTTCGGTGTAAGTAACCGGAATCGCAGGATAGTCGGCGGTTTTTGAGGTCATATCTTCTTTTGGGGTATCGGCGGCACAACTTGCCAGCAGGCATAACAGTGCGAAGAGGGGTAAGTTTTTCATATAGGTTTTTTGGTTGATTGGTTGGTTCGGCTAAGATACGGAGTAAGGGAGGAAAGGAGTAAAGGGGAAAGGGAGTAAGGGGATAAAG
>CAYPIM010000292.1:0-5914 GCA_964410795.1 uncultured Lewinella sp. | reverse complement strand
TTTTGTTCAATGTACAACTAATGGGTCGCTAACTTAATTTATACGAACCACCAATACTCAGGCGCGGCCGCAGGATGCAATGATGGTTTTGGGGCACCTTTTTCCGAATATTGGAATGTATCACTTGTAAGCAAAGTCTGCACCTGCGCACGCGCCTCTAAAAGAGAGTTGCCGCACATTTGGGATAAGTGTCGGTGGCTTTTAGAGATTGCTTATTTCAATTTACGGGGAGATTTGTAGAGAGGCAATTGGAGGAGCCACAAATTTGCCTTAACTATGTAACATTGTTAGCCTCTCAGATGAATAGACTTTTATCCACAATGCGTAGTAATAAGTTAGCCAGGTTATCTTTTCTTACCTGCTGCTGGGCGTTGGGTGTCGCGCTTCTTCTTTCGCTTTCTTGCTGTGGGCCTGGGGCGGAGTTAAAGGCACCTGAAAGTACAAGCCAAGCCCCCCTTTCTGTTGATTTTGATAAGATAATAATCGACTCTTTGTCCCGGCAACTTCCAGGCGGCCTTTCCCAGGAAGGTAGCCGCGATTCGTTAATCCAGGCAATTTCTCCTCTGATGGTTGGTGATCCCGCAGAAAGGCTCTTTATCGGCTGGTTTGAGTTGAAAAATAATTGGATTCCCCTCTTTGAAGATGCTGAAAGCTTACTTTTCTACATTACCTATGCAGCGAAGCAGGTAAAGGAAGAAGGAGGTATGATTAAAGGAGCTAGAATGCTTAATGCTGCGGCTCGGATTTACAATATGGAAGGTTCGTATGTAAGGGGGGCTGAGTTAAGCCAACAAGCCTACGAAATTGCTCATGCCGAAGGAGATTCAGCGACTATGGGGTGGGCTCAAGCTTATCTGGCGGAACCATTTATTTTTGGTAAAGACACTTTAGGTGCTAAGGTACATCTAGGACGAATGCTTGAAATTGGTAAGGCACTAGGAGATCGAGGATTAGAAGGCAATGCCCTAATACGCATAGGAGCTATGTATGCTCATATAGGAGATTTTAATAGATTCGTGGATTACAGTAAGGAAGCAACAACCTTCGGCAGAGCGCACAGCGTTAAATTTGTGGAGATATATGGAATTCTTAATACCAGTATCGGCCTAACTCAAATAGGGAAAAACAAAGAATCAATAGCTTTGATTAGGGAGAGTTCTTTTTTGCTTAAAGATGGTAATGCTCCGTCAAAAGCGCTGCTGAACTTTAGTTTGTTCGAAAACTTTTATCGACTTCAGGATTATGAAAAAGCACTCACCTATTTGAACGAAGCGTGTGAGATATCTAACCAGTATGGGCATTTTCTGGGAATTGGTTACTGTAAGGAGTCTACTGCTCGTCTTTATGAAAAAAGAGAAGACCCTCTTGCGGCATTAGCGGCTTATAAGGATTACCATGACTACTATGAAGCAAAAGTTGGAGCAGAAGCAAAGCAAAAATTAAAGGCTTTAGAAATTCAACAACAGGTTAGGAATAAAGACCTGGAAATTGAAAGGCTCGAACGGGCGGAAGAGGAAAACGCTCGCATTTATGCCGCCAAGAGGAGAAGGACCATTAATTTTTTCCTGGCCTTATTGGGGGTGGGGCTGTTAGCTTTCGTGTGGTTCTTTTCCAGAAAGGAAATTAGTATTGCCCAGCAACGGAAAAAAATAGCTGAAGCTAAGTTGGAAGCGCTTCGTTCTCAAATGAACCCACATTTCATTTTTAATGCATTAAACGGCGTTCAAAACTTTATTCTTAAATCAGACAAGTTTGAAGCATATGCCTATCTCAGTAACTTTGGAGAACTACTCAGGGCAATCACCAAGTCTTCGGCAAGTATCGGGATTGAAATCGAGGAAGAAGTAAAGCTGCTGCGCAATTACCTTGAAATGGAGAAGTTGCGCTTTAGAGAACAGTTCAACTACGAAATCATTGTTGATCCGGAACTTCTTCAAAAGAGGAAACATATTCCTAGTATGATTATTCAGCCCATCGTGGAAAATGCCATTCTTCATGGCCTATCCCTTATTTCGTACAAAGGAGAGTTGAAGATCGTTATTAGTCCTCATAAACAAGGAGTGAAAAGCATCGTAACTGATAACGGAAGAGGTCGTGAGGCTGCTGCTAAATTAGCAAAGGGTAATAAAGAAAAACATCTTTCTATTGCGTCCATCAATATCCAAGAACGATTAGATTTTTTACGTGAGATTGGAAGCGAGGAAGCCTCTATTGAAATAGAAGACTTATACAAAGAGGGGGTAAGTTGCGGCACGGCAGTTACGGTATATCTTCCTTTCATGGGCAAAGAACATTCGATATAACTACTACTGATTCGAAGCCTGGAGAGAGGATCTCAATCTTAAGGAGTATAATTCAAAGGAAATTTACTTAACCTCCCGGATAGTACTCTTACCCCGCTTCGTCATATCTTTATCGAGCATTCGTTGTTCCAGCCATTTACGGTTTTTAGCAACCTTACCGTTTAGGTAGCGTTCGGTCATTAAGGAAGCGATGGGAGCAGCGATTGTACCGCCGTAGCCGCCGTTCTCGATGTAGACCAGAATGGCAATTTTAGGGTTGTTCATTGGCGCAAAAGCGGTGAAAACGGAGTGGTCTTCTCCTTGTCGATTTTGTACAGTTCCAGTCTTTCCACAGATGTCGATACCAGGTATTTGAGCAATGCGTGCGGTGCCATTCAGTACTGTTTGCCTCATACCAGATACTACGGTCTCGAAATGTATAGGATCGATGGAGATGTCATGTCTTTGAATCTCCAGACGCTTCCCCTTGCGCTCGTTACCCACCCGGGCTCCCTTCACAAGGTGAGGGGTGTACCAGTAGCCCCGGTTAGCAATCGCAGTGATGAAGTTGGCGATCTGAAGGCTCGTCATTTCATATTCTCCTTGTCCAATGGCGAGCGAGCGGTTCCAGATGGCCTTCCAGCGGCGCTCTTCCTGGTGTTGACGGTGTAAGAATGCACTATCCGGAATGAAACCCTTGATCTCTCCCGGGAAGTCAATGCCCAGCTTTCGCCCGAGACCGAACTGGTGGAGGTATTCATTAAATTCTTTTAGCCCTTTGGTGGATTTGTCAGACCCGTGGCGGTTGACGTTTTCCAACCAAGCCGTAACGAAATAATTATTGCAGCTGTGAGCAATGGCCTGCTCTACGTTCCTTATGTAAGGGTGGCCGTGGCAACCAACTAGCATTTTGCCTCCACTCCAGAAGCCACCTTTACAAGGCATGGCTCGGTTAGGGATCAGGGTGCCAGTTTGGAGGCCAATCAAAGCAACCAGTGTCTTGAACGGCGAACCAGGTGCGTACTTCCCATTGATGGCACGGTTGAGCAAAGGCTGGAGGGTGTCTCGTTGAAGTATTGGAAAGGCCTGGCCTCTTCCACGCCCAATACGCAGAACATTAGGATCATAAGTAGGAGCAGAGATCATAGAAAGAATCTCTCCGCTTGCGGGTTCTATGGCAATCACGGCACCAATCTTATTTACCATCAGGCTTTCGCCGTATGCCTGAAGATCAAGGTCGATTGTGGTGATCAAATCGGAACCGACTACGGCTTCGTTCTCGTCCTGGACGTCTCCCACATCCCGGCCAAGCCGGTCAAGATACAGCCATTTCTCACCCTTCTTACCTCGTAACATACTTTCGTACTGGTACTCTAGGCCTGAAAGCCCGTGATAATCTCCAGTAACGTAGCGGCCGTCTCCTTTGTCAATGGCCTTTTGGTCTACCTCGCTCAAATAGCCTAGCACGTGGGCGGCAGACCGATGGGTGTAGCCCCGCATACTGCGTAGGCTGGCAGAGAAGCCAGGAAACCGAAAGAGGTTCTCTTGAAAGGTTGCGTATACGTGAGGAGGAACATTAGGTAAGAAAATGAATGGCTTTCGCTTGGTGTATTTGTGCCCCCACTTCTTGGGAATACTTTCGGTAAAGTACTCCGGTGTAATTCGCAATAATTCGCAAAAAGCCGCAGTGTCAAAAACTGCAGACTGCTTCGCAAAATCGCGATAGGTCATTTCTATCTGGTAAACCGGCTCGTTGACGGTAAGGTGTTTGTTGTTCCGATCAACCATAAGCCCCCGAGCGGGGTATAAGGTCACCTTACCAGAGCCCACTCGCTCAGCACGGGCCTTGAAGTCTGAATCAAACAACTGCAACTGAGCCGCCTTACCTAACAGCAACACAGTGACCAGCAGGAAAATAATCCTGATTACTGCGCCACGGCTATCCAGTCTTTTTGTGTTGTGTAGGCTTTGCATCTGTTGGTTAATCCCAAAGGTAAGGAACGCATTTAAGAATGTAACCCGGGGAGTTCTTAATAGATTGTGGCGACTCCAATATTTTGTTTGCCTCGAGGTAGTCAGAATTTAGCGTTCAGCTGACAGCGCACTAGAACTATATCCGAGGTCGTAAAAAAGTAATAAGTATCCCGCAGATCAAAATAGAAACAGGAATGGTGAACAGGCTCTTCAAAATTACTTGCTTCCAGAACACAGGACTAAAAGCTTCCATACTGAAATAGAAGATGGTGTAGCCTGCCACCAGGTAAGCCAGGTAAGAAAGCCACCAACTGAGGCTGAGGTCTTTTCCGTCAGGGCTAGCTTTTACTTTGTAGCCGTCGCGAGGCTCTAAAGCAGAAAGTACATATTGCCGGGCGTATCCACAAAAGGTGGCAGCAGCGGCATGCACACCGAGGCTCTCATAAAAAAAATCAATACTCAGGCCAAAAATAAACGCAAAGATTACGACCAGCGGCTTCTGAGTCCGTAGTGGAAGTAAAGCAATGAATAGCGGGCTGAGAAATATAAACACATATTCTGCTCCCCCCCAGCCCAGGCTTATTTGCCGGAAGATGAACACCTGCAGGAAAAGCAGGGCGAAAAACCTAATGATGTTGCTTGCCGCATCTACTCCCCCCATTATTTCAGCGGTTTTAACTTGGCGAGTTCTTCTTTGAACAAGTCCCGGATAACGAATGTATTTTTGGTATGTAAGGGGTCGTTAATCAGCTTGACGATCAGGTTCTGACTACCCGTGCCAGCTTGAATTTCACTACTAGTGACCGTGCCTATTGCTTGCCCCGTAGGAAAGACATTGCTGAAACCTGTTGTGAAAACAGTATCACCTTTTTCTATGGTCAGGTAGTCGGCGATGTCGGTCAAAACCATATTTCGTGGGTCCTTACCGTTCCACTGAAGGGTGCCGTAAGCGTTATTGCGTAAACCTGCACTTATTCGTGCAGAGCGATGAAGAATAGAAATCACCCTTGCGAAATTCTCAGTAGGTATATCTACAATACCAATCAATCCTGTATTGCCAACAACTCCCTGACCCGCTGCAACTCCCTGACTAGTCCCCCGGTCAATTACCAGCGTGTTGTAGGGGGAATAAGCTGAACGATTAACTACGTTTGCGGTAAGATGGATAAAGCGCTGAGCGTAGGTACGGTCTTCAACACTGTCCGTTTCTACTACAATGGAATACCCCGATTCGGGCAGTCTGCTTTTTAAGTCTGCTATCTCCCGCCTTTGAATTTCATTTTGCTCCTCCAGGTTAAGGTAGCCCTCCACCGTACCTGCTCCGCTTTTCACACTTCCCGTTACAATCGAGGCCGTCTCTGCGGCGATAGCACTCTGAGGACTGTTGAAGTTTACAATCAGGTACAGGCACAGGAGTTGTAAGCCCACAAAGGTGAAAAAGCTACCATTCTTGTAGAAGATGCGAAGGATCTGCTCCATTCAGGGTACAAGTTGCAGGTTGCAGGTTGCAGGTTGTGGAAACTGTAACGCACAAACGCGGTGAATCTATAAATAAAACATGCTTTTTTAACTAGGCTAGTAATCGCCAGAAATTTATTTTGGGTACCTGCAACCTGCAACCTGCAACCTGCAACCTGCAACCTGCAACCTGCAACCTG
>CAYPIM010000291.1:1230-5915 GCA_964410795.1 uncultured Lewinella sp. | reverse complement strand
GTAAAATGGCGGCTATTCCGTATCCACATCGATCAAGTTATCGTCCGAAACCCGGTCGATGAGCTTGTTGTAGGGGTCGATTCCGGCTTTGACCGGGGCTTCGTCGACGTAGATTTCGATGACGTGCTCACCCGGGGTGAGCCAGCGCTTTTCGAGGTAAAGTGGCTGTTTTTCCACCATGCCTTGTTTGTTTTCACCGTCTTTGGCGAATACCCCGATTTCGATCAAGCTACGCTCCGTTGGGCGAGACTTTTCTTCGCCCGAGCCTTCATAGATGATTTTGCGAGTATCGACTTTCAGCGTGACTTTATACTTGCCGTTGGCGTCGGGGCTGGAGTTATACTTCGCCTCCAGGGCACGGTTTTCGTAGAGGGTGATCTCTTCGAAGCTTTCCTTGAGGAAGTACTTCAGTGAATCTGGGGTGACACTGTTGATGTAGTAGTACCAGTCGTCGGTTGTAGCAAAGGGCGCGGTTTCCTTGAGGCCGAAGGAGTCGACCATCGCCGCAAAACCTTCGTTTAGTTTATCCTCGCCGATGTAGTCCTGAAGGGTATACATAATGAGGCCACCCTTACGGTACCAAACGTACGACTGGGTGTCGTTGTCGAGTAGTGTCTTCTCAAACTTGCTTTCGCCGGAGCGAGAGCGCAGGTAGCTGTCGAGTTCGTACTTAAGGAACTTGCCCATAGAGGCTTCACCGTATTTCTTGCGGGTGACCATCAGCGAAGAGTACTCGGCCATGGTTTCCGATATTTGGTTGGCACCACGGGTAGCACTGGGGGCTATTTGGTGACCCCACCACTGGTGGGCGACCTCGTGGGCAGTGACGGTGAAGACGTAATCGTTGTCGGTAGGATCAGAGAAGTCTCCGACCCAGCCAAAAGACTCGGCGTAGGGAACGGTATTGGGGAAAGATTGAGCGAAGCTGGCATACCGGGGGAACTCCAGAATTCTTAGCTGATCGAACTGGAAAGGGCTGAACTGCTCGGAGTAATACTCAAGGCTCATCTTGGCCGATTCCATAAAGCGGTCGATGTTGCGGTCGTGTTCCTTATGGTAGAAAATCTGAATTTTGACGTCCTCGCCGTTGGAATTTCGGTAACTGTCTTCTGCCACTTCGTAGCGGGCGGAGGAGATGTTGTAGAAGTTTTGCATCTTACCCTGGTTGGCGTACTCGAAGTAGCGGCGACCGCCTTTTTCGTATTCCTTCATCAGTTTACCCGGCGCAATGGCAATCTGATCGGGAGCGGTACTAACCGTGGCTTTGAAGGTAACAAAGTCGGCATCATCGTCGAATAGCAGGTTGCTTTGGCCAACGGGGTCATCCTGTTCTGGTAGGTTGTAATCCTTGATTTCCAGGCCACGTTTCTTACGCTCGAGATCGGAAGAAATACCGCCGCCGGGGTAACCGAAGGACGGGAAGATCGAGTTGTTAAGGAAGGTACCGTTGAAAACAATGTCGCGCTGAGACCCCTCATTGGGGAAGGCATTGAATCCGCCTTCAATTACCATTTCCATTGTGGAGGTTTCGCCCGGGCTTAGCGGATCGGCGAGGTAGTAAATTTCAAAATCGTTCAAATCGTCCCGTTTTACCAACTCGGGTGCTTTACCGCCCACCAGGAAGGTCGACATAGTAGCCGTCTTCTTACCGTAGGCGTGGCTGATCAGCAGGGTGTCAATCAGGGTATTCCCCTTGTTTTTGATGTTGTACACCGCGCGGGCTTTCACCTGTCGTTCTTCGGGTATCAGGTCTACGAAAATCTCGGTATCCGTGATCTTTGGCTGCAGATAGCCTTCGTATTTGATGTAGCCCCGTTCAAAAGCTTCCTGCCGGTCGAGGCCTACTTCGTTCGAGACGTAGTTATTTTTCACGCTCACGTTGTTATAAATCGTGAAGCCGGAGAGGGCGAATACGGCGAAGGCTCCCAACAGGCCAAGGGCGGGTTTCATCCCCCAGTCCTGGCCAAAGCGCATGAAACGGCTCTTCCAGGCATTATCCGTCCCCCGGGCGAAGAAGAGGCCGCCCACGATTAGCAGCATCGAGCCGAAGGCCATCCAGTAAACATTAAAGGTCGTCACTGCCTTAATGAAGTGGCCGAAGCCGTTCATATCCGAAACGGTATAACCCGGCCGGCTACCAAAAATAAACATATTGTAGTCGATCTCCATGAGGCTGGGGATAAACAGAAACGCGGCGTAAACCCCGATGGCGATCACATGACCGAGGAATTTTTTATTCACCAGTACGTGCACGAAGAAGGCCAACGACATCAGCACGGTATACTGTGGCCAGGTCAGTAAATAGAGGTCGGTGAAGTACAAGCCAAAGTCATAGTTGAAGTAGCCTTGTATCGTCTGGTTGATCACCCCCATTACCCAGACCATCGTTACAAGTAAGAAGGTAACACCAATCATAGTCAGCAGCTTACCGCCATACACCGCCCAGTTGGGCACCGGCAGGGCATCGCTGATCTGGTCGAACTTGACGGTGCGGTCGCGGTGCACAACTTCACCGGTATAGAACACCAGAATGATCATTACGAAGAGGATGTAGGTTGCGTTTTTCATCTCCAGCATTACGTAGGTTGTCGGTAAGCTATTGGTGCCGTAGGTGGTATTACCGAACCACCCGTCGAGGAAGAGAAATAGTAGCGCTCCCAAGATGATTCCTGTGAAGTATGGATCGCGGAGAATAGACTTAAACTCGATCCAGGCTTGGGCAAACATGTGCCGAACGTAGCTGCTCGTGCTAAATCCCTGTTTTACGAAGGGAATCGCCATGGCACCTGCGGCCCCGCCCTTATAGACATCAGCCTTTTTGAGCGCCTTTTTCACCTTCTGTTTACCACCGCCCAGGAAACGCGCAAAATCAAACCGAAACAAAGTAAATAGCAAAATCGCTACGGCCACCAACGGCCAGATGATGCGGTTGAGCAGGAGATTACCCGTGAGTGGGGCACTAAAAACGTTCTGCTCGGGTGGCGTGAGGTACTTTGTTGTTTCCTGATACGCCTGAATCCCGAAGGGCTCCAGCACTGAAACCAGGTCCTGATTTTCTAAATCCTGCGAGAGGGTGACGGCCAGTAAGTAAAAGATAAAGAACAGTATACTACCTACATAAGACACGAATATTTTGCGCGTCAGCGCCACTAAACAAAAGAAAATGGTACCCGCTAAAATGAGGTTAGGCCACAGCAACATTAAGGTGGCGCTTACGTAGTCACCTATCCGTAACGGCCCGAAGCGTTCAGGTTCTTCCCAGCCCAGCACCGGGCCGAGGGAGTAGCCAATAATGAGCCCGAATATGATGCCCAAACTAATGAACAACAAAGTCAGCAAAGAACCCGCATAGCGGCCAAGAAGGTAGCTTTTTTCCGATACGGGATAAGTGAAGTAGTAGTCCTTTACGCCATGCTCGATGTCGCGGTACACCGGTACACCCATCACGGCCGAAGCAATGAGGATACCGAATAAACTGACCGTTCCTATTAAGGCCGTAACGGTGACCGCGGAGTTGACAAATGCTTTTTCAGAACCGGCGTTGGCGCCGTTGGTAGACAGGATGAACCCGAGTACCAAGAGGATGCCAAAGTAGGCCCAGGTGGCGGGGCGTTTGGCGCGGTACTTTAGTTCGAATTTTAATATCTTCAGGAACATAGTGGGTGGAGTGTGCTATTAGAAAATTGGAACCTTGGTGGCTTAGGCTTAGACCAGCTCTAATTCCATCCGCTCCCCAATCCGGGTAAAGTAGACGTCTTCCAGATCGGCATTAACGGCGGTGAAGGAATGATCAGGCTGCGTATCGCTGTATACATGTATCTCCGTTTTACCCGCCTTAAGCCGGGTAGAGATTACCTTGAAAGCCTCCATATGCGCGCCCAGATCGGCCTTATTGATCGACTTCTTCCAGATGCTCCCGTTCACCTCCTGTACCAAGTCGGCCGGGTGGCCAGTAGCAATCACCTGCCCGAGGCAGATGATGGCCATATTGTTGCAGAGGTTGGTGACGTCTTCCACGATGTGGGTACTCAGGATAACGATGGTGTTCTCCCCGATCTCGCTCAGCAAGTTATGAAAGCGGTTGCGTTCGGTAGGGTCGAGGCCGGCGGTGGGTTCGTCGACGATGATGAGTTTCGGGCTGCCGAGCAAAGCCTGGGCGATGCCGAAGCGCTGCTTCATACCGCCCGAAAAGGTACCGAGGTTGTTCTTGCGTTTGTCGTAAAGGTTGACCCGGTTGAGTAGGGAACCAACCAGCTCCTTCCGCTCTTTGCGGTTGTTGATGCCCTTGAGGCCGGCCACGTGGTCCAGCATATTCTCGGCCGAAACTTTGGGGTAAACACCAAACTCCTGCGGCAGGTAGCCGAGTACGCGGCGTACGGCGTCTTTTTCGCGCAGCACGTCGATCTCGCCCAGGGTGATGCTGCCCGAGTCGGCTTCCTGTAGGGTGGCAATGGTGCGCATCAGGCTCGACTTGCCCGCGCCGTTGGGGCCGAGCAGGCCGTACATGCCCTGCGGTATGGTCAGGTTACAGTTGTTGATGGCGTGGACGCCGTTGCCGTACGTCTTGTTCAGGTTTTCGATTCTTAGCTCCATAGTGAGGGTATTTTCTCCTTGTGTGGCTTTAAGGTCTGAAAAAAATCGGTTACCACACTTATTAACCGACTAAAGGGAGAGGTTCTACCGAT
>CAYPIM010000291.1:0-1130 GCA_964410795.1 uncultured Lewinella sp. | reverse complement strand
GACAGCCAAGCGTAAAACCGTAACTTTTACCCCACCAAAGCACATAAACCCACATGAAGCGCAAGAAAAAAATTACCTGCCCCTGCTGCCGCAGCACCGTCACCGAACGGAATATTGGCCAGGCGTTGCGGGATATCCGCAAGGTGAGTGGCATCTATATCCCATACGACTCTAAGCAGAACAACCTGGAACTAGCCCTGCTCAACAACTACCAGCGTTGGGCCTGCAACGATTGTCTCCAAACCGGTAAAGCGATTAAAGCCGACCCCGACCGGCAGCCCAATGGCTCATTCATGTCGCACGATACGGAATACCTCGCATTTTGGGATTCCAACTGGATCGACTGCCGGGACTGCGGAGAATCATTCGTTTTCTCCAAAGAAGATCAACTCTTTTACTACCAGACCCTCGGCAAGGTTCGGGATGCCCGCGCCGTCCGCTGTCTGGCCTGCCGCAAGGCGCTGAAGGAAAAGCACCGCCCCGCCCGCGAACTGGGCGAAATGCTGGAAAACGGCAAGCTAAAGCAGGAGGCCGACCGCGATCGGGTGATCGCTAACTACCGTGCCCTGGGCCGGGAAGACAAGGCCCGCTACTTCGAGAAACGCCGCCCGAAGTAGGTGCTGCCCGTTAAAATCCTCTTATCATTTACCTTCTGGCAAGCCAGTGGGTGAACCCCGAAGCCAGAGAAGACCTTATTATTGGCGAATAATTCCCCGATCAGCCATGACCAGACTCCTGCTTACCGCCCTGCTCTTTCTAACCTTTCTTTGCACCAGCGTCCGCGCCCAAATCACGCCCCGCAGCTTACCCATACGTGTGGAAGACGCCCTGCGCTTTGGCCTCACCTCCCCGATGGGCAGCGCCCGCTTTGCCGGTACCGGGGGCAGCATGACCTCCATCGGTGTAGACGGTACAACCCTGCACACCAACCCCGCTGGCATCGGGTGGAACCGCTACAGCACCGCCCAAATCAGCCCCGGCTTTACCCTTAGCAACCTCAACGCACGCCTGACCAACGGCTCGGGCAACGAAGATAACCAGGAGACCAAAACCGCTTTCATCATTCCCAGTGCCAGCCTGGTGTGGGCCGGCGAGACCCGCTCCGTCAACTGGTCGACGCTCAACTTCGG
>CAYPIM010000290.1:0-5973 GCA_964410795.1 uncultured Lewinella sp. | reverse complement strand
CACAATCATCACGAATTAGAGCGTGTGTGATTTGATGAATCTAGTCTCTACGATCGCGGCGGTCGCGGCGTCCACCACGGCGGTCACCTCGGTCACGACGCGGGCGATCCTTGGCGGCCTTGCGTTCAGCTTCGAGCTCTTCGTCGGTTGGGATGGTTCCATCGGCGCGGGGCATAATGGCCTTGCGGCTGAGGCGAAGCTTACCGGTACGCTCGTCGATGTCGACGATTTTGAAGGTAACCTCATCACCTTCCTGGAAGGCATCTTCAACGTTTTCGATGCGCGTATGGCTCATTTCCGAAACGTGGAGCAGACCGTCCTTACCGCCTTCGAAGCCGACGAATACGCCGTAAGGCATGATTGTCTTGACCGTTCCGGTGTACACGCCACCAACTTCAGGAGTAAAGGTGATCTTCTTGATCCGTGCAACCGCATCATCGATTGCAGCCTTATCGTTAGAAGCGATTGAGATGTGGCCCTTACCATCGACTTCGTCGATGTTGATGTTCGTGCCAGTCATTTCCTGTAGCTCCTGGATGATCTTACCTCCAGGTCCGATTACGGCTCCGATGTAAGACTTCTCAATGATCATCTTCACGATTCGTGGAGCATGCGGTTTGAGGTCATCGTTCGGCATTTCAATGGTCTTGGCCATTTCACCTAGGATGTGGAGGCGGCCTTCGCGGGCTTGCTTGAGTGCTTGCTCGAGCTGCTCGTAGGGCAGGCCATCAATTTTGATGTCCATCTGGCAAGCAGTAATGCCTTCAGTAGTACCGGTCAGTTTAAAGTCCATATCACCGAGTGCATCCTCGTCACCAAGGATATCGGAAAGGATTGCAATCTTACCATCTTCAGCAACCATACCCATCGCGATACCGGCAACGGCACGCTTAAGCTTTACACCGCCGTCCATCAACGCCATAGAACCAGCGCAAACGGTAGCCATTGAGCTGGACCCGTTAGATTCCATGATGTCGGAAACGATACGGATGGTGTGGGTCATTTCGTCAGGTAGCACCTGGCGAATAGAGCGGTGAGCGAGGTTAGCGTGGCCTACCTCACGACGGCCCGGTCCGCGCATGGGCTTCGTCTCTCCTACTGAATAAGCGGGGAAGTTGTAGTGAAGGATGAAATCAGCAAAGCTGTTCTCATAAGCGATATCAACCATCTGCTTGTCCGTCTTGGTACCAAGGGTGAGGCTGGTCAGTGACTGGGTTTCACCACGGTTGAAGATAGCAGAACCATGAGCGGAGGGGAGGTAGTCTACCTCCGTCCAAATGTCACGTACCTGGTCGAACTTACGGCCGTCGAGGCGGACACTCTCGTTCAGCATCAGGCCACGGATGGTCTTCTTCTGGATTTTGTCGTAGGCAGCGCTAAGCTGTGCCTTGTTTTCAGCTTGCCATTCTTCGCCTTTCTCTTCAAGGACGGCTTCTTTGTAATCCGCCTTTACTTTCTTGAAGGCGTCCTTACGCTGCTGCTTGTTGAGTGCACCACGTGCGACAGTTTCGACAGCGGCTTTCACCTTTCCTTCAACGTAGCTGAGGATGTCCTCGTCGATACTAGCGATTTCAACTTCGCGAGGAGTGGGGTTCACGAGGGCACGGAGTTCAAGCTGGGCCTTACACTGAACCTTAATGGCTTCATGACCTACCTTAAGGGCTTCGATGATCGACTTTTCGTCCACTTCCTTACACTCACCTTCTACCATCATAATGTTGTCAGCGTCTGCGGCAACAATGAGGTCGAGGTCGGCATCCTTTAGGGCGGAGCGGTCGGGGTTGATGATGTACTCTCCGTCGATGCGTCCTACGCGACACTCCGAGATGGGGCCTGCGAAGGGAATATCAGAAACCATCAGTGCGGCGGAGGCCGCAAGGCCAGCCAGCGCGTCGGGCATCACCTCAGGGTCAAGGCTGATGAGGTTGATGATCACCTGTGTATCGAACATGTAGCCCTTTGGGAAGAGGGGGCGGATGGCCCGGTCTACGATGCGGCTGATGAGGATTTCGTAGTCGTTGAGGCGGGTTTCGCGGCGGAAGAAGTTTCCGGGGATGCGGCCTGCGGCGGCGAACTTCTCCTGGTAATCTACGCTCAGCGGGAAAAAGGACTGGCCTTCACGTACACTGTGGGAAGAAACTACGGAGCAAAAAAGCATGGTCTTTCCACACTTTACGACAACAGAACCGTCGGCCTGGGTGGCCAACTTTCCGGTCTCGATGGTAACATCGCGGCCGTTGGGCAGGGCGAAATTTACCGTCATTGGGGTCTTATTACCCATGGTTATATATGACTTAGTTAGTTATTCAAGTTGGGCGAGTGGCTGAATTGTTGGGTCGCTGAGTTGCTACCGCATATACCGTTTGCGGCGCTACGCTTGCTCACCTGAGCAAACAAGCGTAGCGCCGTGAGTAGTAACAGCGGCAGCAATTCAGTGACTCTTCAAATCACCAACTCAGTAAAACAGCCTTGGAAGGGGGAGAGAAGGTACGCGTAAAGCGTGAAAACGCCTTTGGGCGCTGGGTCTGCATCCCGCCGGTGGTCCGCTAAATAAGTGCTTATTAAGTAAACACTTTGAACCGGCGGCAGCCGCACGTTTGCGGCCTCAATCTTATGGTCATTTTATTTCGCCGCGAAGATAGGGAATTATCCAAACAAAATACTTGCATCTTATTTTGCAACAGACCGAACCTCCGCTCGCTAGCCGACATGGAGTAGTTGTAACTTATGCTTTAATAAATGGCCCTACCAGCCTCTCCAAACACTGGCCCCAACCCTCTAAAGGAGCGTTCCCGAATTTTCAGGAGCGTAATCATCGCAGTTCTATTGCTCATCGTTGTGCTCATCGCAGCCCTGGCGACCCAAGCCGCCACCGCCCGTTCCAGGAAAGCCATAGTCAAAGCGATGAACCTTGAGCGTTCCTTAAATTCTTTACTTTCTTCGCTTCAGGATGCAGAAATTGGCCAACGTGGCTATATTATTACCGGAGAGGACCATTACCTGGCGCCCTACCGTTCTTCACTTGAAGCCACCCCAAAAGCCCTGGAACAATTGAACAAGTTTGTCGAAACAGGCGCTGATGAAAACCGGTTTCGCCAACTTGATTTACTTATTCATGAGAAATATGAAGAGCTCGCCGTAAGTATTGGCTTACGCCGCGCAGGAGATACCGAAGGAGCCATTGCCCGAATAAGCCTGGACAAAGGGAAAGTTCTTATGGATTCCATCAGGCAGGAAATTCTGGCCTTGGAAAAATCTGAACAGTTAGCAGTCGATGCAAAAACTGCGGTAGTCCAGAGCTTGTCTAACCTGGACCTAATTTTACGCTTCATCATTTTTGTGGGGATGTCCACCGTTCTTTATTTCCTTTATTCTCGTCTGCGACCAGTTGTGAATAAACTGGAAAATGTAATTCTAGAAAAAGATGCAGAGATTATCAGCCGTCGCCAAACCGAAGCAGATAACGTCCGTCTCATTACCAACCTAAAAAACAAAAACGAAGAACTCGACCACTTTGCCTACATCGCATCTCATGACCTTCAGGAGCCATTACGGACAGTCAGTAATTTCATTGAGGTCATCGAGGAAGAACATGGAGAGACCATTGGTGAGGACGGAAAAACCTACTTTGAGTTCATCAACAACGCAACCGAGCGCATGCGAACGCTAATAGAGACCCTATTTCGTTACAGCCAGCTGGGTAGAGGTAGTAAGCCCCAAATTGTAGACCTCAACGAGGTAATTGCAGAGGTCCAGCTACAATTACACGCAAAAATTAAAGATACCGAAGCACGGATATCAGTAGATCATCTTCCTTTAATAACTGCCTACCCCAGTGAAATCATTCAGGTATTTCAAAACCTTATAAGCAACTCCCTCAAGTTCGTTCCGCAAGGTGTTAAGCCCCAAATTGAAATTTTTCACGAGATAAAGGGAACATCTTCCTTTCAAATAGGTGTTAAGGACAACGGAATCGGGATGAATGATGCCACACTCGGAAAAATCTTCCAGATGTTTTCCCGTGTCAATGAAGCAGGAAGCTTTGCTGGGCACGGAATCGGTCTTGCCTTTTGCCGAAGAATAATTGAAATGCACAACGGTGAACTGTCCGTCGTATCAAGCCCCGGAGAAGGTACAACCTTCTTTATGACCCTCCCAAAGAATTTAATGCCAGCCACATGAAACGAAAACTAAACCGGATTCTACTAATTGACGACTCCGCAGCCGATAATTTCATTCACCAGAGGCGCATTAGAAATGCCGGAGTAACCGAAGACATAGTGGTAAAGGTAAACGGGCTCGAAGCGCTGGATTATCTCAACACTGTTCTGGACAATGACACCTACCCCGCGCCCGATTTGATCTTTCTCGACATCAACATGCCCGTGATGAATGGCTGGGAATTCCTGGAGGAATATGAAACCCTTATGGAAGAACGAAAAGCAAAAATCGTGCTAACTATGCTCACTACTTCCACCGCTGCCCGGGATCGGGAAAAAGCCGCTAAGTACCCGCACTTATCTCATTTCACGGAAAAGCCCCTCACGGAAGAGAAGTTAATGGAAATCATGAGCGAGCATTTTCCGGACTATCTGTGAAGCTCCGCTAGCGCAACTGATTTCGGAGCGCAATCATCGTCCCGAGGTGCATCGCCTCGTGCATATTATTGAAAGCAAGTGCATCTTCTACGCTGGCCAATGTTACGCCAAAGCTTGTGGTGTATTCTTTGTAGCTACTAAAGTCTTTCACCTTGAGATCTTCCGCTAATTGCGCTACTCCGCTAAGGATTTTTGCAGCAATCAAGTCGTATTCCTCCTGATCAACAGGTCCTTCAGGGCGGGAGCCTTTACGGTAGCGGTCAATGAATTCTCGGTCAGAAGGTGTCTTTTGCCCACCCAGGCCGTAGATAAGAAGTTCCATTGTTGCAACAACATGGCCAGCGTTCCAAACAAGATTATTATTGAATCCGGGGGGGATTTCATTGGCCTGTTCGAGGCTGTGAGCCTGAAAAATACCAAGAATATTTTTACGGACTGCCAACAATAGGGACAGGCCATCTTCGGTTTGCTTACTCATTTACGCAAGGTAGCAGGATTATCCATTCCCTTACTATAAATGAACATTGGGAGCAATCAATTTCCGGTTCATATTTAGTTTTTCCAGCTTAAAGAGTACGCGCTGAAGGGGAGTACTGGTACCAGAAGTGCAAAAAATATGGGCGGGGCCGCAGGTGCTATGCAAGTTTTTGAAAAGAAGGTCTCGTTGACTGAGCAAACGCATCGCCTGGCGAGCGGCAGCCGGTGAAGGATCAAGAACGTTCACCGAAGGCCCACAAACCGCCATAATATCTTCCTTGACCATTGGGTAATGGGTACAGCCCAATACCAATGTATCTATCCCTCCCATAAGCATTGGGTTCAGGATTTCCTGAAGCTTTGCCCTAAGGCTAGGGCTACCGGAAGGTTCCGCTTCGATCAGCTCCACCAGCCCAACGCAAGCATCTTCATAGACCGACTTGCCCTTCAGGTACTTAGCCCGCAGGGCTAGGTAACGTTGGCTTTTAAGCGTTGCCGCCGTAGCAAGTACCCCTACCCCAACGGCTGAAGCCGCAGGCTTCACTGCTGGTTCCATCCCAACGAAAGGCACCTCTGGATATTCGGCCCTAAGCGCGTCAATTGCAATACTTGTAGCGGTATTGCACGCCACAACTATCATCTTTACCCCTTTTCCCAATAAGTAACGGGTAATCTTTTGGCTGCGCAGCAGAATTTCTTCCTCCGGGCGAGGTCCATACGGCGCATAGGCATTATCGGCCACGTACAAAAGCGTCTCGTCCGGTAACAGCTCTGCCATCGCCGTGGTGACGGAAAGCCCGCCAATACCGGAGTCGAAGATGCCTATTGGAGCGTGGGACATGGAGCAGGTTGCAGGTTGCAGGTTGCAGGTTGCAGGTTGCAGGTTGCAGGTTGCAGG
>CAYPIM010000289.1:0-6054 GCA_964410795.1 uncultured Lewinella sp. | reverse complement strand
CGGTATCAACGGAGGCGGGCGGTAGTTCTCAAAGTTCGTGTTTTTGCGCGGCCGCGGGTGCGGAGGCAGGTAGTTAAAAAGCTGTGGGGGGAAGTCCGGTAATACCGCTACGATGGTAGGCAGCACCTCCACCACCGTCTGTTCCTGATCGTCGATCTGCACCAGCTCGTGCTCGTCGTCACAGCACCCTTTCTTCTTACCGTCGTTCTCCTCTTCCACCGGCGCGGGGTGGAAGGGGCAATGCGGTTTCTTTTGCTCCTTATGGCACTTTTTCGCCTCGCCAAAAATGGCGACCGACTTCAACTCCCCCATACAGAAATGACGGTTCACCGTCACACCGGCGGAGCCGAGGAGGACGAGGAGGGCCAGTAGTATGTGAAGAAGTCGGTGCAAGTAAAAGTGGTTTGCGTCTACAAAGATACGGGTATTGCTCCATGAAAGTTTAGGAGATCAAAATTTGGGTGGTTATTGCATAATGTCGCAAGATGGTCCTAAGTTAATGTACCCAAACAATTCCCATCCATGCCTTTAGTCTTAGCTAGCTACCAAAACTTCACTTTACCTCAGCAATTATTTGACGCAGCTGACGATAGTTTCCAGACCAAAAGCCTCGATAGCCTGGCTATTCTCATCCGAAAATTGGTGCAAGACAATGGTCTCGCCGCAGTCGCGATTGAGCAACAAACCTCCGCATCAAGCAACCATTATTCCGGGGTGGGGTCCATAACGGTAACACATAAAAATAAGCTGATCGCCATCATCGACGTCTCGATCCAGCCAGCTCCATTTTCACAAGCTGCTTTTACCGCTTACACGCAAGAGACCATCGCCGCCGGTCACAACTTCCAGAAAGCCTATCGGGAAGGAGCTTACGGCAATACCTCGAAGCCGTTCATCGGCTCGATTACGCTACTGACCGACCAACCAACTCCCGCTTACCTGCTGCCCTATCAAGATTTCTGTAAGCGCATGATGATGGAACGCTTATACACTGCGTCTACTCTTCTGATAGCCGGAGACATTTTTCCTGACCTAAAGACCGTTCATTCGGAAATGACCAGCTTAAAGTCGTTTATTAGTGCGTTAGCTGGACATACCGCTACGGAGACGGCAAAGCAATCGCTGTTTCTTTAGTACTTCCCGCAAGTGCAACCATTCGAAAAATTCGAATAGTTCAGCAAACGGCTTTGAAAGCTCCCCTGTCTTTGACCCATTTAGCCAAACCATGTCTGAAAAAGGCCGTCGTACCATTTCGACTTTCGCGGTGGATCGTCTTTACGCCGACTCTTGGCCTCATCCGTGCGCGCTTCCAGTATTCTTTCCTCCGACCAGTTTTCAGCCCACACTACTCTCCCCTTCTTGATCCAGTAGTGGGACCGGCACGGATAACTCCAATTACCGATCGAAGGGGAAAGACTGACGGATTCCCCATTGTAGGTCATCCGCCAGTCGCTCACGGAGAGTGGCGTCGCCACTTCTCTACCGCAACCGCAAGCACAGTTGTGCAGACAGGTGTCATAGGGGATGCTCACATAAAGCACCCTATCTTCTAAAATTTCGGGAATAGTATCCACGAATCGATGACTAAAATGCATTGATAGTAGTTAAATCATTGATCGTAAATACGGTATGGTTAGCCCCGTCATCGGACTGATAGAACCCGAGATGCTGCTTCCATTTTAGCACCGCTATGATGGCGTTTAGCGAGTTGAGCTCAGCAACCTGAATGTTGCTAGCGTACAAATCTTCCTCATCGTCCGCAGCGTAAGAAATCACTTGATCGAGATGGCCATAGCTCTCTGGACCGCCGAACGTAGTGCGTATCGCTCCCTGCAGCAGACCATGGTCTGCTGACCATAACACACCTAGCCCTACGTCAATGAAAGAAACCAAGCGCTCCTTTAGGTACTCGAAAATCACCTGTTTATGCTCGCCACTGTCGATAGCAATAAATACAAAGTCCAGCTCCTCAAGCAAGTCAAGATTGGAAGCGTTGATCCTTTGAACGTGCGGTACTATCCCCTTATGCATCGCTTGGTACTTCCCCGCCAGGTATTCAACTTTCGCCATTCCAGCGTTCACCTCTTCCAGCGTAGCTGCTCCGGGCGACCGAAAAGCATTGTGAGCGTTAAACGTATCGTCATCGTAAAGGTGAATGGCCGCGACTGGCACCTTGGCAATTAAGTCGAATATATAGGCACCTGTCCCGCCTGCTCCAATGATGCCGATCCGCTGACCTTCAAATTTGTTCGCCAGAGATAGCGTTCCGTTTCTACTGGAATTCATGTCCGTGTACTGAAAGATGGAGGCTTCCGCTTTCTCGGGGATCAAACGACAGGTAAGTGGGGTAGCTTCGGTGTCTACTTCCATCGCTGGATGACTGATCGCTCTGATGTAACTGGTGAACTTCTCATACTCGTTGGCGTAACCGCCTTTCGGCTTGTTCGAAAAAGCCCGGCTGGCCATCCTCCCGCCCGGCAACTTGATCCCTGGAGCCGAATGCTGTATAGCTGTAATGAGCTTCCCTTCTTCATTGTATGGCTGCTCACCCACAAAATAAATCACGTGGGTGTTCGGTCGTGCGGCCCTTCCGCCACTCGGTGTAAGGGGAGCCACAAGGCTCCCCCACAATAACTCGCGCTGCGCGTTGAGATAGGGGATGTCGTGAACGAACAGGAAGCCTCCCGTTACCTCCACGGCATACCCCTCATCTCTGAGACGCTTCAGATCAGGACTACGACTTATCCGTACGACTGACATCGAACTTGGTTTTATCCTTGATCTGTACCGGAGCACTGGTGGCTACCAACTGCCCATTTGGCTTATCTGAATTCGCACTCCGCTTATAGACCACGGTGTAAACGATTTTCGGACCAAAGTCAGCCCCCGGAAAAGCCAACAACACTACCTCCCGGTAGGTCAATTCCGTTTTATCCGTTTCGCGTGGGCGACCGTTCACGATGATGGTAATGGTAGTAGGCTCAATGGCTATAATCTCAAACCGCTCAACCCCACTGGTCGCCAAGTCTACGACCTCGTCCAATTCTACCTGTTCGACCCGGCCGAAACGAAAGTGTTGATTAACCCGAAAATTGTCGAATTGCTCCTTCCCGGCAAGGTCAAGAATCTGACGGCCGGTAATCTGAGCTTTGTGCCACTGATGTTTGTGGCGGTCAATCCGCAAACGAAAATGACGGCAACCTGCTGGGATCGCTCGTTGCTGGGTTACGTAATCCTCGAGGTCGAGGTACTCGGTGGTAGCGCCCGATTCGGCGCCATGATGGTTTCCTTCCATGACTGTGCATAGTTTTAAGGAGTTATAAAAATCGAGCGAGCGCGACCAAGACATAACTTCTTAAAAAACTTGCAAAAGTCTTTCAGTTACCCTACTTTCGTAGCCTCCAACAGCATGAAAGGGTGGGTGTCTTCGGGCGCTCGCCCTTTTGTCATTTGCAAGGTACGGGTAGCGACCCTTAGCAAACAACTTTAAAAGACATTATTTCTTATTTTAGTTGCAAAAAATATTCATCCACCGTATCTTTGCCTCACGCCTAGGCGCTTTTTCACTCTGTGTCGTATTAAATATCATTGCTTTAATTTGACTACTTCTGTACCCGAACCGGTACAGGAGGGAACATTCCATTATTTCCCAAATCGTAGTCTCATGCCCATCTCCCGTCTTAAATCCGCCCGCATCATGTCCGGGCTCTCCCTAAAAGAACTAGCCGCCAAGACTAATGGTGTTATCAGCCAACCCAGTCTGAGCCGTTACGAACGGGGAACCACTTTACCTGAACCAGAAAAACTCCGTCTCTTAGCCAGGGCCATGGGACTGTCCGTCGATTACTTTTTACGGGAGTCCGTCGAATTAGGCCAGGTAGAGTTCCGCAAAAAAAGCCGGCTGGGTAAAAAACAGCAGGAGCAAATTCTTGAACAGACCCGTGATTTCCTCGAACGCTACCTTGAAGCGGAGCATCTGTTGAACCGCCCTTCTGCTGACTTGCCCATTCTTTCCTATTCCGTCACTAGCCCCGAAGCCGCCGAAGAAGCCGCTAATGATCTGCGCAAAAAGTGGTCCCTTGGTTTGAATCCGATCCACAGCATCGTTGAAGAACTGGAGGCACGCAATATTAGAGTTTTAGCTCTGGCTACTGATGATAAATTTGACGGCCTTTCTTCCCGTCCGGAGGGAGAACACAGCTTTATGGTCTTCAATAATGATAGTACCACCAAACCAATTGACCGGCAACGCTTCACCCTCCTCCACGAACTCGGCCATCATTACCTCCCTATTCCCGAAGGCGCGGACGACGAAAAAATCGTCAACCGCTTCGCTGGTGCTTTTGCGCTACCCGGGAACATCATGAAAGAACGCCTTGGCGCCACCCGCAAAAGAATATCTCCTACCGAACTACTCGGTTTGAAAAAAGAATTCGGCCTCTCCGTCGCTGCCCTCCTTTACCGGGCCAAAGACCTAGAGATCATCAGCACCTACACCCACCAACAGGCTATGATTCAGCTCAATTACATGGGCTGGCGCAGTAAAGAGCCGGCGGCTTTCGTCGGCGAAGAACAACCTATGCGTCTCTTGGAAATTCTTGCTCGCGGTATCATTGAGGAAACCATTAGCACCGGAAAAGCTGCACAGCTTTACGGAATGAAGACCGGCGACTTTCGCCACATTTTGTTAAACGGTCCAAAAACACAACAGGAATAGTATATTTGTGGGCATGCCCACTCTTATTGTCACGGACGCAAATATCCTCATCGACTTAGCCTTGGTCAATCGATGTGAATTACTCTTCTTACCAGACTGGAGTACCTCAACAACCTACGACGTATTCTATGAACTAAGGGACAGTCAGCAACAATTATGGCAGCCCTACGTAGACAGCGGAGAGCTAGCTTTGGAGGAAGTTCCTGAGGAACTCATTGCCCAAATGAGAAGTGACGTATCCAGCAGGCTAACAGATCCTGATTGTACCGTCCTGGTACTTGCCGAGCTAAAGCAGGCCATCATCCTGTCCGGTGACCAACCCATTGTCAAAACGTTTCGCAGCAGGGGAAAAGAAGCCCACGGAATCCTCTGGCTACTCGACCAGAACGAACTCGCCCAGCGGTACACCGCTGCAGAACTACATACTTTTCTCTCGGCCATCATCAAAATCAATGACTGGCTTCCCGTAAAGGAATGCCAGGCACGGCTTCGTAAATGGAGCGATGATGCTTGATTAGTAAGCTTCTTGTTCTGTCTTGGAATTAATTTCAAGGTTTAGCCTTTGCATCAGGTATAAACGTAAAAAGAAAATTTTAGATGAGTAATAAAACACCCCTATCTTTACACCTCCGACGCACACCGCAGACTAAACCAATTCAGTCATGCGTACCCTCCTTACGTCGTACCCCCTCTTCATTCTTTTAGCCGCCTTAATCGCCCTCCTCTACCCGAGCTGCGAACCCGCTGATCCCATCATTGAGGAACTCCCTCAAACCGCCACCATCCTACTTGATTTTAGCGACCCCAACACTCGCCACAACGGCACCGGTGGCTTTCGCTATCATTATGACGGAGAGTCCTACCTCGCCACCGAATATGCCTGGTCACAGTGGAACTGCGAGTCCGGCCCTCGCTTCTTCGGGGCCTGGGATGATCGGGACAGCACCGTCTGGCTAGCACACTGCCCCGAGACCCTTCACCTCGAATCTATCACCGCCCAAACTGGCGACGGGATTCCCTTGCCCATTCAATCCTGGACTCCCGTAGCCAATGCCCACGAACCCACCTACCAGCTAACCCTAAACCCAGCCAACTACGTCGATATAGAAAACGGGGCTACAACCATCAACCTTAGCTTCACTTACCTAGACGAGTAATTCCTCCATCATCTCCCCTTCCTTCCCTTTGGGAGCAGGGAACTCCCGATCCCTACGCCGCAGACTATCCAAAATCAAAAGTCATGCGCAACCTCCTTTTGCTTTTCATCCTCCTACTCTGCACCTGCGGCCCCGCCCCCAGCTGCCGAGCCCAGACTCCCGACACCGTAATCACCGTAA
>CAYPIM010000288.1:0-6072 GCA_964410795.1 uncultured Lewinella sp. | reverse complement strand
TAGCAGATGAGAACGGTACGGATTTCCTGCATCCCGAAAGCTCCGCTGGCCAATATTACTATCGTTACCTGCTGGCCAACGGAATGCCTAACCTCACGAATGGGAACTGCCGTGTGGTTTCTAACGTGAAAATTGTCAACGTTGCTGCGCTAAACTTTGAGATTGTCGACACGATCTGCGAAGGCTCGTTTTTTGAAGTCGGCGAGCAAGCGTACGGAACCTCCGGCGTAACGATAGATACCCTACGCTCTTCCATAAATTGCGACAGCATCGTTACCCTTCGCCTAACGGTAGAACCAGACCCTAGCCTCGTTGATATTGTGCCCATAGTGCTTGAAGAAGAACTGAGCTGCGAGCGGCTACGCTGTGTTCTAGACCTAGCATTAAGCGCAGCCTTCGATGAAATAAAAGTATCGCTTTACGAAGATGACCCCCTCGGTACCGAAATTTTGGTAGCGGAGTTCGTGTCTACTACAGATACGATTGAGCTGAACAAGCCGGAAAGCAGACAGGAATACCGCGTTGAGGTGACGTACAAAAACTGCGGCCAGGTTGAATACCCACTAGGGCTTGCCCCCGAAGTCCCTCGCTTTCAGCCAATACTTGACGTAACCGCGGACGGTCGAATCTGCGACGGGAAAGAGATCACCCTAGAGGTTTTTAGCGGCCCAGACGACGCCTTTGAGGTGGCCTCCGTTCGCTACTCCGACGGAAATACGGACAACCCGCGCACCTTACCCGCGATGTTGGACACCGACATCCCGATCATCGTTTTTAACGAGTGTGGAGACTCGACGGAGCTGGTCTTTACCGGCCCGGTTGCGGAGTTTTGTACGTGTGAGGAGGGCATCCCAGAGCTGATTACCCCCAACGGAGACAACGTAAACGATGTGTTTCGGCTCTACACCATCTGCCAAGCAGAAGACTACACCCTCTTCATCTTCAACCGTTGGGGGCAGCGCGTGTTTGAAAGCACCAATCCTGACCAAGCATGGGACGGTACCAAAGATGGCACGCCACAGAACAGTGACCTTTATCTTTACAAGATGGTATTTCGGTTTTCGGATTCCGACGAAGTGAAGGTGCGGGAGGGATCGTTTAATCTTATCCGGTAGTTGAGGGACACCCTGAAAAAGGTCTCCTCTTTGCGCACGAAAAGTCTGCTCTCTCTTTCCCACTACTAGCTAAACCCCATTTAATGAACCCCAAAATTCTACTCTTGGCCCTCTTCGCCATCACTTCTTTCTGCCTAAACGCCCAGCAATGTACCGGTAACCTGGGCGAAAACATTTTTGATGCTGGAGACTTCGGCAGCGGACCCGCCAATATCCTGACACCAGATCCTGGAATTGCGCCTGGGTTCCAATACCAACCCAACCCGCCACCCAATGATGGCTTTTATACCATCACCAACGATATGCGAAACTGGGCTTTCGCTTTTCCCGCCTGGCAGACCTTCGCCGATAATAGTAATGACCCTAACGGTTACATGATGGTCGTCAACGCTGCTTTCGCTCCTGGGAAATTCTACGAACAGCGGGTGGAGAATCTTTGTGAAAATACAATTTATCAGTTCTCCGCAGACGTCCGGAATATTATCCGACCAGGAGAAAATGCCCTGCGACCAGACGTAAGTTTCAGCATAGATGATGTCAGCCGCTTTACCACCGGGCTTATCCCCGAAACGGGAACCTGGAATACATACGGATTTACGTTTACCACCGAACCTGGGCAAACCTCGGTAGTATTAGCCTTGAGTAATAATGCGCCAGGTGGAAACGGAAACGACCTGGCCATCGACAATATCTCTTTTCGTGCCTGCGGGCCACTGGCACTCATTGATGGCGCAGAAGTGATAGAAGTTTGTGCAGGTGGGGGTACCGCCCTACTCACTGCAGAAGTGATTGGTGACGAATACGACGATCCGCAACTGCAATGGCAAGAAAGCCTTGATGGCGGGCTGACCTGGCAGGACATAGTAGGGGAAAATAGTATGACTTTTTTACACACCGGAAGGAATGCTAGTACCTACGCTTATCGGTACCTGCTGGCCAACGGATCGGTAAACCTGATGAATGAGAATTGCCGGGTAAGCTCCAATGTGAAGACGGTTAACGTCGCCCCACAACGCTTCGAGATCATTGATACGATTTGTAATGGTTTGTTCTTCGAAGTTGGTGAAGAAGCATACGGGGCTTCCGGCACAACGATGGATACCCTTATCTCTTCCCTTGGCTGCGACAGTATCGTCACCCTCCGGTTGACGGTGGTGCCTGACCCTGGTTTGATCGGTAACTTTGTGACTGCCGACCCCAGTTGTTCGTATCTGACGGACGGGAGTATAGAGCTGACCGGAGTAACCAACGGAGCAGGGCCTTTTCGTTATACGCTCGATAGCATTGACCGGGGGGTAGGTTCTACCGCTACGGGTTTAGGAGAAGGAACTTTTGTTTACCGGATTGAAGATCGTTTTGGTTGTATCGAAGAAGGTTCCTTAAGCTTAACTACGCCAAACCCATTCACCATCGAAATGGGGGAGTCCCGTGCCGTTGACCTAGGGGAAAGCATCTTACTCAATGACGGCACCAATGATGCAGTAGCGTCTTACACCTATACCCCCGCAGGTTTGGTAGACTGTTCAGCAGATTGTGATGGAGCACGGTTCCTCCCCGCTGAAAGTGGCACGCTATTTTTACTAGCTACTTCTCCGCAGGGGTGCGAAGCGCGCGATTCTCTGCGCTATGTTGTTATTAAAACCCGACAAGTATACCCGCCCAATGCATTCTCCCCGAACGGAGATGGGATCAACGACCGCTTCACCCTCTTTGCTGCAGTACCCAACGTAACGGCAATTAATAGTCTCGAAATATTTGATCGCTGGGGCGGACAGGTCTTTGGCGGCGAAAATATGGAGCCCAATCAGGTCTCTTCAGGATGGGATGGAAGGATAGACGGGGAGCCAGCACGGAGTGGTGTCTATTATTACACGGCCTCTGTACTGTTTTTGGATGGGGTAGCGCTGCCTTATTCCGGAAGTTTTACCCTGTTGCGTTAAAGAGTGAGGGGCTTCGCCCCGAGAAATACCGAGCGGCAGCGAGAAGGCAAATACATTGTACTCCTCGCTACCGCTCGGGATCCCTCGGGGCACAGCCCCTCGCCCAATAAGATTACTTCTTAATCGCCGCAATCCCTGGCAGTTCCTTGCCTTCTAGTAATTCCAACATTGCTCCACCGCCGGTAGAAACGAAAGAAACCTGCTCGGAAAGTCCGGCTTGGTTGATAGCGGAGACGGAATCACCACCACCAATAAGACTGTAAGCACCGTTCTCTTTGGTTGCTTTAGCTACGGCATCGGCGATGGCGTTCGTGCCGATCGCGAAGTTGCTCATTTCGAATACACCCATTGGGCCGTTCCAAAGGATAGACTTGCTGGTCGAGATCACTTTACTGAAGTTTTCAATAGACTGGGGCCCAATATCCAATCCTTCCCATTCATCGCCAATTTCGCCGGCCTTAACGATGTCCGATGGCGTTTCGTTGGCGAACTCTTTGCCGACTTTAGTGTCAACCGGGAGGATAATCTTAGTACCGTTCGCCTCTGCCTTTTTCAGAAGGGCCAGGGCATTGTCGGTTTTATCGCGTTCCACGAGGGATTTGCCAACCTTTCCGCCCTGGGCCAGGCTAAAGGTATAGGCCATCGCACCGCCGATGATGATGTTGTCGGCGAAGTCGAGTAGTTTCTCTAGTAAGAGGATTTTATCAGATACCTTGGCTCCGCCAACGATGGCAGTTACTGGATGTGCCGGAGCGTTGAGCAGCTTTTCGGCACCTTCAAGCTCTGCGGCAATGAGGAAGCCGAAGGATTTGTGGTCCGCGTCGAAGAAGCGGGCAACGGTGGCCGTCGAGGCATGCTCTCGGTGAGCTGCACCGAAAGCATCGTTTACGTATACGTCCGCAAGGTCGGCCATGGCTTTGGCCAGGTCTTCATCTCCCTTTTTTTCTCCCGCATAGAAACGTGTGTTCTCCAGCAATAGAATCTGACCGGTTTCGAGGGCTTCAACGGCCGCTTTGGCTTCTTCGCCAATGGTGTCGGAAACGAATTGAACCTGGCAGCCTACGTAATCTTCCAGCGTAGCTACAACTGGCTTAAGGCTATACTTTTCGTAGTTGATGGTGCCGTCTTCCAGCTTGTCTTTGAGCGGACGCCCCAGGTGGCTCATCAGGATAACTGCAGCACCGCTTTCCAGAAGGTACTTAATGGTGGGAGATGCTTTGCTGATACGGGTATCGTCGGTCACGTTTTTTTCAGCGTCGAGTGGTACGTTAAAATCTACGCGAACGAGTACTTTTTTGCCGGAAACGTCGAGGTCTTTGAGGGACATGGAAAGGGGGGATAAAAGGGTAAGGGAGAAAAAAGGTAAAAAGAAAAGAAAAAGGGAGTAACGAATAGCATTGGCTACCCCTTACCCCCTTCATCTTTTAAACCTTTACTTACATAGCGGCTATGCGCTCACAAAGATCAGCGAGGCGAGCAGAGTAGCCTGCTTCGTTGTCGTACCAGCTAACCACTTTTACGAGTTTGCCAAGCACCTTAGTTTGGCCTTCATCATAGAGGCTACTGTACTTGCTGCCAACGATGTCGGAAGAGACATATGGATCAGTTACGTAAGCGAGGATGCCTTTCATCGGGCCTTCAGCAGCAGCTTTGTAAGCAGCGTTAATCTCGGCTACGGAAGCTTCCTTCTTGAGGTTGATTGTAAGGTCCGTCAAAGAACCGGTTGGTACAGGAACGCGCATTGCGCCACCGTCGAGCTTACCGTTGAGGTGAGGGAGTACCAGACCAACAGCTTTGGCAGCACCGGTGCTGGTAGGGATGATGTTTACGGCTGCAGCACGTGCGCGACGGAGGTCTTTGTGCGGGCCGTCCTGAATGTTCTGGTCGGCGGTGTAAGCGTGAACAGTGGTGATGACGCCTTCGCTAACTCCGAAAGCATCATCGAGTACCTTTACCAATGGCGCCAGACAGTTGGTTGTACAACTGGCGTTGGAGTAAATTTTAGTGTCAGCATTGAGTACTTCTTCGTTTACACCAAGTACTACTGTAGCTACGTCACCCTTTCCTGCGGGAGCAGAGATGAGCACTTTCTTACAGCCGGCATCGATGTGAAGCTGGGCCTTATCCTGGTCACGGAAACGACCAGTACATTCCAGTACGACGTCAATGTTGAGTTCTCCCCATGGCAGCTTGCTCGGGTCGGGCTGGCTGAGTGCATCAATCTTTTTGCCGTCAATGTAAATGAAATCATCATCAGCACTTACTTCGCCAGGGTAGTTGCCCTGTACACTATCATACTTGAAAAGGTGAGCGAGGGTGGCGTTGTCCGTCAGGTCATTAACGGCAACTACGTCGAGTCCTTTTTCGAGGAGATTGCGAAGGGTTATACGTCCGATACGGCCGAAACCGTTGATTGCTATTCTTGCCATAATTGGGTTAGTTTCTCGATTGTTTAATTGAGGTTGATATAGGCCCCTAGGGTAGCGCGGTACGTTTGGGCGCGACCGCAGGTAACAGGGGAGGGTTTCAGAAGAAACAGAGGGTTGTCTCCGCAGTTTCTCTCTAAGAGGCCGCAAAGATAGGGCTTTCCGTCTTCAGAGGAAAGTATGCTTTGCTTGATTATGACGCTAAGTTACGATTACTTAGTGTATTAAGTACAATAATGTTGGGTTTTAGCCGGGGCCAATCACTTTAAAAACAGAAGACCCCTTTCGGCAAAGCCGAAAGGGGTCTTCTGTTTTTAAAGTGATTGGACAGAATGTCCTTGTAGCCCGTAGGGGAATCGAACCCCTCTTACCAGGATGAAAACCTGGCGTCCTAGCCGATAGACGAACGGGCCGGTAGGATATTTGATTCTCGATTCTCGATATTTGATTCTTGATTTGGCTGCCGCTGCTGTGCGGGTAAATCACGAATCGAGAATCTCTTATCGAGAATCACAAATCAAAATTGCTAAGCAAATTTGTAGCCCGTAGGGGAATCGAACCCCTCTTACCAGGATGAAAACCTGGCGTCCT
>CAYPIM010000287.1:0-6072 GCA_964410795.1 uncultured Lewinella sp. | reverse complement strand
ATCGACGCAATGGAATCTCCATCAATTTTTACCGCCGCCAGTTCCCGCGCCACCGTCTCGTCCGTTTCTTCCCATTGCTTCATTTGCTCCAGCAAGAGAAGGGTGCTTTTGCGAATCTGATTTTCCGTCAGGGTCTTGTCTTCCTGGCTGATGGTACCGTCTATTATCTGCTCCACCAGGGCGGCATGGCGGCCCTGCTGCTGGATGATGTGCACGAGGTGTTCGCTCTGGGCGAAGACTTCCCGGAGTTCACCGAAGACTCTCTCCAGTCGGTTTTGGGCGAGAAGGTTCTGCCAATAGGTGTATTTGTCGGGGGTGGGCATGGAAAGGAAAGATACGGTGTGTTTGCTTATCTCCAACTTGCCAGTCGAATTAGTTTGCGTAGAGATCAGATCATAAATCCTTCACCTATGACCGTACAGTCGGAGGCTGCGCAGGGCCGCTCGCACACGGAGTGTGCTTCGACCGGGTTAGCGGCAGCGGGTAGGCTGGGTCCTCATTCTTTCTTAAAAAAGGTGACCTCTCCCTGGGTTACTTTTAGTCGGCCATCTTTCAGGAACTCCACCGTCGCCGTTGGGGAGACTCCCTTTAGTAGGTATTTGTTCGTAGCAACCAGTACCAACGGTAAGCTCCAGGCTTTAGGCCGGGACATCATAAGCTCCCCCTTTCGGATCTTTACGTCAAAGGGCTTCCCCTCGCCTTCCTCTTTTACGTAGCGGCCTTCGTAGGCCTTCCACAAAGATTTATCTACCGTAACACCAGCCTGAATGGTACTCTCCGCGGGAAACCAATCAGCCCACTCGTAGACGGTCGCAACGGAGTTTATCACCTCCGGCACCAGGTTGTATTGTTCTCCGTTCTGCATAACAATAGCACCAGAACCACTGCTGGTGCTGCCAACGAAATTGGCCCTAAAGCCTTCGTTCGAGCCGCTGTGCTCAAAGTAAACATGCTTGCCTTTCTTATTTAAGAAAAGCCCTAGTCCGGAATTACCACTAGCCGCAGTCGGCTCCAACATTGCCTGGGCCGTTTCTGGCTTTAGTAGGCGACCTTCTTCTCCTTTGAAGGCCAGCATCAGGTCAATCATCACTTTGCTCAGGTCAGTAGGTGTTGACCAAAGCCCAGCCGGGGCGGATTCGGGATAGTAGTGATATTTCCCTTTTAGTGGTTTCCCCTTAGCGAAGTGTGCGGTGGCCAGTTGGTCTTCCCTTCCGGCCTGGTTAACGGAATAAAAAGAATTCGTCATCCCTAGTGGTTGTAAAACTGCTTCCTGCATGTACTCCGGATAAGATTTGCCCGTCACCTCCTCTATAAATAACTGGGTAACCAAGGTTCCTCCGCCGGAGTATTTGAAAGAGGTTCCGGGCGCCATGATAATTTTGATGGGATCGGCCTTAACCCCCTTGGCGTTATTCAATATGTTCAGGAGCGTCGGCAGCCCTTCGATACTTTTATACCCGCCGAAACCGTGGCTAGAAAGCCCGGCAGTATGGGTCAACAACATTCTTGCGGTAATTACCGCATCCGGATATTCATTGGAATACGGAATTTGCCAACTCTTCAGTATTTCGTTGATGTCCTGGTCTAAATCCAGCTTACCTTCCTCCACCAGTTTCATGACGCCAACGGCATTTACCAGCTTACTGATGGACGCTGACTGAAAAGTAGTTTCCGGGCGCACAGCTGCTGATGAACCAGCTTCTTTCTCTCCGAAAGTTTTTACGCCAACCAGTTGAAAGTTCTGCACAACGGCGACGCTTACTCCCGGTACGTTGTAGTTATTCATCCGGTCAGTCATACGCCATAATGGAGCCCCTTCAACAATGAGCTCTGGTCGTAAACTACTTTCCAGGTCAGACAGCTTTTCGGATTGGCTTAATAAAGGGAAGCAGCAGGCTATAGCAAAGAACAAAAGCAGGCTCCTGAAGGTGTAATTATGTTTCATGTCCTCAAAATAAGGGGACGAGTCGGTAAATATTAAAAGCCAAAGCAGTCTAACAAAAAGATAACATATTCAACCTCCGATAGTGCTCTAAAACAATCCCCCCGACCATGCGTGCAGCACGATCGACGGGACTTAACCAGCAAGTGAATCATACTAGTCAATCCTGGCGCTCCCTCGAATAGTTACCCTACCGTTTGATTTATGGATCAGTAGGCCGGATAATTCATCGATCATGTCCCGTTGCTTTAGCTTGAATTTCCGTGGGGTACCGGATTCAAAGCCCGTGATCTGGCTATCAACCTGCAGGTCGTAAAAGACCAGGCGATTGTTCAGCGGGCTGTAAGAAAGGTTCCCAGAATAATTATCCGACCGAATGGAAACACTAATGTCCATCAGCAAGTCATTTTTATAGCGGAGCTTGTCGTATTTCACCGCAATGCCGTATTCGGCCAGGGTTTCTTGAACGTCCATTAAGGTCTTGCGGCTGGTGGTTGGGCGAATAACAAAGTAGATGTCCCGACCAGCCGTCGTGGAGGAAACAGAAGATGCTATCTGGGTACTGGTCGCCGCTAAAGCCGTTCCCTCAACACTAGCGAGCTCGGTAGAAGAACTGGCGGTTGCAGCACCAGTAAGTACGCGGCTTTCCTGGGCCTGCGTCGGGTTTATGACCATTACAGACAATAGGAAGATGGGGAGCAGTAACGCGTAGCGTAGCGGACTCAAAGCATTGGTTTTTTTAGTATTCATCATGGTAACTCGCATTTTGATTGGTGAATAATTAAGTGGGGTGGTAAGGCGGAGAGATTGCCCCCGTACGCTCATCTGGAGCAACTGGAACTGGTAATTTTTTCGATCGATACCGGCAGAGAGCACCTGCCGGTCGGCAATGTATTCGAGGTTCATTTTCAACAGGCCATTCAGCACCCAGGCAGCGGGATTGAACCAGCAAACTACCCGGAGCATTTCCCCCACCAGAATATCTAAATAGTGGTGTTGGCGGATATGGGCCTTCTCGTGGACAATGATGCGTCGCAGCTCCTCCTGCCCGTACTTCGCAGGGTTGATTACCAGAAAACGAAAAAAGGAAAAAGGGGGAATATCTTCGTCGGTATGCACAATGGTGAGCCCGTCCTCCCGGGCATTGGCACTGTAGAGAATCAACTTAAAAATGTGCACAAATTGCCGGAGCAGTAAGAACAGCATAAAAGCGGCGACGGTCAGAAAAATCCAAAGTACGGGTTGCCACCACCAATTCTCTGCAGGTAAAGGGCTGGTTTCGGACACCGTCAACTCCCTTGTTTCAGAAAGCGGTGGCGAAGCCAACAGTACTATCTCTGGGAGTGCAGCCGCTGCGCGGCTGGTCAGTTCCCGCACGGGTTCTGGTACGTTGTCTCCCAGGAATTGAGACGGAGGTAAGGCTGGCAGCAGGAAGGCCAATCCGATACCAATTACAAGAATTAGCCGGTTCAGCTGGAGCAGCCCTCCTTTGCGTAACAGCAGCCAGTAGGCCGCCGTAAACACCAGAATTATGAAGTTAACTTTAAGTAAGTAGATCAACATGGCGGCATCATTTATTTTCTTCCTCTTCGATCATCCGGATTACGTCCTTCAACTCATCTACGCTTAGTTTTTCTTCCTTGACGAAGAAGGCTACAACGTTTTTATAAGAGTTGCCGAACAGCCCCGTAAGCTTAGGGCCAATGATGCCAGCCGAGTAAGCCTCCTTACTGATCGCCGGATAGTAGCGGTGAGTGCTTCCGAAGTCTTCGACCTTCAGGAAGCCTTTATTCACCAGCTTACGGATCATCGTAGAAACAGTATTGATATGAGGGTGCGGCTCCGGCAATGCAGCCCTTACTTCCTTAGCAAAGGCACGCTCCTTCTCCCACAAAATGGCCATATAAGCTTCCTCTTTATCCGTTAGTTTCTTCATTGCAACTGTGTTTGAAGCAAAGATACAACTACAAAAGAAGTTTTACAACTACAAAAGAAGTTAAACAACGCCTTTAACAGTTTAGGCGATGCGTGCTTAGCCTAGTCTGTCAAAGGATTTTTCCGGTTACTGGATGTCGTTCAAGATTAATTCTACCCGTACAATTCCTCCCGCATCCTCACCAGGGTAGCCGCCACTGTCTCCCGGTCCACGGTGTCAGGGAGGGTGGTTGCGGCAGCGTATTCTTCCAGCGCAGCCAGGCGTGTTTCGGCCATTTCCAACACCTCCTCCAGCGAGAATTCTCCGACTTTTACCCGCAGTAAAAACGTACGATCTGGGCGGCGGACGTTGAGTTCGCCGTCACGAAAAATCTCGATGGCCATATCCAGCAGGCGGATGGTGTGCATCATATTTTTGGCGTCGTAGCCCTGGCCGTGGTTCAGGGTAGACGCGTAGCGTACGTCGTTGCGGGCCTCCACCCACTGCCAATATTCACGGTGTTTGCGGCAGTAGACCGAGTAGCCATCGTGGTTAAAACTCAGGTAAGCGAGGCACTGCTGGCCTTTGGGTACACTGCTCAAGCGCACGTCGTTGGCCTGCGGGCCGCTACTGATGCCCTGCGCCCAGGTGGCGGTCGGGTCGTGGTAAATGGCATGAACACCCCGCGTGTGGTCAATACGGACAAGGGCGAGGTCGCAGGATGCAAGGCCCGTTTTCGAAAGCCAGTCGTGCAGGGAAACACTTTTTCCTTCGGAGAGGACGTAGCAGAAATGCTCCACGCTTTTTCGCTCCTTTGGCATGGGATTGTGGACTTTCTTATTCAGTCCCCTTGCTTTCCGAATCTGTGTAGTTGCGTAGCCGGCAAAGGTCGCTTTACAGGCTTTTGTCAGGAAATCTTCGAGCCGGAGGTGATCCATAATCGGGTGGCGTTGGAGGACGGATTCGGCCGGTGTAGCGAGCAGTTCCAGGGCGGTAGGGTTCGCCTTGGTCAGTAGTTCAACGAAGCGGCCGAGTTCGTAGTAGACGCGGTCGTTGGTAGCATCGGCCATTTGCTCGGGGGCGGAGCCCGCGTAGAAGTCTGTCTTATTGGCGAAGAAGACGCCCCGGAAGTCCTCGTCCGATGTTTCGGTGGCGAGGCCGTAGGCGTGGGAGCCGGATTGGCAGTTTAGCAGGAGATTGGGGATGAGCATGATGGAGCTTAGTTTCCCGGCGCTTCGCGCCGTGCGGGTAAACCGACCTTCAGGTCGGGGATGTCGGGCCTGAAAGCCAGGGCACCTTCCCGGCCTAAAGGGCCGGGTAACCAATCAGCTCCCGGAAGAGCGCGTCGGCTTCGGTGCGGTCAGTGGTGCGGCGGGGGATGCCTTCCAGCATTTTGGTTGTGGATTCACGGAGTTTGGAGCAATGTGCAACCAACGGGCGGGGGATGATCATACGGTGGTCTTCACCGACGGTTGCTTTGTGAGCGATCAACTCATCCAGAAGGCTACGAATTCCCTTATCGACAATACGATCTTGCAGCTCAGCAAAGGCTACGGGTGGGTTGCGGTTTTCGTGGATGACATAGTCTGCAGCAAGGATGGGCCGAAGGTAGTAGAAGTACTTTTTTAGGTTCCAGTCTCCAGCATCCAGGTCAAAACCGGCCAGTTCCGCACTGCGAGCAATGCCCAGGTAGTGGGCCGTGACCTTCGGAGCATCGAAGTAATTCGTTGCCAGTTTCCGCAACTTCTCCAAAAAATCCTCCTCCAGATGGTAAACAACGGGGGAGTACAACCACTCGATTGTCCCAGCGTTGCTGCCCGCGATGTGACTGAGAACCTTACGCAAATCCCAGCCCACAAGGTCGAGCTCTCCATCGAGCTCCATGATGGGGCCGATCATATCCTTGGGCCGATCTAGCCGGAGGTACCATTCTTTCGGGTGTTGGTAGACGAAGCGGACATCGTAGTCCGAATCCGTGCTGGCCAGTCCCCAGGCCCTGCTACCAGATTCGTTGGCATAGCGGACGGTGACTTCGCGTTCAGCCGCGACTTCGGCCAGGCGAGTAGTGATGAAGTTAGTGGTTAGCATACGGCTGCAATGTAATTATCCGGTTCGGAAGTTCCGTCAACCAGAGAATAATCCGCAGCCTTCACCTCTACGGAGCAAGTGCTTCCAGGTTTCAATGCAGCTTCTTAAAACAGCCCTTGCACCTGCG
>CAYPIM010000286.1:4888-6168 GCA_964410795.1 uncultured Lewinella sp. | reverse complement strand
ATCAACAATCAAACACCGGCTCCTCCGGCTTAACCGTTGTTCGGTCAATGACCTCCTGGTAGTAAGCTTCGTACTTGGGGATGATCTCTTCAATGTCGAACCTGGCGGCCTGGGCCAGCGCTGCGGCACGGAACCTCCGGAGGACTTCGTCGTCTCTAAGAATGGTGATTGCATCCTCGGCCATCTTGTCTACCATACCTACGCCGGAGAGGAAGCCCGTTTGCCCGTCAATATTTACTTCGGGGATTCCGCCTACATCGGAACTGATGACGGGCACTTCGCAAGCCATTGCTTCCAGTGCCGCGAGGCCGAAACTTTCACTGGCGGACGGTAGGAGGAAGAGGTCGGAGACCGCAAGAAGTTCTTCAATGGCATCCTGCTTTCCGAGAAAACGAATGTCTTGACTCAGGCCGAGTTTGCGGCTTAGTTCTTCGCAGCGGCTGCGTTCAGGGCCATCTCCGATGAGTAGGAGCTTAGCGGGCATCTCATCACGTACAATACGGAAGATGTAGATCACGTCGTCTACCCGCTTTACCGGCCGGAAGTTAGAGACGTGAATAAGTACCCGTTCTCCGTTGGGCGCGATGGCCGCTTTAAAGTGATCTTTATTGTTGCGGTGGAAGCGCTTAAAGTCGATGAAGTTATAGATCACTTCAATTGGGTTGCAGATGTCAAAATTAGCCAAGGTGTCTTTGCGCAATGATTCCGAAACGGCGGTGACGCCATCGGATTTATTGATTGCAAAAGTGATCGTAGGTGCGAAGGCCGGGTTGGTACCGACCAGGGTAATGTCCGTACCGTGGAGCGTGGTAACGAAGGGGACATACTTACCCCGGCTGATCAGGATTTTGCGCGCCATATAGGCTACCGTCGCGTGCGGTACGGCGTAGTGTACGTGCAGGAGGTCAATCTTGTGATTTTCAATTACATCCACCAGCTTAGAGGCTAGGGAAGTTTCGTAGGGGGCGAACTCAAAAAGAGGGTAATCTGATCCGCTATCTACTTCGTGATAAAACACATTCGCCTGGAAGCCTCCAAGCCTTGCCGGACGCCGGTAAGTAATAAAATGAACTTCATGACCCTTTCGGGCGAGGCCAAGACCCAACTCGGTGGCCAATACACCACTGCCACCATAGGTGGGATAACAGACTACTCCAATTTTCATACTTGGATAAAGGTCTGAAGGGGGGATTTAGTTTGCCAGTTTCAGATTTCGAGTAGCAAGTTGCAGGTTAAGGGGCGACATAACTGCCTATTAGATCCCTGCAACCTGCAACCTG
>CAYPIM010000286.1:0-4788 GCA_964410795.1 uncultured Lewinella sp. | reverse complement strand
AGGGATTTTGCCAGCATTCGCCGCCCGGTCATATCGTAGACCTCTGCGTTAAGTTCGGTTACGTTCTCCAGGTCAAGGCGAAGTTCCAGAAGGCCAGAGGTTGGGTTGGGGTATATCTGGAGCTCTTTAAGTACTTCGGTAGCTTCGTCCGTTGCTACGTCGAGGTCTACGGAGAGGGTGATTTCGTCGATACATCCGACGGCGTCCGTTACCGTTACCATGTACTCTCCTACGGCAAGGCTATCGGCGGTTGCTGTAGAATCTCCGTTACTCCAGTCAAAAATGTAGGGAGAGAGTCCGTCTCCTGGTATGATGGTTACGATGCCGTTGTCACCGAAGGTGTTGGAATCGTCCACATCTGCCGTTAGGGCCAGATTCGCTGCGCAGCGGCGGATGGCGATGTCATCGAAATTAGCCCAAAAATCTCCTTCGCCCGGCCAAAGTAGCAGGAAGCTGAATTGAAGGGCTTCACCTTCATAAAGTTCGAGGCTTATGCTAACGGATGTATCACCTACTACGGTAAGCTCTTCAATGAGAATGGTATCAGACGAACAGTTGGAGAAAGCATATACGAACAGCTCCGTAGGTATTTCGTAGGGGAGTTCTGCACCGCCGAAGTTATAAAGTTCTACCCGGAAACGAAGGCTGTCTCCAGCTTCTACCAAGCCATAATTAGCCGTACGGAAAGTCATTGAAGTATCGCTGCTCCATACGTTATCGAACATGGTTACTTCGCCGTCAAAGTTCCGGTCACGAATTGCGTTGTCACTGATGTTCCAGCCTTCGGGCGCATTGCCGTCAGTAAAGCCTTCAAAGAAGGGGATGTCCTCGCGGGTCCGTAGGTAAAAGACGGTGGTGTCGTTGTTGATTTGGAAGTCGTCCGTAAGGTCTGTCCATACCTCTACGGTGCTTTCTGCGGCGGATGTTCCGTCAAAAGGAGTAGAGAAAATGTAGGTGGTCGTTTGTCCGGCGGTGAGCGGGCCAGCGAATACTTCTGTGACAACATCACCTCCGTTTACGCGGTAGCTGAGGTTTACGTTCTCAGCGGTATTGAGTCCGAGATTGGTGAAGCGGAAGGCAACGGAATCGGTGACGGAGCTGCAGGTCTCTGGGTTTACGCTGGAAGCCTCGGCTGCGGCCAGATTGTCCCCCATGCGTTCGGTGAGGGTTACGGCATCAACCAGGAAGCCTTCCAGGCGGGTGAAATTCGATGTCCTAAGCGCAAAGCGTAGTTGTAGCCTTTCACCGGCAACACCTGGGATAAGGTTAGCGATAGTCTTGAATTCATCGCCGAAGCCACCATCACCCGTCCAGCGTTGGTTCTCGAGGTCATTGTACCAGTTGATGCCAGCGGGGCTGGTTTCTACCTTACGCCAGTTTTCGCCCTCGTCAATGGAGTACTCCAGGGTAAGCTCATCAAAGCCTTCTTCGCTTTCTACAAATAGCTGGCAGCTAAAGAGTGGGTCTGACGTCATTTCAGAAAGGTCAAAACAAGGAGAGACGAGATAGGTTTCTTCCTGATTAAAGTAGTTGTCATTTAGTTGAGTCACCCATGCATTTCGCCCCTGAGGAGCCCGGTCAATCAGGTTGCCATCGGGCTGACCCCATTCCCAGCTGGCTGCTCCCCGGCCCTGTCGATCAACGAACCAGAAGCCATCGTTTTCTTCAAAGTTTTCGACATAGGGGAAATCTTCGATAAGTGGAATATGCGTAACGGAAATGGTTAGGGTATCATTAGTCGTGTCTTCATCCTCCGGTAGAACGGTCCAGATTTTGAATTCATAGGTTCCTGGGTCGGAAAGGAAAGCCCGGATGTCAAAGGTGAAAAACTCTGTACTATCTACCCCGACTATGCCGGTGAAGATGCCATCGTTGGGCGTTACTACTCCGCCGGGAACATCGTTTACGGAAAAGTCTACGTTGAAGAAAGCTTGTGGTTCCCCCCCGAAGTTGGTGATTCCGATGGTTACGTCTTCGCCGCCAAGATCACAGCCAGTTACCGGAGCTGAGAGTTGAGTTATACCCACATCTTTCCGCTTCTGGGTCATGATCTGAAAAGGACCACGAACGGCGGTTGTATCATCTACAGCCTGGCAGACGGCATCTACCCAGAAGGTGTAGAGGCTGTCAGGAGCAAGGTCATTTATTCGGTAGGCTGTATCGGTGCCCATAATTGTCATGCCATCCATGTCAACAGTAGGGTCGAAATTCCCGCCACGGTACTGGATGCGGTACAATGGATCTACCGCAGCCGGAAGGCTGAGGAAACGAATGTCTACGGAGGTAGAGCGTATGCGGAAAAACTCGATGCTGTTGGCTGAAGGAGCCGCGCAGGCCTCACATTCAACAATGATGCTGGCGAGGTTCACTCCTTCAATGACATCAATGTCAACATCTTCACCATTGCTGTACAGCAGGCTGTCATTGTTGTTGAGAATCGAGAAGAAGGTCTCGTTGGGGAAACCACCGTGAACGTAGTCTATTTCAATTACATCACCATTGTTGACTGGGAAGAAAACGGCGCGGAAGAAACCACCGTTATCGTCTCGTTCCAGGGTATACATTGTAGAAACGCCATTGACACGGACGGTGACTTCGCCACCGTTCCAACCATCACCAAAGGTGTCTTCCATCAGAAGCTGGTAATTGCAGTCCTGGGCGGTAATTGTACTCAGGCCGGCGGCGAACAGTAACAGAGAAAGGCAGTAACGAAATAGCATAAGTATTCAGGTATTGGTACGGGTGGTTTTGCTTGGTAGCAAGTGAACAGGAGCGTTTTGATGCGCCCGTTCTTAACTTAGTTGGGACAAGGTAAGAAGCTTTTAAGCGCTGAGAGGGAAGGTGACCCATCCGAAGGAGTATAATTGTCTTCCATTGCACCTAAAAATCCAACTTTGCACCTGCGGCCGCGCACGAAATCACAATAAATTTTGCGGAAAAATAGCCAAAAGGCGGTAAGCACGCATTGATAAGCCCAAAATAGCGTAACAAATAGAAAGATTAAATGCGCTTGGTAAAACAATCTCCCTTGTCGATTTTTAGCGCTAATTTAGGGTGTAGGGACTTCCTTGAGGAGCTCCACGGCGGTGAGGCTTCGTGTGGCTTTGCTTTTGACTACCTTTTTTAGTTCACTTCTTGCAGTGGTGAAATTTCCTTCGTGTAGCTCTATTAGCGCAAGGTGCCACCAGGCTTCAGCTGCAAAGTCTCCACTTTCTTCGATCTGATCGAAGTACGCAGCTCCTTCCGTATAGTTACCCGTAGCAACCGCAGCAGTACCCGCCAGGAGTAGTACCTCCTCATTTTCAGGAAGTGGATTACTTTCTAAGTAGGATCGAAAACTCACGAGCGCCAGGTTATAGTCTGTGGCTTTATGGTAATTATAGGCCTGTCGGATAATAGCGGCATCTTCCTCGTTTGCACCAGTGCTAAGGCTCCGCTGAACAGAATAACCCTGAACAGGTACGGCACTGAAGTATTTTCCAAACAGGCGGGCGCCCGGCTGTTCCGACCGGTACGACGAGACTGCGAAGATGGAGCAGACGATGAAACCGACAAGGAGGGATATGGAGAATATCTTCGACAAAAAAAATGTGATTGTGCCTGCAAAGATAAGGTTGCGAACGGTAGGTTTTGGTTAGGAAACGGTTAAGCTCGTTGTAGGATACAAGTTGCAGGTTGCAAGTTGGCAAGTTGCAGGTTGGTACCTACGTAGGAGATGTGTAAATAGAAAGCTATCTCGTCTACTGTGTAGTCAGGCGGGAGAGGTATTTTGCAACCTGCAACCTGCAACCTGCCTAATACTGCTGTAAGTCTGAGTATCCCTCCAGGCTAATAATTTGCCAGTCGTTTAGTGTCCGTTCTACTTCTGCGGGGTGGATGGCGGCGATGGCGACCAGGGCTGTACCGTGGTCTGGGCGCGGAACCAGGTCGTTATAGTATTCGGGGAAGGCGTCTTTTTCAGCGTCTCCGGCCTTACTCTTGTTTAGTCGGGTACCGCGACTGGCATTGCTCCAAACTTCAAAACCAAGACCTGCATCGAAGCAAAGCTCCTCCAGCTGGTTGATGGCTTTGTGACTGCTAGTGTGCAGCAGGCAACTGAAGGTCTGGTAGGGGGAGCGCTTGATCCGATCGAGCGAAGCGTAGACAGGGATGCGGCGGTTGTCGATCACATTAGACCCCGTTTGCTGGCGACGATTGTAGAGCATGAGGTCCCGGTACCGGAGGTTGCCGGCAGGGTGGGGGATGCTAAGGATGCGGCCCCGGCCAGCGTCGAGCGGTTGCATCCAGAGGATTTCGTAGCCATTAGGCCCTTTTACTTCCAGAGAAAGTGGGTGGGAGAGGTCTGCCTTGTCGAAGCCAAACTTTGCCCAGACGGTTGCTGCTACGCGCATTCGCCCCAGGCCTACTGCGGCAAGGCCGAGATGCCACCAGGCTTCGCGATCGTCAGCATCGAGGGCAACGGTCTTTTTCCAATAGTGGAAGGCAGGCTTCCACTCCCGCCTCCGATGATAGATAGTACCTAAAGCGGCGTGGGGTTCAACCCATTCAGGATTTACCCGGATAGTTTTCTTGAGCAGCTTCACGGCAGTGTATACGTCTCCGACCTTGTCGTAGCGCAGCGCCTCTTCGTAGAGGGCCCAGGGGTTGGGGTCGTATGGGGAGCCTTTGGGCAAGTTGTTGTTCTTTCGTGAGGGGGAAAGATAACGGTTGCTGCGTAAGTAAGGTTGTGGACAGCACTAATAGGCAATAAACCCATCAATTAGTAGCTCGTTTATTTTAGAAAGGAAT
>CAYPIM010000285.1:0-6173 GCA_964410795.1 uncultured Lewinella sp. | reverse complement strand
ATGCGGAATGTTTTTGGCGGATGGCATGTTTGGGGTATGCACTGGACGCCCACTAACGTTACTTTCTATTACGACGGTGTACCTTACTTCGAAACACCCGCTGTGGGCGCTGCCGATGCAGCCAACGAAAACCTGGGACTCAGACTTATATTTTCTAGTACTCCACACACCAAAGACGTACAGTTTAACAACTTTGGCCCGGGAGGCTTTCAGCCCAATAACCCTAGTACTACTCCCGCTCAACCAGGTGACAACCTAGGGACACTGGAAGTGGACTGGGTCCGCGTATGGGAAGGAGGTAACATCAACGGCACAGGTGGTGGTGGGAATAGCAATGTAGGCCCACTCGCTAATATTGCCAACGGCACCTACTACATCAAAAAAGCGAGCTCAAACCATTACCTAAAAGCAGCGGGAGCCGCCAGCAATTGTGTAAGCACTAACACTAGTGGCAACAACGATACGAAATGGACCTTTACCAAGCTCGCCAACGGAGAGTACGAGATCAAATCCGTAGCTTATGGCAACAGCCGATTGGAGGTACCCAACGGAGCCGCTGGCCCTAGTACTAAGGTGGCCACCACCACCTGGAACGGTAATGCGGCGCACTTGGTTTGGGTCGCTCGAAGTGTAGGCAACGACATTATGTTTTTCCCTAAGCACGACCAGAACAACGCGCTTGATCTTTGGTCTTCTAACCCTGGCGTAGTCCATTTGTATAACGCTAGCACGGGCAACGGCAACCAGCGGTTCAACCTTGTCCCGGTTGCCGGCGGCGGTGGCAATACAGGAGGCGGCAATACTGGCGGAGCCCCTGTAGGTAGCCTTATTGGCTTCAAGCCTCTCCAGGCCAGTTGGATTAACCGGGGCAATAAGCCACCATTAGGTTACATCTCTGCAAGATTTGACGATGGTGGTTTAGTGAAGTCTTCTGCTTCTACTTCCCCTCCAACTCAGGTCTGGCAAGCATGGGAACGTTTCACGGTAGAAAGCCATAACAACGGTGGTATTGCCATTAGTGTACAGAGCCCTGGCGGAAAGCGCTATTTGCAACACAGCGGAACGGGTAACGTCAACGCAAATGCTACGGCTAAGAACGGCAACAATACGAAGTTCACCTGGGAGTCATTAGGAGGAAACAACTTTGCACTTAAGGCGGCCAGTGGTAATTACGTAATGGTTCCTCAGAATGCCGCAGGTAACCCCGTGCTAAATACTAGTGCTGGTTCACTGGGCGACTGGGAAAAATTAACCTTCGTAACGCTTTCTGGCAGCGCAAGGGCCGCTGGTACGGAAATCAGCAATGGTATTGACAGAGTAGGACATATAGCGATGGAGGCTACACCCGAAATTAGCTTGTTCCCTAACCCTGCAATCAACGAATTGACCATTCGCGGACTTGCCCAAAACAAACTCATTCAAGTATTTGACCTGAACGGTCGCGTTTTACGTCAACTGGTGGCAGATGGCCCAAGTGCCACCCTAACGATTTCAAACCTGAAACCAGGTCTGTACCTGGTTAGAGTTGATGGCAGCCAGACTCGAAAATTTATTAAACGGTAGCTTATTAACAAGCATAATAAATATCCCCCGGACGGAACTGGCCGTTCGGGGGATTTTATGTTTCTCGCCATAAGGGGCGTTTCGTCTCAGGAGAATGATTAGAAGCTTTAGGAGCGATACGAGCATTCCACAATGAAGAGTTTATTTCAGGGAATAACACCGCCCTCCCCGCAATCCCAATAACAAAACCTCCCCATCCACCACCGGCCGCAGCACGTGGCTACTCTCATCGGTAGTGAAAAGCAAATCAGCTTCCGTCCAGGGTTTTGGGATTTCAACGCGGACGAGCTCAAGCGCCGCTGCGGCGAAGCTAACTACGAAAAGGTAAGCACCGTCGCCGTCCGAGGCTGGGCGGAGCCAGGTCAGTACAGGCTCATCGGAGGAGCCGACGGACAGCACTTCCGGCTGGCCGAGGTGGGCCAATAGGCCCGCCGCGAAGCGGTGGAGCTCGGTCAGTTGGGCGAAAAGGTCGAGGTTGCCGCCCCATTGGAAGGGGCCGGAGACCATCTTATCCCCCCTGGTTTCCTGAAAGACGTAGAGCTTGGAGTAGTATTCGTTGGGCCAGCGGTCTAGGTGACGGTCGCGCTGCGCGTAACCGAGGCTAAAGTAAAGCGGTAGAGTACCGAGGAAGACTCCGGTGAACATCCGGGCCAGCTCGCTGTGATGGTGGAAATGATCGAAGCGGGGGTCGTCTTTATCGCCGGTGATGGCTGTCCAGGCGGGTGTGACCGGAGTAGTATCCGCAACGTTGAGGTAGTGGGCGGTCATTTCCCAGAACTCGTCCGTGCCGGGCACGGTGCTTTGCAGGTTACCGAGGGTGACTTCGGCTTCGCTGGCGGTGAGGTGCTCCACTTCGTCGCCATAGGCCATGTAGCCAGGGGCCGTTAGGAAAGACTCGGCGAAGTAGGCGAAGTGAGGGGCGGTTTGCTGGATGATTTGCTTTACTGCACGTAGGGGATCGTAGTAAGTGTGGGCTTCCTGAGCCTCTCCTTCGGAGAGGAGGGTGGCGTGGGTGGTAGTGGCTGACCCCGGACTTCGCTGCGCTTCGTCCGGGGAGGTCCGATGGGTATTCGCTACGCGAGAGCTGGGTGGGGAGGACGAGGCAGCTCGCTCCGCTCGTAGCGTTGCAGTTTGTAGCAGCTTCTTAGGCACCCCTTCTGGTCGCATCTGCACGTGGCTCATGTCTCCGCGCATGAAGTCGAAATTGTAGCGGGCTTGCTGGGCGGCGTAGTGGCGGGTGAGGTAGTGCCAGACGAAGGCGCGCGGCTCGTCGAAATCGATGGCCCAGTCTTTATTGTCGTCCTTGCGGGCGTAGAGTTTGTAGCGCGTGAGCGGGCCGAAGGCGCGGCTCATCTCGGTGGGTTCCGTGATGCGGTAATCCCGCCAGATACGGCCAGCTTTGTCGATGGTCATGGCTTCGGGGCGAGGGTCTACTTCCAGGCCGCGGTAGGGGGGGGCCATGGTAGCGGGGGCCGGCTCGAAGCCCCGGCGGTAGAGCCAGTCGACCAGGTCAACGCGGCGGGCCTGGCGGCCGCCGTAGTCTTTGGTTTCGCCGAAGAAAAGTTTCAGGCGGTCGGCTTCGGGAAGGTGCCAGAGTTCGCCAACCATCCCGTAGGCCGGCCGGGCCGGCCCGCGTGCTTGGAGCCAGTCGTAAATAGCGCCCTGGACCTCTTCGTGGAGGTATTCGCGCTGGTCTAGTATTTCCAGGTCGTCGCGCAGTAGCCACTCGAAAAGGTCAGGGTTGGCGAGCACAATTTCGCTGTAGCGGTCGGTGTGGGGGATCACGTCCATCCCCACAACTTTACCGAGGGCGTGAAGAAAATTGACCATCACGGCGAGCTGGTCTTCAATGGCGCTGAGATGGGGGAACATCCGCAGCATATCCTTGCTGTAAAACTCCGGATTTAGCTCCCAGCTCGCCATACCGTAAAGGCTGCCAACCACACCGGGCTCCCAGATGGGCAGTAGGTGAACGCCCCGAATGTGATCTGGTAAGGTGATGGCGTAGTGGAGTACCTTCCAGAAATCGCCGATGGTGCGTACATTGATGCCGACGGTATGGGTAGTTTTTAGCCATGCCCCATTTGCCTCGCCCGCTACGGGCGAAGGGTAGGCCGCCCCGGGATCAAGGCAAGCACTATAGACTGCTTCGCCGAGGCGCTGGTAAAGAAGCCGACTTAGGTCCGCGGCTTCCATTTTCATCGCCTGCTCCGGGGCTAAGCCGACTACCCAACTGGTTTTACCCGTAGCGTACTCACCTAGGCGGTTTGGGGCGTTTGGGGTCCAGCTTTTTAGGTAGTCTTCGGTTAGCATAGAAAAGGGGGTGAAGGAGGAAAGGGGTAAGGGAGGAAAGGTGGGCGGGGCCGCAGGTGCAGGGAAAGTTTTTGGGTCGGTCGAGGCCTTCCTGGCCGAGTCTGTTATAGCAGTGTCAACTCGGCCTGGAAGGCCTCGACCGGGATAAAGACTATGCCCTTAAGCCTCCATTGCACCTGCGGCCGCGCCCTAAAACTATTCAAAAAGATCTTCCGCCGGATTTCCTGAGACTAAGCCTTCTTTGGGTAATTTGAATTTCCAAAGAATGATCATTCCCAGCGCAAAAAAGACCGACAGCGCCAGCAAGCTAAGCCGCATACTACCCGTGATCAGGTCCAGTAGCGCAAAGATGAAGGTGCCCCCAACGATGGCTATCTTTTCGAGGATGTCGTAGAAACTGAAGTAGCTCGTTACATCTTCCCGCGTAGGGATGAGCTTGGCGTAGGTGCTCCGGCTCATGCTCTGTATGCCCCCCATCACTAGCCCAACCGCCGCGGCGACGCCGTAGAAGGTAGTCTTGCCCTGCACGAAGTAGCCCGCCAGACAAATAAGGAACCATATCACCAGCTGAAAGTAGATCGCCGTTTTGTTCCCGTACCGTTTACTTACCTCCGCCGCCAGGTACGCTCCGCCAATGGCGACCACCTGGAGGATCAATACCACCTGGATGAGCTCGCTAGTTTCAAAACCAAGCTCCTTTGCCGCAAATAGCGAGGCGAGGAAGATGACTGTTTGCACTCCGGCGGAATAGCTGAAGAAAGCTCCTAAAAAGCGTAGCGTGGGCGGAGAGGCCTTCACGCGTTGCCAAACCGAAAGAAATTCATCCCAGCCCTTCCGGCTAATGTCGGCAATGCCCGCACTTTTCTTCCGTACATCCTTCGGCAACCGGGAGAAGGCAATGTATCCGAAGAGGAGCCACCAAAGCCCAACCGTAACGAAGGCTAATCGTGTAGCCATGCCCGTATCCGGTATGCCAAACCATTCTGGCTTTAGTACCATCGCAAGGTTAAGTACGAGCAGTAAAACGGAGCCAATGTAGCCCATAGCAAAACCCTTTGCACTAAGCTTATCAAAGCGGTCCTGCGTAGCGATCACGGGCAAAAAACTGTTGTAGAAAACCAAACCGCCCGCGAAGCCGATCAGTCCAAGCGCAAAACCGAGCGTGCCCAGTGCCAAATCTCCCATCCCCTGAAACCAGAATAGGCTAAGACAGGCAATGCCGCCGATGGTGGTGAAAACCTGGAGGAAAAATTTCCGCCGTCCGCCCGCATCCGCAATGCCGGACAGTAGGGGAGACAACACCGCAATGATGAGATAACTAATGCTGATGGTGAAAGCCAGCCACGAACTGTTGCTGAATTCCATGCCCGCAACACTGAAGTCCTTATCGATCACCGTCTCGAAGTAAGGTGGGAAGATTGCCGTAGTGATCACGAGCGCAAAGGCGGAGTTCGCCCAGTCGAAAAGCGCCCAGCCGTTCATGGTGCGGGGCTGGTTTAGTTGGTTTGACATGCTGCAAGATAGATTGATAGATTTATAGTTTGGTAGATTGATAGAGCTACCACACGTTATAGGGGGAGATAGTGTACTGGAAATATGTTGCCAACGAGAATTTCATAGCTATCTTGTCCGCCAAAGGCGAGCAAGCATAGCGAAGCAAACGGCAAGCGCGGTAGCTCTATAAATCTATCTTCTATCATACTATCAATCTAGTTGGTGAGCAAGCGAAGCGCCGCGAACGGTGCTTGCGGAGCTCTATCAATCTATCTTCTATCACACTATCAATCTATGAAAACCGCAGTATTCCCCGGCTCCTTTGATCCCATCACCACTGGCCATGCCGAGCTTGTTCGCCGGGCGGTGCCTTTGTTCGATAAAATTGTGGTAGCTGTAGGCGTGAACAGCCAGAAGAAATATCTCTTTCCACTGGAGCAACGCCTGGAATGGCTGGAGGCAGTCTTTGCGGATGAGCCTAAGGTAGAAGTTGCCAGCTTTGAGGGCCTGACGGCGCACTTCTGTAATAAGATCGACGCGCATTACCTGCTCCGCGGCCTGCGGAACGCAAGCGACTTTGACTATGAAAAAACCATCTCCCAGCTCAACGACATTGTCGGGGAAGGCTTAGAGACGGTGTTCCTGATCAGCCAGCCGGCATTCTCACACATCAGCTCCACGATCGTACGGGAAATTATCAAGGGTGGGGGAGACGCTTCTCCGTTTTTGCCGGAGGGGGTGTCTGTCTAGCTCGTTGGCTGAGAAGGTTATGATAAGTGATATTTGATATGCGATTGACTGCC
>CAYPIM010000284.1:0-6257 GCA_964410795.1 uncultured Lewinella sp. | reverse complement strand
GAATTCTTTTACTATTACTTCTGATTCTTGATTGCCTTTCATAATGTCAGTGAAAAATAATTCATAAAAACCCATTTGATGGATTACTAAGTTTATATAGCCATAAACCAGAGTGAAGCTCAATAAAAAGAGTATTAACACTTTAGCAAATCCTATTTCTTTAAGATCTACAAATTCTATCTTTGAATATTTACTTATAAAAGACTTAGGATGGTACCAATACGCTCCTATAACCAAAGGAATAAAAGCAATTAAGAAAAAAGCCAAATAATTTAAATTCATATTACCAGTTTTATATAGTTAATCAAAATTGTTTATCCCCTCCATTTCCTTACCTATCATTTTACTTGCAGACAACATACCCGTATCCCCCCTTACACATACAGCCACTATCCGGACCGACACATTGTGCATACAGCCCCATATTTAGCGGGTAAAACACAACAACTAGAAAAAGTGAGGTATACAGCACAATTTACGTTTACAATCCCATATCCGGTACTGTATGTGCAACATTCTAATACAAAGCCATACATCAGGTACATTTTTTTGCTGGACAATCCAGCACCCTGACAGTCCGCTATCAATCTTCATTAATCAGGTGCATAATTAGCTAACTAGGCAAATGCCCGCAGGGTAACCGAAATCCGCAGACCGGTGTACTTCTTCAGCTTGGGCACTTCGTGCGTCCAGGCGAGGTTGGTTGCCCAGGGAACGACCAGTGCGGTTCCATCGGAAACGAGGGTATCCTTAAAGCCCGTTCCGCCCCAAGGGCGGAAGCGAAAGACCCGGTCTTCCCCCAGGGAGATGGTGACAATCGGCGTGTCTGGAATCAGCCCGGTACGGCTGTCGCGGTGCTTGCCGATGTAGTGTCCTTTTGCGCCATCGTACCAGTTCAACAAGAGGCCGTTGAGCCGGTCGTCTACGTTTTGCTGTCCCCAGTCAAGGAAGTGCTGTAGTTCAGGTACGATGGGCAGGGCGTTGTTGCGGGAGCCTGAATAGTCATAGTTCCGCCCGTAAGCCTGTTGCCAGCGGGGTGTCTTCACTTCCTTTCCGTGCAAGACCAAGGTGTGGTATTCTTCGGGATGCAGTTCCCATAGTTCATTAAAACCAAGGTGTTCCCGGAGTTCGGGCACGGGGAAGTCCGTCAGGTGAACCAGGTAATCTTGGTCGAGGGGGATGGTGGTAAAGAGGTCGGCGTTCAACATGGAGCAAAAAATTATACTAATGGACATTCTTGGTTTTCGGCCTCTCCCCCACCCTCGCCCAAGGCTCAACGGACCGCCTCAAGCGAAAGGGAGATAAGCCGCGAAGCGAGATGCTCGCCAATACAAACAAAAGAAAATATCCTATAACAAACAAAACATTTAGTGGTTTAATTTTAATTAGGCGGGCGAAAAAACGAACATTCAGAGCTAGGCTATGAAAAACCCTGGTGAAGCAACCTGGCCGAAGCGCGCTCCTGAGCGCGCGTGGACCGAGCACGCTCCACGCGAGAAGTCACCGTTGGCCAACAAAATCTTACAGGACAAGGCCTAGGTTCTCTAATTTGTCGATGATTTTCCGTCACGGTTTTCACCGTTAAAACACGAAGTGTTTTTCCTGAAAAGCCCCTCTCGCTACGCGGCTGCCGGAGGCGAGGCTTGTGGGAGAGGAGTTGGGGAGAGGCAGCTACAGGGGAAGCCTTACAGATTAGACCTTCTAGGACAAGACCTTAGTTAGGGACAGAAAATAACTTCGCACCCAAATTTGCCCGATACGCCCGCGCTCAGAGAGCACGTCCGACCACTCGCTGCCGGAGGCAGCATTGGCCAGGGGGGGCTGAAGATTTCGCAGGCCCTGCCTCCAAGCGTCTATAGGTTTCAGCAATCTTACTACTTACTTATTTTTGACACCTCATCACACAAAAGCCTCTGTCAGGTGTTAAATCGTTCATGGATCTACTAATAACCATAGCCGGCTGGGTCGGTGCGCTCGGTTTGCTGTTTGCCTTTGTCGCTTCTTCGCTGGATAAGCTGGACAACCTAGGTACGCCTTACCACATCATCAATCTTGTCTGTTCCGTGCTGCTAATCGTAAACGCTACCGCGAATGGTGCTTACCCATTTATTGTGATCAATTCGTTCTGGTCCTTGATGTCGGCTTACGCGATTGGGAAAAACCTTCTAGGTACCAGCGCAGCAAAATAGCGTGATCTTCTAACCCTTTTCTTACTCCTTGAGCCAATGCTTAAAACCTTGCTTCTCAGCTTTCTTTGCACCTGCGGCCTCGCCCTCCTCTCTGCCCAGTCCGAAGCCGCTTACATCACTGCCCTGGCCAAACACCTCGGTGCGCAGCAAGAAGTAGCCGTTACCAATGGCCGCGTAGACCTGGAAACCGCCACCCACGCCATTGAGGTAGAGCGGGCACCGAAGTGGAAAAACAGCATCGGACAGGCGCTTTGGTACGGTATGCAGCGCAACAAACGCCCCGGCATCATTTTGGTGATTGAATCTCCTGCGCAACGCAAATACGCCATCCAGCTGGGGTCCGCTTTAAACTATGCCGGATTGGGCAACAGCATTTCCGTTTGGCTGTGGCCGGATGACTTCCCGGGTGTGCAGCCCGAAACCGGGACAAACCAGCGAGTACAACCCGCCCTTGGTTCCGGAGATTTCTGGTTGAACCTCAACGGAAACAAACGACACACCAGCAGCTGCAAGTGGTTCAGAAATACGACCAAAGGGCGCTTGTGTACCGTAGTGGAGGGAACCCCTGCTGGCTGCTGTCATTGATACCTGCGCAGACCAGACAAGCAGCAAATGCAGCCTGAAGGTTGGGGAACGGAGGCTTAATTCCGCACGAACAGCCATTTCACTACTGAGTAAGCTCCTTTCACTACGTACCCCAATGGCCCAAGCTTTGTCTTCCGTTCCAGGTTTATGGAGATGGAAGAATAGGCTTCGAGTTTGTCCAGTCGGTTCATCTTTCCTTTCAGGAGGTCGATGGTTTCATTGAGTCGTTCGAGTTCACGTTCTACGAGCAGGGTTTCTGCTACGTTCTCGGCCTTTGCCAGTAGTTCAAGATAGCGTTGCCGGGCTTTCTCGGCGTTGTCTAGCCGGATGCCCATATCAAAGTAGGCTTCGGTGACGTCTTCGCCGGTGATGTTCTTATAGGTCACTTTACCGAGAGTACTGATCTGGGTGATGGCCTCATTTAGCCGACCAGCCGGAACGCGGATATAAGCGCTGTTATTTCCGGTCCGGTTCACGTAACCATCAAAGTTTTGGGCCAGCGCAACGATGTTGGCCAGCGCAGAGTCCGGTTCCGCAACGGTGATGCCAAGGTCTGCCGAATAGATCAGTTTGCGCTGCTCTTCCGCTTGCTGCTCACTTCTGCGATCGGTATCTGGAAAGATGCCCTGGTCGTCGGCAGCGCGGGCGACGGCGTACGGCTGGCGGTTGCAGCTGGTAAGCAAAAGAAGCAGGAGGCAAAATATAGAATAACGCATTGAGAAGAATTTACATATTTGATTGTTAAACCTGCTGAAAATAACCTGGCACGGGTTTATTGGCCGACAACAATATACCTTCCAGCATCGTCGACGCGGACAGTAGGTAGTTGCCGGGTAGTTTCAAAGGAAGTAAAAACAGGTAAGAGCTCTTGCCAAAAGGATTCATGATCGGAAGTTTCCATCCGCCGCAGAAACCTTTTCGCATCCATACGGCCGGGGAAAATATGGACTGGAATATGCTTTTGCCCGGCATCACGAGCCATCTCCGCCATTAGAAAAACCTCTTCAATTAAAGGATCTGTGAGCGGTATACAGCCCACGGTAATGCAGGCACCATGAATAAATATGTCGGAGCCCGGCGCAATACGATCGCCCCGAATTCGGTCCGATTCATTAGGATAATTAAGGCCTAAGGACAGGTGAAAATTACTGTTCGGGTTGAAACGATCAATCGAATAAACGCCTTCGGGAACCTGTCGGTCTCCTTCTTTTCTTTTAGGCCCTAAAGTGCCGCTGTTGCGGCAGATCGGGTAGGTTTTCAGCAATTTCCAGGTGGTTGCCCCTTTCGCCTTACCCCAGCATTCAAGCTCTTCCTCATATTTAAAAGCGCGGATAAAAAGCTGAGCATTTTCTTTTTCAAGCGCGTGCGTGTTTAAGAGATCATCAACTATTTCACCCGGAGCCTTCGGCTCCGTTGAAGTAGTGCACGACGTTAAAACAATGGTCAGTAACAAAAGCAGAAAGATTAGTTTCTCCATCGCCTTAACTAACGTCGTAAGCTGCAATCTTCTTGCGCAATCGGGCAGCAGCGACGGGGCTTGCGGGGCCGAGTTGCTCCAAAATGAGCTCGGCTTCGGCCAGGTAGGCTAAGCGCTTTTCCGGGGTCCAGTACGAAGGCGGAGGGCTGAGGTTGTTGATGCGATCACAGAGTTTCACCACCGCAATTTCGCGAGGCTGGGCCAGGATGCGGGCCAAACTATCTTCCATTTGTTCGCGCTTCGAGGGCAAGCTTTCGTTCTTGGTCAGGGCTTTTACGCCGGCCAAGACCTCGTCTCCGAACTGTTCGCGGAGGGTGGCCTCGTCCAGGTCGGTATCTTCCAGGCTATCGTGCAGGATGGCACAGAGGCGCGCCAGTTTTGCTTTAAGGCCCGGCTCCTGGCTAATGATGTAATTCACCTCAATCAGAACGGCGCCAAGGTGGGTCAGGTACGGCAGGGTCACACCTTCTTGCGGAGTATAATAGCGTTGCCCTTCGTGGTGATGGGCGGCTAGTAGCCAGGCTTTTTGGAGAAGTTCGGGCATGATCGTGCTTTTGGGTGCAGGCTGCAGCAGGGAACGAAGATAACCATATTTCGGCGCGAACGCAGGATGCAAAGATGGTTAAGCAACTAAGGACCAAGCATCTTGGAAAGTCCCGGAGGGACGCTTAGCGTAGCGAGGGGTGTAGCTCAACGGCGATAGCCGTTAGCGTAGCCCCTGGTTTTCGTTGAAAGATTCTCGATTTGTGAATCTCGATTCTTGATTTAGCTGCCGCATAAGGCAGGCGAGACGAATAAAAGGTAAGTCCCTCCGGGACTTTATCAGCAGCCTTAAAACTATGCCTTAAACCTTTCCTTGCACCTGCGCGGCGGCGCCCTGCTGAACCTCTTCTATGGTATTATAGATAATATTGAGGTTCCGAATCTCCCCGAACGGAATTACGAAGTATGCTCCTGGCAAAGCATAATAACGGCTATCGAAATCTTTGACGCGGTAGGTAGGATAACCGGGCGGCGTAACGGGCTGCTCTTTTTTAGTGCTCGCAAGGTCTTCTGCGAATTTCCGGCGATAAACATTACTCAGAAATAGGCGGTCGATCCCCTGGTCCTTGTTCAGAGAATAGTTTTTCAGCACCCCGGTGTAGAGTACGTCGCCTTCTGCCGATTGGACCACTACGTCGACCTGAATGAAGTCGATCTTCTTTCGCTCAGCCGGAGGCAGTACGTGGCCAGAGAAGTACTTGTCCCAGTCGTTATAAATACGGAGAAACTTATAGCGCTCGTCCCAGCCCCGCCAAACGGCAAGCTTTCGTGCAAATTTCCCAGCAAAGCCCGCCAGTAAACTCAGGACCAACATATAAATGACGAAGTAAATAAATCCGTCTTCCACCACACTGAAGGTATCCTTCGTATCCCCTCCGGTAATCAAGAGGTAAATGGTTTCCAGGTCTCGCTGCCAGCCAAGTAAATGCTTGGTAAAGAGCAGGCCCAAGACGTGCATCCCGAGCGATGGTACCAGGATAAAGACCGCCTCGCTGAGCAAACTCAGGTCAATCGACTTGCGCAAGGCATCACTACGGATATAGATGTACCGAAAAACAATGCCCGGAAGGAGTAGAATGGCGGCCAGGAGGGCGCCGAAGGCTAGGTTCAAAAGTTAAGCTGTTGGTTCGTTGGTATATTTAGTCTCGACCGTGCAGAAAATCGCTACGCTTCTGGCTTTTTGCCAACCGTCCCTGGAGAAGACTCACCAAGGGATACCACCCGGTACTTTTTCCCTCCGAAGGAAAAAATGCGTTCCAGCCACGAGCGGCGACGACCAGCGATGGATGACTTTACGGCAGCGTCGGCTACGTTCTTGTCCGCAGCTTGCATCGCGCGGAAACGGTCTGATTGTGGTGCGTCCATGGTTATCTGTTTATTGTTAAAGATAGGGTTCATAGTGCAAACGCAGATTACAGGTTGCAGGTTGCAGGTTGGCCGTGTAACCTGAATCTTGCAACTTG
>CAYPIM010000283.1:0-6362 GCA_964410795.1 uncultured Lewinella sp. | reverse complement strand
CTTTAAAGTCGTGAATTTTATCCATCCCTTGTGCTTTCCATGCTTTTTTACGTTAGTGGTTGAAATTCCACTTTGTTTAATATCCGAAGTGCGCAAATCATAGATTCCACAACTTTGAAAAAACGCTAGGGTTAGCGTTAGCGATAGTATTAATTGTAATGTCTTCATATTATTTATCTTTTATCAACTAGTTCAGTCATTTAACTGAGATGACACTGACGACGCCCAATCTGATATTTTATTTCCAATCGCATGCGGATGATCTTCTGCAAGAAAATGCTTCCCCTTTCCAACATTTAAAAAAGAAACATTTAGAAAATGATCTTTGGCATACTCAATGTTTTTCTTTCTAACTATCAACCCAGGGGTTGCATGAATAATTAAAAAGGGCACATTGCTATTTATTCGCTTCAACCCTTTAGCTATGTGGTTCATTTCATCTGCAAAATCTCCTTTAGCGACAGAAACCCCTTTTCGAGGTAAAGTATAAGGGCCTGCTCCGTACATCATGATTTCTCGCCTTTTCACATTGTCTTTATATGGCTCAGTGTATTTTTCTTTCAATGCATCTGAATACTTTCTTTGAACGGACATCTTCAACATCATCTTCGGCATTACATTCTTTTCCACAATCATTCTATATGCTCGCTTCTCATTTTTCATCATACCGAATATCATTTTCTGCATCATCTTAAGGCTGCTGTACCATTCCTTTGCAGGCATATACATTGCCTCGACAAATACAATTCCTTTAACATTCGATTCGTTTTTAATGGCATACTTCAGGCCATACAATGAGCCAATGTCGGACACTACTAGAGTAACATTTTTAAGATTTAAGCGATCTATAAACCCTTTGACGTATTGGTAGTGGCGCTCAATGGAGTAGTCATCATGAGTAGGAACTTCGGACTTTCCATAACCTGCCAAATCCAAAGCAATCGCCCTATGAGTTTTCGCGACTTTAGGCACTACATTTCGCCACAAATAGGAGTTGTCAGGAATGCCATGAAGAAACAAAACAGGATCACCGGCTCCTTGCTCGTAGTACGCCAAGTTGAGCTTTTCAACTTCCTGGAACTTATAGGCATGATTAAATTCATCCGAAATGTTTTGTTCAGGCTTTTGAGCGTGCCCGTTTGAAAAAATTAAAGTTGAGAGCATCAGACTTGACATTATTTTAATTAGCTGCATGTGGCAATTTTTATTGGTTAGAATTCCATTTCCTCGAAGCGAATACTTCGTCTACTTCGGGTACTGCATTGTGGTTGGAATAATTACTCATTGTCTTGACTGCTATTCCAGCAATAATCCCCAAGACATGAAGCTCTGAGTACCCTGCTTTGATAAATTCCTGGATAAGTTCCGGGTCTACGACTCCCCTATTTCGAGTCATACTTCTTGTCAACTTAGAGAGGATCGCCAACTTTGTATCTGAAATTGGCGTATCATTTCTGATAGCGTCGGTTACTTTAGCCGGAACTTTTGTAATATTATCCGCCACGAAGCTATGCGCAGCCATACAGTAGTTGCAACGATTTTCGAAAGCGACGGAGAGAAGAACTACTTCTTGTTCTACTGGTGAAAAACCTGCGTTTTTCCTGAAGCTATTGTAAGCGTAAGCATAGGAATCGAGCAATGCGGGGTTTTGGCCCATTGCAAAGTACATGTTTGGGACGAAGCCCATTTTAGCTTTTGTTTCCTCTAAAATAGCACTACTAATTTCAGAGGAAATAGGAGTTACTAACTTCAAGTTTGCCATATCTTGTGATATTTATATTCAATTAAATAATACCACAAAGTTGGCGCATAAAGCGCTAAGGCAAGTTGCTTAAAAGCTCAAATACTCGTCATTTTAGCTCTCTCACTTACGGGACTCTGAAGGCGAAACCCCAAAGTGCTTTTTAAACGCTTTATTGAAATGATTGCTATTGTCAAAGCCACACTTGTAAGCGACTTCGGAGATCGTAGAAGATTCAACTGAAAGGAGCTGGTAAGCTCTTTCTAACTTCTTGTGCAAAATGTATTTTGCAGGCGATTGATTGTAGTACTGTTTAAACCTTCTTTTAAAAGTAGCCAAACTACATCCACACAAATTTGCCAATTCTGATAGAGACAAGTTACTATAAGTATTTTGCTGGATTATTTCCTTAAAGTCATATTCAAACGGTGTAAATAAAGAATTGATAAAATCGTGAATTGATTTTTCCGTCTTACCCAATAAGATTAATAGTTCTTTCAGTTTACTCAAAATCAAATTCTCATCTGCTAGGCCAGGGTTTTCAAATAACAAATTGAGGCTCTCAATAAAAAGCTTCATGAGTGGTTCGACCTTAGTGCGATTTACATCATAGTTATTTTTAAATGCTGCCAGCTTAATATCTGTTTGAAAAAAATCCTTTACTATTTCCGGATAAAAATAAGCACCAAAAGCAAGAATTGGTTGGGCAAGATCATGATTTGGGGAAGGCTCCATAAAATAATTCCCGCACTTTGCAACTAAAGCATCACCTGCGCGAACCTCTATTAGTTGAGTAGGCGTCCTGAAAGAGAGAGTACCTTTATACATGAATAAAAAACAAGCTTCATCCTCTTGAAAAACTTTTGGGAAGCGTTTGAACGAGCTTTCCACATCTACTTTTTCAAAAACAACTTTGCCATTATACCGAAGTCCTATTTTATTCATAATAAGTCACTCTTTACAAGTCAATTCAAAACCACCACACGACTATCCATCCGGTAATCAGAAGGATTTTGCCGTATTTCAATTCAAAAGACGAAATGGTATTGAACCCAAACTCGTGAACAATACAAGAAACCCTATAGTTGGAGGGCATCAAAAAAAGTAGTGTTGGTGAGGCCTCCTAACGACGTGAGAGGCAAAAAGCATCCGGAGTGACCAATCTCAGGTTATACAACACCTCACCTGGGCGCAAACCAAATGTCACTTTTTAAGCCCCCTGGCCTCCAGTTGGGGGGAGAGAAGCGACAATTTGGATTGCGCGCCCTCACCTACCCCACCCACGCAACAATAGCTCCACAGAGCTTCGCTACCTCCGCTTCCGAGACAACGTAAGGCGGCATCACGTAAATCCGCGTGCCGAAGGGACGAATCCAGACGCCACGGTCAACGAAGAAGGCCTGGATTTGGGCTACGTCTACCCTTTCGTGGGTTTCGACGACGCCGATGCCACCGAGTACCCGCACTTCCTTAACGGTACTGTATTGGGCGGCGGGGCGCAGGTGCAAGGAAAGGTTTTCGGAGAGCGTTGCGATGCGCTCCTGCCAGGGAGACGCCAGCAAAAGATCGATACTGGCACAGGCGACAGCGCAGGCTAGCGGATTGGCCATAAAGGTGGGCCCGTGCATCAGCACCCGTGCTTCGCTCTGGTTGATGACCTCGGCTACCTCATCGGTGCAAAGCGTGGCAGCGAGGGTGAGGTAGCCGCCGGTGAGGGCTTTGCCGATGCACATGATGTCGGGCGTAAAACCGGCGTGTTCGGCGGCGAACATTGTCCCGGTGCGGCCGAAGCCGGTCGCAATTTCATCGAAGATCAGCAGGAGGTCATGCTCACGGCATAAGTCCTTTACCGTACGGAGGTAAGCCGGGTTGTAAAAGTGCATCCCACCCGCGCCCTGCACTACGGGCTCGCAGATGAAGGCGGCGCATTCGTGGGCGTGGAGGCGAAAGGCTTCGGAAAGCTGCTGCAGGTAAGCTTCTTTCAGAGAAGCATCGAATCCGCCAGGAGGGCGAGGAACGAAGTGGTGGACGGGCAAAAAGCCACTGAACATTCCGTGCATCCCCGTGTCCGGATCACAGACGGACATCGGCCCCGTAGTATCTCCGTGGTAGCCACCCCGAAAAGTGAGGAACTTGCCCCGGTTTCTTTCTCCGCGCGCGTGTTGGTACTGGACGGCCATCTTCATGGCCACCTCAACAGAAACGGAGCCGCTGTCAGAAAAGAATACTCTATTTAAGCCTTCAGGCGTGATGTCCACCAGCTTTTTCCCTAGCTCAACGGCTGGTTCATGGGTGAAGCCACCGAACATAACGTGGCTCATTTTTTCGGTCTGCGCCGCAATGGCGGCGTTAAGCTCGGGAACATTATAGCCATGGATGGCGCACCACCAGGAGGCCATGCCGTCGGTCAGTTCACGGCCGTCGGCCAGGGTGATGGTCGCTCCGTGAGCGGAGGCCACGGGGTACACCGGCAGGGGTTCCGCAAGCGAGGTGTAGGGATGCCAGAGGTGGTGGCGGTCGAAGGCTAACTGATCGGGCTGGATGGCATTGATTTTTGGAAGGGCCAAGATAGTGCGCTTTCAGCAAGCGTTTGGTTTCTTGCTCAACAATGCTTTGCTTGCAGCCCAAAGCTAGTTTAATTTTCTGCCTCTCCCCCCGCCCTCTCCCACAAGCTTAGCCTGAGGCTTAGCGGAGAGGGAGCAAAAAAGGTCTAGTGATGCGCTTTGCTTGCAGCCCAAAGCCATTTTATAAAACCTACTTTGCATCCTGCGTACGCGCCTAAAAAAGTTGATTATGCAAAAACGAATTAATCTTTGGTCATCCCCTCGGAACATCAGCACCGCACTAATGTACAGTTTTGCCCAACGCCCCGACACCACCGTGGTGGACGAGCCGCTATACGCCCACTACCTCACCCACCAACGCACCGAGGCCAACCACCCTGGCCGCGACGAAATTCTGGCCAGCCAGGACGCCGATGGGAATAAAGTGGTGGACTATATGCTGAGCAATGACTACGGTCGAGAAGCTGTAGTCTTTAAACAAATGACCCACCATCTGGTGGAGATAGACCCTGACTTTCTGAGAAAAATGGACAACGTCCTCCTTATTCGTGATCCCCGGGCCATTCTGAACTCCTTTAGCAAAGTCGTTAATAAGGTTACGGCAGAAGACATTGGTGTACCGCAGCAATACCGGCTTTTTAAACAGCTAAAAAAAGCGGAAAGGCTAACCGCCGTAGTGGACGCAAAGCTCCTGTTGATGAATCCTGAAAGCGTGCTCGGCCAGTTGTGCAGTCGATTAGGTGTTCCTTTCACCGATAAGATGTTAAGCTGGGCCGCAGGCGCCAGGCCTGAAGACGGGGTTTGGGCGCCGTACTGGTACGCGAATGTCCATAATAGCACTGGTTTTAAGCCCTGGAGCGAGAAAAACTACCAGTTGTCCCCTACTCTCAATAAAATTGCCGAAAATTGCCTTCCCGCTTACGAAGAAATGCTCAAGGAAGCACTGAGGTGAGCCGTAGAATTGAGCCCGTTTCTTAGACGCCCACCACTACATATAACCTCACCCCAACCCCTCTCCAGCAAGCCTCGCCTCTGGCTCGACGGAGAGGAGCTTTCAAAAAAATACACTTCGTACTTTGACGGGGGTGTCCCTTAACGAGCAGTAGTCGGTAGATTAGGCCACCAGCCTTTACAACCACCAAATCAATAAAATACCCTCCAACTATGCTACAAAAATTCAACCCAGCCAATAAAGACCTTAAGGTTTACATCGACGGTAAACTCTTACACCGCGACGAGGCTAAAGTCAGCGTATTCGACAGTGTCGTTCAGGGCGGAGATGCCGTTTGGGAAGGCATCCGCGTTTACAACGGACGTGTATTTTCGCTCGATGCCCACCTCGATCGGCTCTTTGACTCTGCCCACGCAATGCTTTTTGAAGGGGTTCCTTCGCGGAAAGAAGTTACTCAGGCCATCTTTGAAACCTTACGCGCTAACGATATGCGAGACGGCGTCCACATTCGCCTAACCCTAACCCGAGGCCAGAAGATCACTTCGGGGATGGACCCGCGCCTGAACCAAGCAGGCTGTACGCTAATTGTTCTTGCAGAATACAAGCCGCCAGTTTACCCGCCCTCCATTAAACTGGCCACCAGCTCCGTTCGGCGCAACAGCCCGATGAGCATCGACAGCAAGATCCACCACAATAACCTCATCAACAATATCCTGGCAAAGATTGAGGCTAATAATGCTGGAGCCGACGCTGGGCTTATGCTCGACAAGGACGGATACGTTTCGGAGGCCAATGGCGTGAATGTTTTCACCATTCGTCGGGGAGTGGTTTACACGCCGTATGCCGACTACTGCCTGCCGGGAATCACCCGAGCTACGGTTCTGCAAATCTGCAAGGACAACAATATTCCAGCTCAAGAGAAACGTCTTTCGCTCACTGAATTCTACACCGCCGACGAAGTTTTCACCACCGGCACTATGGGCGAGCTTACTCGCGTAGAAAGTGTTGATGCACGTAAGATTGTGAATAAGCATTCCACCTCCGTACTAGACCAACTAAACGGCTTGTTTGCGGAGCTTACACGAACGCAGGGGGTGGAGTTTTA
>CAYPIM010000282.1:0-6407 GCA_964410795.1 uncultured Lewinella sp. | reverse complement strand
CCCGCTAGCGTTCATCCTGAGCCAGGATCAAACTCTCCATAGTAAAGTTCTTGTGGACAGCCGAAGCTATCCGATATTGTAGAACTAACAGTCAAGAGTTTAATGCTGTCATTTAAAATTGTCAGGGCTATTCCACTTCAAGCTAAATGTGTTAAACATTTGGCAATTCGTTTTGATATAGCTTTTGAACCTCGCCTACCATTGATGTCAAAGATCGTAGCGCCAAGTTTGTTCCCTTTGCGTTGGTCATCCTTTCTTTAATCGAATGTTGCGGATGATTCAGGCGCAGGGCTTGACTTTTTATCTTACTTCTGAACAACTCCGAAGAGCCGCTCGTTAAGTTCGTTTTCGTTGCTTAGCTTTCTAAGCGGCTGCAAAATTACAGCGCCTAAAGTTACTGTGCAAGTGCTAAGTGAAATTAGTTTGAAATTTTATTTCCAAAGCCGTTTCAGCTCAACCCCACTCGTTAGCGGGCCGCAAAGATACAGTCAGTAGTTTCACTCCTGCAAGACTTTTAAAAAGTATTTTTAACTTTCTTTCAGCCTTGATGATTAGAAGAGTCTTTCAATGCATCGGCTTTGTTTAAAAAGCCTTCTTCAGCGGGACGTTTCTCGCTTGCGGGCTGCAAAGATACATCCATCAATCTCACCCTTGCAAGTGTTTTTTCACTTTGGTCCAATCTTTTTTTCACTTCGCTTCGATGTTACGCTAAGCCGGGCATTTACCGAACTTTTGACGGCGTAACACGACTATTGCAGAACGGCTCTGCTTGCTACCGCTCGTAACCTCTCCCCCAGCCCCACTCCCGGAGAGAGGGAAGCATATCTACTTTAGGAACATAGCTCAAAACCGTAGTCCATTAACAGCACCAAACGGAACACCCTATCTCTAAATAAGGCAGCTATTGCGCTTCTAGCCAGACCTGCCGCTCAAAACCGCACCTCAAACCTACACGGCACCTGCGGCCGCGCCTTATAATGCCTTTATCATAGATACCGACGAACAGTCTCTCCTACGAACCTTCTCCCGAATAAACCAATATCCGTTGTCCACATAAAGCTGAGTTCATCAGCAAAGGAGGTTTCTCCGTTGAGAAAGGCCAGCACTCTTTCTGGCGGATTACTCGCGAACATGTCCACAAAAAGGGTATCGGCGGGTAGGTCTCCGTTTTGAAGGATGCGCAAAAGCGTAGCGTCGTACAAGATATGCTTTGTGGGCCAGGGCGAGATGTTCTTCAGGTCAGGAAAGCTTTGGGCCAGGCTGATCAGTTGTCGCTGCAAGGCCAAAAAGGTATAGCCGGTAGAAGGCCGGGTTGCGCCACCACGCATACCTATATATATAAGGTTACGGTCGCGTGCCGGAAAAGGATAGGTCGTCATTGGAATATTTCCCCCTTCGGTGTGCGTAACCTCATAGCTTCCCTGCGTCCAGTGCTTGTGTATATAGGTCTTCAGTAGGTCATCGTATTCCGAGACCGTAAGATGATTGTTGCTAAAAATCGCGATCTCGATCAGCGCCCGTCGCTTACTGAAGGGCATCACGTAGAAGAAACGGGCTTCACCGTGCTGCGGCGTTCGAAAATCCATGAGGGAAGCACGGCCCGGATCAAAAGTATCTTCTTCTGTTTCGACGAACCAGCCCCGGAAGTGCTGGTCCAGGTAAGGCTCTTTTATCTGGCGCGGACGCAGGTGCAGCGGGAGGGATGAAAAAGCAAGGTTCGCCTTATACTCCACTCCTTCAGCCGAGAAGTGAACCTTCTCCCCTACTGCCTGGATGTCTTCCGCCTTTGCGGTGATACGCGCTAAGCCGGGGATTTCGTTGACCACCTCATTTACGTGGGCATAAAACTCCGTACTCCGAATGAGCTTATAGGCGTAGGGGCTGATATCGCAGTCCAGATTTCGCTCTGCATCGTGCACCGTCACTACCGGCCAGCGGTGATACACCAGCTCTTCAAAAGGGCCTGGTGTTGCTTCCCAGAACGACCAACTCCGATCATGCGCCGTCTTTTCTCCCTCCGGATCGACCAGCACCACGGACTTGCCCACCAGTTTGCCCGCACGCTGCAAGTGGTAGAGCACGCTTAATCCGGCCAAGCCGCCGCCAAGGATGGCTATGTCGTAGTTCTTGGTCATTTAGTAGAAGTATTTGATTGGACTATAATTACCACGGTTTCTATACTACTTTGCTCGCTGTCGCTCGTAACCTCACCCCCAGCCTCTCTCCAAGGGAGAGGGGAGCAAACCCACGTTCAAGACCCAGCCCAAAATAGCAAGTACCAGGTGCTAAAAGCTCAATCACAGCATGAAGTTAAGCACCACGAAGAAAAAAAGTTGTGCGAAGAAATACACCAGCAAGACCGGGCTCCGAAATCGGATGCGAAAAACATATAAAGGCAAAGAGATCAGGAAAGCGATGCCCGCCCAGGCAAGATAGTTCTGAATAGGGATTTCACCACCGCCCCACTGCCAGTAATCCAAGGCGATGGCTACTGGCTCTATGGTTACGTCATACAAGGCAGTTAGGATGGCGGCCAAAAGGATAAGCGATAAGTGATAAGTGATAAGTGATTTGCGATTTGCGGGCGAGGCAGATGTGAAAGTGTCGGAGATATGCGATTGGCGATTTGCGGGTGGGGAAGAAATTTGAGATGTTGGAGATTCTCGATTCTCGATTCTTGATTCTCGATTCTTGATTTTGTGCGACTGAGCGGGCAGTACGCGTTCCAGTATCCGAATAGCAACTTCATTACAGGCGAGGGTAAGTACACACCAGTTGAGCGCGATCACGAAGGGAACGCCCAGCCACTGAAACCACATCGTTGGGCCGTATTTATACTCACCAAAGATGGCACCGGTCGCTACGCCAAGGGCTTCCATGATAAAGGTAAACGTGTAGGCTACCGCCAACCAGTAGAACAAGCGCTTATCTTCATTGCTCCGGTAGATGGCATAGAGCACCAAGCCGTTGAGGACGAAGAGTAGACCATCGGTGGTGACCTTCGTAACCGGCAGCACTGCCGGTAGGCAGTGCGCCAAAGTCCCGCTGGCGAAAGCGTAAATGAGGAAGTAGGAGAGGTAGCGGTCGAATGCGGGGCGTGTTGCCGGATGGTCAGCCAATGGTAATGTGGTTTGGTTATTGGCTTTTAAAACAACGGGCGTTCTGTTTACAGAGGACACCGCCACAACAATTACCGAACAGCTTTGCTCGCTGCCGCTCGTAACCTCACCCCCAGCCCCTCTCCCTTGGAGAGGGGCTGGGGGTGAGGTTACGATAAAGCCAAAAATATATAGTGCTACTATCGTTAAGCAGGCCACTCTACCATCAGGACAACGGGAGCGGAGTTTGGTTGTGTCGGTTAGTCTTTTTTGTTATCGCCGCCTGCTTCGGCGTACATCGCCAGGAACTCCTCATTGTCCTTTGCTTCTTGTAGTTGGTCGTAGCATTCTTCGGCACGTTCAGGGTTTCCGGTCTTACGATAGGCCATTCCTTTGATGTAGCAGGCGCGGGCAGCGTTCCGTGGATCAAGTTCGTCTTCCAGACTCGCTATAAGTTTGAGGGCTTTTTTAGCCCGGCCGCCGAGGAGAAAGTTTTCGGCTTCCATCAGGTCGAGGCGTTCGGTCAGGCTGATGGGTGTGTTTTCGTTTTTCGCCAGAATTTTACGTGCATCCTCCAGGCCGTCAGTACTGGTTTTAGCGAGACGGGCGGCAATTCTTCCCGTGGCGGAGCGAGCAGCCGTCTGGTAGTGACGCGCTCTTAGAAAGTGAGAATTGAAAGCATCGGGCTGTTCCTGGGCAACAAAGTCTGCAGCGTAGGGGCCTTCCATTCCTCCGGGAGGAAATTGGTTGAGCAGTGCGACAACATCTTCTTTGGTCATATAGCCTACTTTACGGAAGTACTCCTTCCCGTTGGCGTCCTCGATGATGAGCGCCGGGATCGCTTTGATACCGTACCTAATAAGTTCAGTATTCGTATTCGTCGCGTCGATGCGGCGGTTGACGAAGCGGTCTTGTAGTGACTGGACGGTATCCTGCGTCCAGGTCCGCTCGTCCATTATCTTGCACGGACCGCACCAGGTGGCGTAAAAGTCGATGATGACGAAGGTGCCCTTCGCGGCGGCGAGGTTGGCGGCGGCTTCTTCATTCAGGCGGGTGAAGGAGGTTTGGGCGGAGAGGGAAATAGAGACAAAGAGCAATAATAGCGTAAAGAGGCGCATTGGTTTTGGTTTTGGTAATAGGAGGTGGTGGACTAAGTTAAGGATATTTTTTGAGGTTTTGATTAGTGTAAAACCGACCATCCCATTATACCAATAGGATATACTACTGACAAGTTGTTTTTTGCGGACCGACTTACCGCATCTTTCAAGTCTTGAGTTGCCGTTCGTGGTAGTTGTACACTATTTGGAGCACTCAGCGAGTAGTACGAAAAAGGAAGTACAATGGTCCAAGATTCATCCGGTAAATACACAGGAATATCACACGACGGCCATTCTAAAATTTTTTGATTCAGCACTCTTCTTACGTTGCTCAGTGCATTTAATACAACTTCGCTTTTGGGGCCGATAACATCCAGATTAACTGAATCCACATGACAATCAGGAGAAAGATGTACAAGTATGACGTATTCTACGATTTCATACTCGCATTCTTTCCAAACCGCTTTTCTTTCATCGTATTCCAAATACTGCGAAAACCCAAAAGTTGCATCAAACACATCACTGTAGTCGCACTGCTCCGATGCTTGTCGAGTTTCTACAAATTCGAAATACTTCTTTTGTATCTTCTCTTGCTGGGCAAGACTTGTCCCAGATAAGATTACAATACACGCAACAAGTAGAATATTTTTAATCAGCATCGGGACACATATTAAATCCAAAACTATCAATTACACTAGATGACTCTCGGCAGTCAGCTGCAGCTGCTACATCTTCAATAGCTTGACAGCAAAAGTCTAAATCGCTTCAATATAAGTTACGTATAACAAACTCCATTGAAAAAACAGGGTGCAAATAAATTGATGAGGGCCTCCAGCTTTCCTGATATATGATTGTATCTCCTACTGAGTTAAGAGCAATTAGCTCTTGATCCTCGTATATCAAATCATCTAAGTAAACATCATTCAATATAATATCGCCGACAATTACATGGTCAATGGATGAGATTGATTCCACCGTTGTCAAAACGGCAAAGCGGCCACAATGAAAAAACACTTTTTCTGCAGACGACAAAGTAAAAACATCCATTGGGTTTTCATCTCTCCACCCTATTGCGAAGTGCAGCACAGTAGAATCCTGCCCAACAGATTTCACATCAGGCCGATGCAAGTACATATAGCCTTTTTCGACATTTTTACGCGCTGATATCTGCTGGTAAACATTATCTAAAGCGGTTTGAAATCTGCTGTCATTAAGCTTAACAAAAGTAATGGATTCATCGCAGTATTTCGGTGCCTTTGGACTGTCTGCGACATTACTCATTAATGCTAATAACAAAAACAAGCACTTCAGATTAAACATTTTTAAGACTTAATTGAATGAACTACAGAGGCTAGAAACATCACCGTGCCGAATATTAAAAGGAGTGGCTGACGCATGTGAGAACTGCCCTATGGCTCCACACCCCAAAATATAATGTCTTACCCCTGGAAAACTGATAGCAAGTCTTTGATCATCCTCAACTGTTCTATCGCTTATTCCATAATCTGAAATGAGTAGTAATAATAAAGATCTCCTCATCCCTATTAATGAACAATTGCCCATCCCGATACGCGTATGGGGAATACTACAGACAGGTTGTTTTTCGCATAACCACTGATGATATTTTTCAGTTCTTGAGTAGATGTTCGCGTACGACTTTCCTCACGCGAAATGCTCATTGAAAAATATGAATATGGAAGAACGACAGTCCATGATTCGTCAGGAAATGCTATCGGTATGTTACACGCTGGCCACTTCAAAATTTTCTTTTGCAAATCGCTGGTTAAACTTTTTAGCCATGCTGGGTCCTCACTACTATCCAAACCGACAACTTCAACCTTTAAAGAATCAACGCTATAATCTGGAGAAAGATGAATAAAAACCACATACTCTAGTATTTCGTACTCATACTCTTCCCAAAGGGCAATAGTTTCATCATAAGACAGATGCTGCATAAACCCTGTAATCGCCTTGTATACATCATCAGAGCCACATAAACTGGATTCCACCTGAACATTAGTAAAATGCCACTCTTCTTCTGGAGAAGAAAATTTCTGAGCATCACCTGTTCCAGATAAAGCTACAAAACCTAGTAAAATAATTATTCTATTTAACATTAGGGACACATGTTGAAGCCAAATCTTGATACAAATTTAAGTGGCGTTGTTGCATGAATCGCCCTCAATAGAGCTGATTTCATAAAGATGGGCTG
>CAYPIM010000281.1:0-6452 GCA_964410795.1 uncultured Lewinella sp. | reverse complement strand
TAACCTGCTGTGTTTTTTGATGGTCCAAAGTTATGGGCATACCGATCCCATGATGTAGTATCATCTGTTACCAAGAGTGGTGCTCAACAGGTCCAAGTTCATCCTTACCTATCAGGTTTTTACTTTGAATTCTGGTAGTTTCTTAATATTATTATGGCCTGTGAAATTTTGATTTAGACTTAGATCTCGACATAATTGCCTGCCCTTTATCAATACATAAAGGGCCATACAGGGGCGCTGGCGCAGGTGCAATGAAAGTTTTTCGAAATGATGAACTGCCCTCCTGGAGTGGTTCCAATCCTCCAGTCTTTCATTTTTTGGAGCCTTTATAGAATGACTTTATGAGCAAGGCGATTTAAGAGGCTAATACCAAATGTTACTAAGCTACGGTAGAACTCATTTCGCAATTTTGCAACAGCAAATCAGTCATAAGACTGAAACATACTTACACTTTACCTCAACCTACACACTATGCCTTCAACAGATAAGAATTTAGCCTTTACAATTTCCAACCTAATTGCTTCAGATAACCAGGGGCTACTCGATATTCTTGACCGCAATCTTGATGGTGACAATGTTGACACCTCAAGTCTGTATCGAAGAGTCAGCCTCGGTTGGATGATGAAGTTCTGGGATGAAAAAAGCAACCAGAAGACTAGGCTTCCACTTGTAATTACTCAGCTCATAATGCTAATCGATGCAAGAGGTGACCATTTAAACATTGATTTTATCGAAATAGATGTAGCAGACCTGTTTCCGGCTTACCCGAATCCTTTACCTGAGCCTTCAAATGCTATTCCAGCTCCAGTTTTAGGCAACTATTCTCAAATTGGCACGACGGAGTATACACAAGAGAAAATAAATTCTACAAATTACCTTTCTCAGGTTAGGCGAGAGCCAAACGAGCATTGGCTCGAGCATCATAATACTCCGACAAAAGCGGTATTCTTCAGCCGCACCCAATTGCTGTTGTTTCGATCTATGCTACGCGTATCTTACTTTAATCAATTAGCTAATGAATTACTCTTTAGCGGTTTCAAAATTGATACAGGGTATATGACTTCTATCAGAAATATGGCGGAGCAAATTCACCTTCACGAAGTTGAGGATATAAATGCTAAGCAGTGGTTCACATTAAAAGCTGAGTTATGGCCTTCAGGAGAATCTGGTGAAAGTACAAGTGAAATAGTCCGAATTTCTACTGAGTTGGCAGCAGAGCGTACCGCTGCTGTAGCTGCTGTACAAGCAACACCAGTTACACCTCTAAGTAATTCGATTCGGCTTACACGAACTGTAGGAGAAGGTGCAGAGAATGGAGCAAGACAATCAATAGGAGCGACTAGTACAGAGAATGGAGAAAGACAATCAATAGGAGCGGCTAGTATAGAGAATGAAGGGGAAGCTTCTCAAGGTGCGAAACCTGAAGGACAAGTAATTTCTCCCTGTAGCGATATTAAACAAGCAATGCACCCCTTACTTTCCTTCGCCCAGCCTTGTCCTCCCGGTTGGGGAGCCAAAGGGCGTGGAGGAGAGGCGGTTCTCCCCTATTTGTCCAATATTCCTGGTCATCCTTCAGAAACAATAATTACTCAAACCTTATGCACCTTAAACCTTGCTATCGATGATATAGCTAGAGGTGAAATGATAAACAACAGAAGTATATGTATACCCAAAAATCCAGGAAACTCCCATAAGAGCCATGAGGAAAAGTAATCCTTGCTACCCGGCGCGTAAGACCTCCCTCTTGGATTTACCCGCCGGGTCAAACGAAACAACAGCATGCTAAAGCCAGCATTAATACATTTATTACCAGTTCGCCGGTGTATATACCTCTGGCTTGGGTTAATACTTTTGTGCGGCAAGGCTCCGATGGTTGGCCAGGGAACCCTCTTGGTTCCACCATCGGCGACTTACAATGATTTTGTTTACCAGGACGATAAGGGCTTTACCTGGATCAGTAGCCTGGAGGGGTGGTTTCGTACCGATGGCACCAGCTATGAACAGTTTCAACCAACGACTGAAGGCTACGATATTTACGTCCAATCCACCCTTTATCCTGATGAAGAAGGAGGGCTGTGGTACACAGGTTTTAACGGCTTACACCGCATAAATCCGGTCAGTAAAGAAGTGGATAGCTATAGTTTTCCTGATGGTCTTAAAGAAGGCTATCGAGCGTTCTACCTTGATTGCCTGAATCAGGAACTTTGGTTAAGGGTAGAAGAATCTTTATGCCTATTTAACTTAGAAACACGCACCTTCACAGCAACCGACATTAGTACAACACTTTACGGTTCTGCCGTAAAGCCCTTTCCTGGCAGTACGGAGCCAGCCGTTATCATTGGTTGCCCGTGGTATGATGGGCCGGGGGTGTCGGTAATTTCCCGGGACAAGCCAACAGGACAATGGAAGAAAAAAGAATTTCGCCTGCCTGGCGATGAAACCGATGCTTATACCTCTTCTGCCCTATTTTTAACTGAAGACCAAGTTCTGTTAGGAACAGAAACCGGCCTGGTTCTTTTTGACTTAAAGCTAGAGGCCTTTACTCCGCTTAAGTCCAAGGACAATAACCCGATGCCAACCGGCGGAATAACTGATATGCTTTGGGATACCTCTAATTCAATTCTATACGTAGCAGAAGGAGAAAAAAGGTTATGGGCTTTCCCGGTAAATGAATCGAAATGTGTTAATTGGGCTGCAGGAAATATTGTTCCTTCAGTAAACGCTCCTACCCAGTTAAACGCTGATTCAAGAGGAGCATTGTTTGTGACAGATAGGACCCGTGGACTTGAGCGAACGGTGCATACTCAAGGTCTATTTAAGTCCGTAAAACTGTCTCAGCCATTAGTCGATTTGCAAATTGGTCCAGATCGAGAAGCTTACGGGCTCGCAGCAGATGGAACCTGCTACCAATTATCCGCAAACAAAGTAATCCTAACCGCTGATCAAGAGGGAAACGATTATCAACGTCTTCATTACTCCTCGAATTCTTGGGTTTTCCTAAAAGGTACTAGTATTAAGAATCGATCTTTTGGGAAAGGTACTCCTGGCATTGAGTTGCCTATCTCAAGAATTATTGAGCCTGTCCTTGCGGTACACGAATCAGGAGACATGGTAATAGCCAGTACTACTGGCCTTCAATTGTACGATGTAAATACCTTTGGCAAAAGCCGACTTATTCCAACAGGATTACCTTTATCTGGCGGCTGGGAGGTTGATTTCATGGCCTATCCAAAACCAGGAGGACCACTTCTACTTGCCTACAACAGCAACGAACTTTGGGTTTGCGACTGGAGAGCGGATAGCCTAGCAGTGAGAGAAAAAATCAAGATAGGATACGACATCCTTTCGGTAGCTCCCACGGGCCAAAACGGTCGGTTCTGGGTAGGAACTGCAAAAGGCCTGTTTGAAGTTTATGGAGATGCCGCAAAAGCAGTAATTCTAGATAGCCGTGTAGCTATGACTCCAAGCATTCGTTCTATTATTCCGGTAAACGACAGTCTTCTCCTCCTAGGAACGGACAAGGGGGTAATGGCCTTTAATTTATTACAAACCGAAACGAAATTATATACCGTTTACGACGGCCTTCCCTCCGGAAAGTTAGTGCCTGGCGCAAGTGGGTTAGACCGAGATGAACGATGCTGGTTTTTAATAGATGGCAGGGCCTATTTCTCCTCTCCCGAAATGCTTTATGGGTACAAACCGCCTCTGCCGCTTCCCTACCCTTCCGCTTTATGGGTCAATGATATTCCCCGGCCTGACTTAATTACCAAGGCGTCACAAGAAATGATTATTCTCCCAAATTGGAAGAATAATCTTCAGTTCCAGCTGAACAACCTGGGGCTTGATCACCCTGAAGCTACGACTATTCAATTCAGGCTACTTAGTAGAGACTCATCATGGCAAGAGCAAGCGTCTGGAACAACAATAGCTTTTAATAACCTAGTCGCTGGCGAGTACACGCTAGAGCTAATTTCGGTAAATAAAAATAGGATAACTCGGCAAGGGAAGTCTATTTCTATAAGAATAAAAAAGGCCCTTCATCAACAATTTATTTTTCAATTTGGAATATTATTTTTTGTAGGAGGGCTTATATACTTCATCGCCTATTTAATAAATAAAAAGGAGTTACAGAAAATAAAGAATGAACACGCAAAGACTCAGGCCCTATCGGAAGAACGAATGCGCATTTCAAGGCAGCTGCATGATGACTTAGGCAGTGATCTAACCACAATACATTCTCTTATTTCTTCTCATAAATACCTTAAGGAGCAGAACGCTGATGAAACGCCACTAGACCTGGATGAACTTCAGAGCATCGTTAAAAACGCCGATAGTAATATGCGAGAAATTGTTTGGGCAATCGATGACCAACAATGCTACTTTCATCACTTAGTAGAACAATTATCTAAGCTGGTCCGCTCAAGATCAGCTGGCCGCAGAGAAGTAATGTTAGACCTTCCAACCGACTCACTAGATTACATTTTCACTTCAGAACAAAAACGTAATATCTATTTGATTTTTAAAGAAGGGATGCAAAACATTGATAAACACGCACCACTATCATCGGTGTGTAATCTACGTATTAGAACAGGCAAAACAGAATTAGAAATAAAACTAACCGATAATGGCCCCGGATTAACAGCAACGGCTAGACAAAAAACAGAAAACGATAATTCAGGCTACGGAACAGCTAATATGAAATACCGAGCTCAACAGATTGGCGCTAACCTTAAGTTATCTGAAGCGGTGCCGCACGGCACCACCCTCTTATTTCAAATACCACTCCAAAAACTTCAATTACCAAAGAAGAAATAATTAGTGTCTAATCATCTGTTTCTAACTCTATTTTAAAAATATCATTATGACTAAAATTTCAATAATTGAAGATGCTGAGGTATTAGCAAACCAACTTGCTAAAGTTATTACCAGTCGTAAAAATTTAAAAGTGACTGGTATTCATGCGGATTTCAAATCCGCTGTTTCCATGATCCCAGCAGAACAACCTAGTATCGTCATTCTTGACATTGGGCTAAAAGGACATCTCACAGGATTAGATTGTCTGGTAAGGCTCAAGCATGACTTTCCTGATATGGAATTTATTGTACATACCGGATTACACGAAGAGAGTCTGCTGTTTAAGGCTTTACGACTCGGCGCAAGCGGATATATTGAAAAAGATGGAGATGTGGGAACGGTAGTTCGTGGAATAAACCATTTGCTTCAGGGTGGCGCGCCAATGAGCATGTCCATTGCCCGTCGCGTCCTCCGCAGCTTTTGGGAAATCCCCGGAAACAAAAAGGGATTAGAAGAACTTACTGAACGGCAGACCTATATCACGAAACTAATCTCTCAAGGCTTATACAATGCAGAAATTGCCGACCGAATTGGTATTACAGAAGGAGGTGTCAGGGGGCACCTTCATCGTATATATCGAAAGATGCACATCAATAACCGGACGGAACTTGCCCTTCTTTACCAGGAACTGATAAGAAAGGAAAGGTAACTACTTCAAAGGCCTTCTCAAATGAAAAGTGTTTGTGAAATCATTGCTCAAAAACGTTCCTTGCACCTGCGGCCGCGCCACAAAATCCCACATCTCTACCGTTTCAACTGCCGCGTAATCGTACTGTCGGTGATCTTATCATCTTCCGCGAGTAATAGCGCTTTAGAAAGAATGATGGACAGCGTTCGGTCTCCCTCAAACGGCAGATAAATTTTGTCTGCGCCGCCGGTGCTTTTACCGTAACTGCCGGGAACGATACAGAGGTACTGGTCGTTGGGCTCCATCAGTATGTTGCCGCTACCGATGTGGATTTTGTACTTCCTGAGTTTGCCGGTAACCCGGAGAAATTTATCATCCAGCGTAGCGACGTCACGGATTTTGAGCCGGGGAATAAGCCGCTCGAGCGCTAGTTTTCGGGTAGCTCCGCTGGCCGTGAGGTCGCGGGTGCTGTAACTGCTCCAATAGGTCTGGTAACGGTCCGTTACCTCTCCCCCACTGTCGATCCAGTCGCTGTCGTTACCGATGCTCGCAACGCCAACGAAGAGGTCCGTATCGCGCAGTATTTCGGACAGCAGCACCGGAGGCACCTCCGTAAGTGGAATGTTCTCCCGATGACGGTTAAGGTCTAGAAAACGAACCTGATCGGTGGCTACGTAATCCCAAATGCCCGTCGCGTTAAAGCGTTCTCCATCGTTCATTTCCAGGATGATGTATTCGGCTCGGATGCCAAGTTCCGTCAGTGTCTGGTGGCAAGCCTGAGAAGACATCCCGTGATCGTAGGCACCAATAAGCGAGTAGGCCCAGCCACGACCACGGGCCAGGTTAGCAAACTGATGTTGCTTCAAAATATGGGCTGCCATACGGTTACTGTAGGTTCCCGTGTTTTCTTCCGCAGCGGTCAGGATGTAAACTTCCCGAAAAGCCTGCTTCAGCGGCTGGGTTATTTCCC
>CAYPIM010000280.1:0-6454 GCA_964410795.1 uncultured Lewinella sp. | reverse complement strand
GGTAAATTTTAGAATGTAAAGATGTGTGTATACCGTAGCGCACAGCGTATCAACCTGTCATTCTGGTTAAATCTACGATAGATTACACAATGGTCCGCTACGGTTTTTGGGAAGGAACTGGTTTAGTTTCAAGCTCCCTTACGAGCGAGGGGCTAAACGATAGGGTGTTCCGTTTGAGGGGTATTGCTGCAACGATTTCGGAACGGTTTTGCTCGCTCCGCTCGTAACCTCACCCCCGGCCCCTTTCGCTGCGCGGCTTCTACAGGACCTGCTTCGCGCTCCCTACGAGGTCCAGCGGAGAGGGGAGCAAATCATAGCTGGGGGCGGTCAAAAATTGTGCCTTGCTATTACCATAAAACGGAACACCTTAGGTTGAGCGATAGCCGAAGGCTGAGGTCAGCCCATCGCTAACTAGATGGGTTGAGTGCTATCAATAATTTGGTAAGTGTAGCATCAAACCCATACACGCCCCAAATGCAGGTCGTTACAACGGAACTTAAGGCTTCTAAGACAAAGGCCATGTAAAATCATAGCGGATCATTATTGAACACACTAAGCCAAGACCAAAATATACGAATTCTCATTTGCTGTTCGCGAATTCTTGTTGACCTATCTAAAGCACTTCTATCTGCATCACTTTTGGTACAAATAAATTGTACCAAATGCGCTTTCTTTTTCTATTACTCCTCTGCTCCCTTAAACTGACCGGCCAGAACAATGCCACCTCCAGTGATAAATATGTCTGGGCAAAATCAGGCCTGGTCTTACGGGCAGAAGGTAACCTCAAGGGCAAAAAACTAGCTACCCTACCTTACGGTGCGGCGGTACAGCTGACCGGTGGCTGGGGAGAAGACCTGAGCATCAACGTCATTCCCGAGCGGGAAGTAGACGGAGCTGTGCTTCCTGGATGGGATATGTCAGGACAATTCATCAGCGTTCGTTATGGTGAGCTGGAAGGATATGCCTTCAATGGCTATATCAGTAATTACAATCCGGCGGACTTTATCAGAACCGCAAAAGGGCGACGTGCCGGGTCTGGTTTTACCGTCATAGACACCCTGCATTTCCTTCGCTTTCCGGAAGGATCAGAGAACGAAGAACTCAGTGTACTGTACCGCAATTCAATTACCGAAAATTCTTATTGGGACAAAGCTGGTGGTGGCGGCACAATAGTAATTCCGAATGCTACTTTGGCAACAGGGTACCTATTAGCCACAGAATGGTTCGGCCTGGATCAACAAGAACCTAATCAAATGGAATGGGATATTCCACAACTGATCAGCCAGAAACACGATACGCTGACCTTCAAACGGGACTTATTGGAGATCACCATTAAAGAGTACTTCGGAGTAATCATTATTCTCTATGACCAACACTGTTAAGACCTCTTCTCCTAAAGCCTTCCCCTGCACCTGCGGCCCCGCCCACTTTCGACAATGAATTGGTTTAAATTCTAGTCGAACCAGGGCGAATACTAGTTCACCCGGAAACCAAGTACCTACTCACCCCACCTTTACCTTAAACAAAACGAGAAAAAATGCTCACTCAAATCAAAAATCGCCAATCGAAAGCTACCTTCGCCCCCATGACCGACAACGGAACCTTTATCGTAGAAGGAGGCCATAAGCTCTCCGGCGAAATCATCCCCCAGGGCGCTAAGAATGAAGCCCTTCAAATCATCTCTGCTACCCTACTCACCGAAGAGCCGGTACTGATTGAGAACCTACCCGACATCCTCGACATCAACAAGCTGCTCGACCTGGTAAAAGGGCTCGGCGCCAAAGTAGAACGTCTCACCCGCGAGAGCGTCCGCGTAACGGCGAAGACCATCGACATCGACTACGTGCTGAGCGAAGATTACGTCCGCGATGCCCAGAAGATCCGCGGCTCTGTAATGCTCATCGCTCCGCTTCTTGGCCGCTACGGCCAGGCCAGCCTGCCGAAACCAGGCGGCGACAAGATCGGCCGCCGCCGGCTGGACACTCACCTGCTAGGCCTTCAGGCGATGGGTGCTGACTTTAAGTACGACGCCAACCGCCACATCTATACTTTCAACACCGACGGCCTCGTGGGTACATACCTTCATATGGAGGAGATCAGTGTGACCGGTACGGCCAACGTCGTGATGGCCGCTGCGCTGGCGAAAGGAGAAACAACGATTTACAACGCCGCCTGTGAGCCGTACCTGCAACAGCTCTGCAAGATGCTCGTCCGGATGGGCGCAAAGATCGAAGGCATAGGTTCTAACCTATTGAAGATTCAAGGCGTTGAGACGCTCGGTGGCACCGAGCACCGGATGCTCCCCGACATGATCGAGATTGGTTCCTTCATTGGTATGGCGGCCATGACGGGTTCCGACCTGACAATCAAAGATGTTCGACTGGACCAACTCGGGCTCATCCCCGGCACCTTCCAGCGCCTTGGCATCAAGATGAACTTCGTGGGCGACGACATCCACATCCCCGCCCAGGACCATTACGAAATAGGTTCCTTCATCGAAGGTGGGTTAATGACCCTCTACGATGCGCCCTGGCCGGGCTTTACGCCCGACCTAATGAGCATCGCCCTCGTCACGGCCATCCAGGCACGCGGCTCCGTGCTCATCCATCAGAAGATGTTCGAGAGTCGGCTCTTCTTCGTCGACAAGCTCATCGATATGGGCGCCCAGATCATCCTCTGTGACCCACACCGCGCTACGGTCATTGGCCTCGATAAGCGGGCGCCGCTGCGCGGCATTTCTATGAGTTCCCCTGATATTCGCGCCGGTGTTTCCCTACTGATTGCAGCCATGTCTGCCGAAGGCACCAGCCGAATCGACAATATTCACCAGATCGACCGGGGCTACCAACGGATTGATCAGCGCCTGAATGCATTAGGAGCCAGTATTATTCGGGAGTAAAGGCTTCGCTGCATCAGTAGACGCTGTTTAAATTCATAGCTATTCACTTTAGAGCTACCACAAGTTAGAGTGGTGGGTGTGGAACAAATACACTTTTCGATTGGTGTGAGCGCTTGTAGCGCGATCTGAGTGCTAAGCAAATAGCGCTACAAGCGCTCAACCCACTACAATTCGTTGCCAACACCAGTGGCAGACTAAAGCGTTGTGTAGCCACCCAACCAATAATTTTATTTCCGCATCTACGTTATATGATCCACCAAACACCTGATTATGAAACCACTGACTTTACTCCTCCCCCTTCTTTTCATCCTTTTTCTGCCTACGCTAAGTGCTCAGGAGCAATCAAAAGTTACCTACCTGGCGCCGCCGGAGTTCGGTGATCCGGCAGAGGTAACGCTAGCGGATATTCCCCCGGCCGAGATATCTTTTGAAGCTCAATCCTTCGATTTTGACACCGTCACCGAAGGCGAGATTGTAACCCACGTCTTCACCTTCACTAATACTGGCACTGAGCCCCTGGTCATCGTCGACGCAAGGGGCAGTTGCGGCTGTACAGTACCCGCAAAGCCTGTCGCACCGATTGCTCCGGGAGAAACCGCTTCCATCACCGTACAGTTCAATACAAAGAACAAAAAAGGAATGCGGAACCAGAAGGTAACGGTAACCGCAAACACCAAGCCGCTTCAAACCTTCCTCTACATTACCGGAAAGGTGGTGCCCAACCCTGATTCGGACACTGACGACGAACAGAAGGAATTCAAGATTACGCCCGCTGAAGATAAAGTTGTCCCTAAAGATTGCTTCGCAATCTACCCCAATCCGACGGCGGAAGTCTTAAAGCTGAAGATGGATGAAGACAATTTCGGCAAATCCGTCGAAGTAGCCATCCAATCTATGGACGGTCAACTGATGGCCCGCCGCCAGGTAGAAGCCATTATTGGTGATGTTGAGTTCGATGTTTCCCATTACCCGGCCGGCACCTATTACGCACGTGTTTCCGTTGCGGGAAGCAAACCGGTCAGCCAGTGTTTTGTGGTGATCGATTGATGGAGGCAGGACAATCACATGATCAGCATAATTCGCGACGGGCTAATCTCAGCCTTCGGCTTCGAGCAACCCGTCGCAAAACAACGTACCCTTTCAGGGCACTAAGCCCATCATCAAGCTACAATTTGATGTATTGCCAGGATACAGCTGATGAGAGGTAAAGATGGAAAAGGGTAGAAATAAGGGCCGTACCTTTGCTAATTTTCCCCTTAATCCTTTACTCCATGCTCATTTACAACGTAACCTCAAAAGTGGAAGCTCGCCAACATGCTGCGTGGCTCAGCTGGATGGAACGTGCTTACCTACCCGCCGTGATGGAATCCGGTACAATAGAGAATTACCACCTGACGCGCCTGCTTGGTATCGATGATACTGACGGACCTACCTATGCACTGCTCATGACCTTCAAATCCCGTATGGTATTTGATATTTACCAGGAGAAATTTGCCCTGGATCACCAAAAGGCGATCAAGGATAAATGGGGCGATGCCGTGCTCAGTTTTCCAAGTATACTGGATGTGGTACTAAAAGGTTAAAGGTTTTGGTTTTAGCCAACGAAGTTATTGTTTTAGCCGTCTATTTTGGCAAACCAAACCTCCAATTATGAAATCAATTGCCCTGCTATTCTTCGTAGTTTTCCTTTTTACCGCTTGCCAAGACGATGACGATATCATGCCCCTGGTAGCTAATAATTGTGGAACGCCCATCTTACTAACCGACCAAACTGACGCTCCACCAAGCGACTTCTACGATCTGATTGAGGTTTCCACCGAGGGGACCTGCTTAAGTGTCTCTATCGGGTCCTCAGGGTGCAGCACCGATGGCTGGTCAATGGCGCTGCGCTCCCGTGGAGGCGTTGACGAGAGTATTCCTACCCAAACCACTGCCCGGCTGATCTTCGATGATGGTGTTGAAGGTGGTGTAGCTTGTTTGGCCTATTTTACAGAAACCTACGATTTCGACCTTTCCGAATACCTAACCACTAGTGCACTACCGAGCAACCTCACACTCACCGGTCCTGATACTAATCAAACGACAGTGTTTTTTGAATAGTGGTTCAAAACTTTAGAATCCTTACTTTGCGGCCTTTTAGGGACTGGAATTAAAGAAAACGTGTTCTCTTTAACACCCCTTCTCTTCGTAAAAGTCCGTTATGCCAATTCTAATTACGCTACTCGCCGTTCTGGCCCTTCTTGCCCTCATCATCGGCCTCAAGTGGCACCCGTTTATTGCCCTTGTATTGGTAGCGATCGGCGCGGGACTTGCCCTCGGAATGGGGCCTGCGGGGACGATGACCGCGATCGGGAATGGTGTTGGGGGCACCTTGGGTGGCTTAGCAATCATTCTTGGCTTAGGCGCCGTCTTGGGCGGGGTTGTAGCGGAAACCGGCGCGGCTAAAGTTATTACGGATAAATTGGTAGCGGGCCGTGAGGGGATGTCGATCCTCTGGGGGCTTTGCCTGGTGGGTTTCCTGATCGGAATACCGCTATTCTATACCGTGGCCTTCGTTATGATGGCCCCGATCATCATCAGTGCGGCGGAGAAGGCCAAACTTCCACTTGCGATGGTGGCGGTCGCAACGGTGGTCTCTTTGTCGGTTACCCACGGCTTTCTACCGCCCCATCCGGCACCCATGCTCATTTCCAATACGTACGGGGCGGACGTCGGCAAAGTGCTGCTTTACGGTATCATTCTGGGTATCCCCTCGGTTATTCTTGCGGGGCCGCTATTGGCAAGGACCATGAAAAACATGCCGCACACAAAGGGTGCACTCACTTTTAAGGAGACTGACCTTCCAGAAAAGCTTCCCGGATTTGGTGCAGCAGTCTTCTGCGCATTGCTGCCCGTTTTACTTTTGGCGGCGGGGACGCTGGTGCAAGGTTTGGTTGGCGGAGCAGAGGAAGTAGAGGTTGCGTCGGAAGCCGTAAGCCAAGGTTTCTTTACGGAGCTCGTTCAGTCTGGGCTATTGACTGATGCAACCATCGCGTTATTGATCGGGGTCCTGGTGGCGATGTTCGTCCTCGGCTGGCAATCCGATACGCCAGTTCCGAAGCTGATGTCTCGGGTTGGTAAACAACTCGCTCCCATGGCGGCCGTCCTCCTCATCATTGCTGCCGGCGGAGCCTTCAAGCAAGTACTAGTAGATAGTGGAACGAGTGATTACATAGTCGAAGCACTTAAGGGTTTCAACGCTAGCCCGATCTTCATTGCCTGGCTGATCGCAGCCGCACTGCGCGTTACTCTAGGTTCTGCAACCGTAGCGGCCATCACAGCTGCGGGCATTGCTTTACCCCTCCTCACTCAGTATCCAGACACTTCACCGGAGCTATTGGTGCTCGCCACCGGAGCGGGCAGCTTAACCTGTAGCCACGTCAACGATACCGGTTTCTGGCTCTTCAAGGAGTACTTCGGCCTCACCGTTCCACAGACACTTCGCAGCTGGACGGTGATGGAGACGGTGGTCTCTTTGGTAGGCCTGGCTGGATGTTTGGGGCTTAGTTATGTTGT
>CAYPIM010000279.1:4368-6470 GCA_964410795.1 uncultured Lewinella sp. | reverse complement strand
TGGGCTTTGCTGGCGTCAATGTTCACCAAAGAGACGTGTATTTTTCCGGAAGCATCGTAAGAAGCGGAAGCGGAAATAGCGGGTAGTTCCTGCCCCTCAAACTGGTAAACGGGAGAGGTGAAGCTGAGCGGCAGGAGGGTGGCCTCGTGGTGAACGGCGTACATTTTCATTACGTGATAAGTCGGCGTCAGCAGCATCAGATTCTCCTTCGTAAGGATGACGGATTGCAACACATTGACCGCCTGGGCCAGGTTCGCCATTTTCACCCGGTCGGCGTGGTTGTTAAAAATATTGAGCGTCGTTCCGGCAATCATGGCATCGCGCATGGTGCTCTGTTGGTAGAGGACCCCGGCCCGCAGGGCGGGCTCGGTGTCGTACCAGCCTCCCCACTCGTCAACGAACAGGGCAATGGTGTTGTCCGGGTCGTATTTGTCCATGATTGCTACGTGCTTCGTCACGAATTCTTCCATCTTCAGTGCTTCCCGCAGGGAGCCGAAGTACTGGGCTTCATCGTAATTCACAGAGGCGCCCTTGGCGGACCAGTCGGTGACGGCATAGTGGTGCAGCGCGAGGGCTTCCACCAGGTCCGGCTTGATGTTTTTCATCAGTGTTTCCGTCCAGTGGTAGTCGTCTCCGGAAGCGCCGGAGGCGATGCGCACCACCGGTGTATTGTCCTCCAGGTTCCAGTCGCGGAGGTAGGTCGCAAATTGCCGGTAAATGTTGGCGTAATACTCGGCGGTCATATTGCCACCGCAACCCCAGGCTTCGTTGCCAACGCCCCAGTAAGGCACTTTCCAGGGCGCCTCTCGGCCATTTTTCCGGCGCAAATCCGCCATTGGGCTCCTGCCGTTGTGGGTCGTGTACTGCACCCATTCCTTCGCTTCCCGAACGGTGCCGCTGCCCACATTGGCGGAGAGGTACGGCTCCGTTTCCAGCAGCTCGCAGAGGTTCAGAAAATCGTGGGTGCCGAAGCTGTTGTCTTCCGTAGTGCCGCCCCACCATTGGTTCACAATTGTTGGCCGGTCTTCCCGGGGCCCGATGCCGTCCTGCCAGTGATAGGTGTCGGCAAAGCAGCCTCCCGGCCAGCGCAGGTTCGGAATTTGCAGGTCTTTAAGGGCTTCGACAACGTCCAGGCGTACGCCCGCTTTATTGGGGATGTCACTGTCTTCCCCAACGTAGAAACCATCGTAAATGCACCGGCCAAGGTGCTCGGCAAAGTGGCCGTAGATGTGCTTACTAATGGTTGGAGCATCCTCCTGTAAGGTTCCACGGATCACCACTTTTTGGGCGCTGACGCAGGTGCAAAGTAGGGTGAAAAGTAAGGTGGTAAAAGCGCTTTTGTTCATGCGATGATCTTTTGGCGGACGGATTTATCCCCGTTCAGTGTTTTTATCGATAAAGCTGTACAGATAGGGCGCTCTGTGTGAGCCTCCGCTGTAGTGCTTTTCGTAGCGTATTAGTAGTCCTGAAGCCAGCATCCGTCGCTGAAAACTGCTCCGGTTCAGGGATTCACCAAGGATGGCTTCGTGGACTTTTTGCAGTTCCTTGATGGTGAACCGTTCGGGCAGCATATTTACCCCAACCAAAATAGTATCAAGGTTCCGACGCAGGGTCTGCAGTGCTTTTTCTACGATCTCTTCGTGGTCGAAGAGGAGAGGGGGCAGCTCCGTAAGTGAATACCATTTGAGGGAGTCCGACAGCTCGTCGGGCGTAGGGGTAACCTTCTGGTAATCGATCAGGCAGTAATAGCCCACCGAAACAAAACGCTCCAGTAACCAGGGTACCTCTTCCGGAATAAGGTTGTTTTCTTTAAGGATCCTTCGCATAACGTCTGGCTTAGAGCGCTGCATGCTGCCAAAAGTATGGAATTGTTCGAGGTGAAGCTGATCGAGGCCCGTACGTTCCTTCACGCCCTGCCTTACGGCGGTGTCCAGGTCCTGGTCCTTTCTAATGAAGCCGCCGGGCAAGGCAAACCAGCCCGTATTATGATACTCAAGGACAAGAATCTTCAAAGACTCCCCGGAAAACCCGAAGATGACACTGTCAAAACCCAGATGAGGAAGAAAAGAAGTGGTGCGCAAGTCTTGGGGCATAATAACGGG
>CAYPIM010000279.1:0-4268 GCA_964410795.1 uncultured Lewinella sp. | reverse complement strand
CTATTGTTGCACAAAGAGACAATAGCGCCTATATTTGCCTTGCAATTGCTAGAGTTGATTACTGCACGCTGTTGCTTCTGTTGCTGCTATCCTCAAGCGTAGGGTGTGGGGTGACAAAGTATTCAACCTGACACTACGGAACATTTCACTTCGCGGCTTCTTCGAAATTTGTTTTTCTGCCTCTCCCACAGGTCTCGCCTAAGGCTTGACGGACCGCCTCAGGCAGCCGCGCAGCGAAAGGGAGCCAAAATGCCCAGTAGTGTGGTTCAACCTTCTTTATTATCCCTAAGCGGGTAGGGGAGGCACCGCTTTCGTGGCTATGCAATGCGCTTGCAATTGCCCACATTTTATTACTCAAACTTACCATACAATCATATGTACATTCCTTCTTCTTTCAAGCTTATTTGCTTTGCGGCCTTAGGCGTGCTATTTTCCGCCTGTGGCGGACCGGAGTTCAACGAAACAAAAGGTCCAGATTTCAACTTAGTCTCTAACGATGGGGGAGCCGAACTTGGCTATTCACCCGAGTCTGGCGTCAAAATCCTGACCGTTGAACGCAAAGCGTTCAAAGACCTGAACCAGAACGGAACACTCGACCCCTACGAAGACTGGCGCCTTAGCGCCGAAGCGCGCGCTACCGATCTGGCTAGTCGTATGAGTATAGATCAGATTGCCGGACTAATGCTTTACAGCAATCACCAGCGTATTCCTGGCGGTGGATTTCGCGGCGCTACTTACGGCGGAAAACCCTACGCCGAAAGTGGAAAGGAAGCACATGAGTTAACGGACCAACAGGTCAAGTTTCTGACGGAAGACAATCTCCGCCACGTGCTGTACGTCAGTGTAGAAAGTCCCGCAGTGGCTGCGCGCTGGAACAACAATGCGCAGGCACTGGTAGAAGGCATTGGCCTGGGTATACCTGCCAACAACAGTACTGACCCACGCCATCAGGCAGAAAACAACGACGAATTCAACATTGGTGCTGGCGGAGATATATCCCGCTGGCCCAATGCACTGGGAATAACGGCCAGCTTTGATCCAGGCCTGATGCTGGAGTTCGGAGAAATTGCTTCCAGCGAGTACCGGGCGCTTGGCATTGCCACTGCGCTTTCTCCTCAGGTAGACTTGGCTACAGACCCGCGCTGGTACCGCTTCAACGGAACCTTTGGTCCGGATCCAACCCTGGCTACAGATATGGCCCGTGCTTACGTCGATGGTTTCCAGACCACAAAAGATGCGAATGGCTGGGGCAACGAGAGCGTCAACGCCATGGTAAAACACTGGCCCGGCGGCGGCACCGGTGAGGCGGGACGCGACGCCCACTACGGTTTCGGAAAGTTTGCCGTCTTCCCTGGTAATAACCTTGCGGACCACCTGAAACCCTTCGTTGAAGGAGCCTTTAAGCTTAACGGAGGCACAGGTTCCGCATCGGCAGTAATGCCTTACTACACGGTTTCAACCGGGCTGAACCCTAGTGGGGAAAATGTGGGCAATGCCTTCAGTTCCTACTTCATCAATGATATGCTGCGTGGAAAGTACGGTTACGACGGAGTGATCTGTACCGATTGGGGAGTTACCCGCGAAGACGGCGGTATGGCCGATTTTGGTGCCACGCCCTGGGGAGTGGAAGGCCTGACGGAAGCCGAACGCCACTACCGTGTGCTAATGGCTGGTTGCGACCAGTTTGGCGGCAATAATGCTTCTGGTCCGGTGATCGAAGCCTACAAAATGGGCGTGAAGGACATGGGCGAAGAAGCCATGCGTGCGCGGATGAATAAGTCTGCCGTGCGCCTCTTGAAAAACATACTGAACGTTGGCCTTTTCGAAAATCCTTACCTCGACGTAGCGAATACAGAAGCAACCGTAGGTAAGCCGGAATTCATGGAAGCTGGCTACGCAGCACAACTGCGTTCACTCGTGCTGCTGAAGAACGAAAGCAACGTACTCCCGCTTAAGGAATCTTCTAAGGTGTATGTGCCGCAGCGGTACAACCCGCCCACCACCGGGTTCTTTGGTCCGGGCACACCAGGTGGTTGGGCAGCACCGGTTGATTCAGCCCTGCTTTCCCGCTATTTCAGCCCGGTAGGCGCTGCTGACGCAGAAGTCGCCATTGTTTTCATCACCGATCCGCAGAACGGCCGCACGGCTGGTTATAGCGCGGAGTTGGCCGAGTCAGGAGATAACGGTTTCCTACCTATCAGTCTTCAGTACGATGCGTACCGGGCGGCCGAAGCTAGAGACCCGTCTTTGGCCGGAGATTCGCGCAAGCATGATGTGCTGAACAGAACGTACAAAAATAAACTGGCTCAGATCAGCAACAAATCTGACTTGGAACTGGTGCTGAAGACCGTGCGAGAAATGGGGGAGAAGCCCGTAATTGTTGTGCTGAGTCTTAGCAACCCTACGGTGGTTGCTGAGTTTGAGCAAGAAGTGGATGGCCTGCTCATCGACTTCGGCGTGCAGCGACAGGCCGTGTTGGATATGCTTGCGGGCAAGGCTACGCCTTCCGGGCTATTACCGCTGCAAATGCCGGCGAATATGGCAACCGTAGAGCAGCAATTTGAAGATGTACCTTTGGACATGACACCGCATAAAGACGCCTCCGGAAACACCTATGATTTCGGCTTCGGAATGAACTGGGAAGGAACCATCAAGGACGAGCGGACGGCCAAGTACAAAAAGACCAAACCCTCACGGTAAAAATCATCCGTGCAGCAGAGTAGGGGAGTAAAGGAAACACAATAGGGGCAAGAGATATAATCTTTCGGGGGGATGTCCTTCTGCCCTTCAACTTACCCTGCACCTGCGTCCGCGCCGACATAAAAACCCCGCCACTCAACTAAGTGGCGGGGTGAGTTTGACCAACCAATAAAGTTGATGTTGTTCTAAGTGTTGTTTAGTTGCCGTATACAGCGTAGATGCGCACTTCAGGATTCGCCGCCAGGTAGGGCTTAAGCTCCCGGACAACGTCTTGTTGGAAGAGTTCGGTAGCGAGGTAAGCCGTGGCGTCAGCTTCAGTAGCAAACCCGTGGAGCACCTGAACGTCGTCTTCACGAAGGAGGAGTTCCTTAGACTGGGCGCCCGTGATCTGGTCCAGGAAAGGCTGCTTGTACTTTGCGTAGACGCCTCCGGCATTGGCACGGTTTTCATTAGCGACGTTGAGTGTGATTTCGAGAAATGCACCTGTTTTAGTGGTAGACATGGTAGATTAATTTAATTAGTTGCCCGAAAAGGAAGCTTTCCGGGGTTCAAATCGATTGATACTACAAAGGTCAGGGGGTAAACAGGCTAGAAATGGTAAATCTGGTCGTTTAGAAGGTAAAAATGGAGTTTATGGTAATTGCTTTATAAATGCTCTGGGAGTCAAGCCGGTATGTTTCTTAAAATACTTGGTGAAGTAGGTTGGTTGATCAAAACCCAACCGAAATGCTATTTCTTTTATGGATAGCCTCAGATTGGAAAGCAGTCGCTTAGCTTCCAGAATTTTGCGCTCGTGAATAACCTGAAGCGGTGATTGGTCTAGGTATTGTTTGGTGATCTTATTGAGTGTCTGCCTGCTAATTCCCAGTGCTTTACAAGCGTCTTCCACCGTCAGGAAATTTTCAATTTCTCGGCCGATCAGGCGTTTGAATTCCAGCGCTACTTTAAAATTGGGATCCTCCTTATGGCGAATTCCTTCCCGGCCATGCTTTAGCCTTTCAATTTTCAATAATACGCCCTGAAAGAGATGGAAGATTTGCTTGCGGTAGTTGTACGCCCGTGTTTTGGTTTCTTTTTGAAGCAAATCAATTAGGAAAAGAAAGTCTTTTACGTCATCATCCGACAAGCAAACGAAGGGCGCACCGAAGCCGTTGAAAAGTTTGTAGTTGATCCATTCTTCCACTTCTCTGCCTTCTACGTGCAGGAAGATCTCGTCAAAATGAATGAGCTGGCCGCTATTAGGCGATTGGCGACAAAAGTAATGCACCTGGTTAGGGCTGAGGAAAAATACTGAATTAGCAGGGTGGGGGATGACCTCATAGTCGACATAATGCTGGCCAGCTTCCTTAAACCAAATCAGCTGATAGAAAGAGTGTGCGTGGGCCTTAAAGGCAGGGCTATTATCTTCGAGATAAGGAGCAGCGTCAAAGATTTCAAAGTGAAGCTTTGACGGATTGTCTTTATGGAGATAGTATTTTTTAATGGCTGGCATGAGCGTGATCATCAATGGGGCAGGAGCTTCATGGTAACCCCTTCGCGTTGATTTCCGTTCAGTTGCTGGGCGACAA
>CAYPIM010000278.1:0-6495 GCA_964410795.1 uncultured Lewinella sp. | reverse complement strand
CGATCATTTATGTAATGGCAAGTTAAACGGATGAACAATTATGAACTCAACCACTAAGGAGCACTTCGTACTGGGTATGATGTCGGGCAGTTCGTTAGACGGGCTGGACCTGGCCGTATGCCGCTTCCAACTAGACAAGGAAGGAGAAATTAAAGTCTCCGCGTGGGAGATCATGGCGGCCGAGACCGACCCTTTTCCGCCAATGTGGAAGGCACGCCTGCGGTCTGCCCCTCACCTGCCCGGGCGAGAGCTGTGGCGATTACACGCTGATCTGGGCCATTGGATCGGCCAACGGGCGCGGGCTTTTCTGGACAAACACCCAGACTTTCCGGTCTCCCTGGTGGGGAGCCACGGGCACACCATTTTTCATGACCCGCAGCAGAAGTTCACGACCCAAATCGGGGACGGTGCCGCAGTTGCCCTACGGCTCGGGCTCCCGGTGGTGACGGAACTGCGCGGTTCCGACGTGGCCGCTGGGGGACAGGGCGCGCCCTTAGCCCCCCTCGCAGACAAATACCTTTTCCCTGAATACGACGGTTTTCTCAACCTCGGTGGCATCGCAAACCTTAGCCTGCAGAATGGTTCCGGCAACTACATTGCCGGAGACATTAGCGGATGCTGTCAGGTCTTAGACCGGCTGGCCGCCCGGACGGGCGCAACTTACGATGCCGGAGGAGCCTTGGCCCGAAAAGGCTCCCCTGCACCTGCGATCGCGCAAACAATTGCCGCACTCCCCTACCACCAGTTGCCTTATCCAAAATCGCTGGACAATGCCTGGGTACGAGAGCAACTCTGGCCGCTACTGGACGATAAATCAATACCCGCCGAAGACTTACTGCACACTTTCACGCGCTGGCTGGCGAAGAAGATTGCGTACGATCTGGCCTATGTGGGCGAGGCCGCAGGTGCAAGGAAAGGTTTAGAAAGCCAGGACGAGCCTCTAAAAATCCTACTCACTGGCGGCGGAAGCCACAATACCTACCTGGTAGAACAGCTGCGCGCCAATCAGGACGAAGCACAACCCTCCTTCGAGTTCATTGTTGGAAATACTGATACGACGGACTTCAAAGAAGCCGCATTGATCGCCCTTGCGGCCCTCTTCCGGACTGAAGGTATTTCCAACGCACTCGTTTCCGCCACCGGAGCCGAAAGGCAGACCGTCAACGGTGCACTTTTCCACCCTTAGCAATAAGAACTTACATGGTACTTCTAACCGGCGCGACGGGTTACTTAGGACGGCGGATTGCTCGCGCGCTCACCAGCCGCAACGTCCCTTTTCGCGCCCTCGTCCGGGAATCATCCGACACCTCCGCCTTGAAACTTATTGGCCCAAACATTGAGATGGTTACCGGAGACCTTAATGATCCGAACAGCTTGCTCGATGCCTGTGACGGTGTCGAAGTTATCATCCACGCCGCAGCCTTTGTTTCCTTTCAGACTACGGACCGCGAGCGTTTACTTTTGGTCAACGGAGAAGGCACGGCCAACCTGGTGAACATGGCCCTCGAGGCAGGAGTACGGCGGTTAATTCACCTCAGCTCGGTGGCCGTCCTGAACCGTCGCGACGGAGGGCCAGTCGTTACCCTCGCGGAGCGCTGGCCGGAGGAGCGCCCCAATACCAGCTACGCCGAGAGTAAGTTCGCCGCCGAGCGCGAAGTCTGGCGCGGGCAGGCGGAAGGTCTTGAAGTTTCAGTCCTCTACCCTACGCACATGCTCGGTGCAGGAGACTGGGAGCACGAGCAGGCGCCCCGCCTGTGGCGGATGGCGGCCAAAGAACGCGGAGTTTATCCCACGGGAACCACCGGCTTCGTAGATATTCGGGATGTTGTCGATGCCGTTCTTTTCGTCCTGGACCGCGATTCTGACGGAGATCGTTTTCTGCTCAATGCGGTCAACTGGACCTGGAAAGAAGCACTGGCCCGCATTGCTATGAGTATTTCCGCCAAACCGCCAACCACACGCGTACCGTCCTGGCAGTCCGCTCTCCTATGGCCAATAGAGCTGGTGCGGGCTAAAATCTCCGGTAGTAAACCAATGATCACCCGGGAGAGTCATCAGAACGTCCAGGCAAACTTCCGCTACGACGGGTCCGCCTATGCCGAAGCCGCCGGCCGGGAATACCGGGATGTTGGGGCTTGTATTGAAGAGGTAGGAAAGGAGTTTAGATTGATAGAGCTGCCGCTTTAGATTGATAGATGTGATAGTGGGTAGATTGATAGAGCTACCGCAAGTACCATTCACTGCGCTACGCTTGCTCACCTGAGACGAATGAGCGAAGCGAAATGAGTGCTACTTGCGGCAGCCTATAAATCTATCACACTATAAATCTATCAATCTAAAACCGCAGGTATTCCGTAGGGTCTACTACAGCTCCCTTATGCCAAAGCTCGAAGTGCAAATGCGGCCCTGAAGACAAGCGACCGGTATTGCCGATAATGGCAACTGCTTCGCCGGCCTGTACCTGCTCTCCGACTTTTTTAAGGAGTTGAGAGTTGTGCTTGTAAAAGGTCATCAGGTTATTATCGTGCTGGACCCCAATTACGTTTCCATTAGAGCTGGTGAACTCACTTATGAACACCACGCCATCACGGACTGCTTTTATGGGTGTGTTCTGAGGCGCGAGAATATCAACACCAAAGTGATTTTCGGAAGGGTTATAGCCAGCACTGATTTCGCCGTTGACGGGCGTGACAAGAAATATCTGAGCGAGGGGAATTTCGCTACTTCCGGGGCTGGGAATACCCCCAGCAACTCCACCAGTCCGGCTGGCATCACCTACACGGGCCAGGGACATTTCCCGGCGCAGTCTGATTTCAGATTCGGAAAGCGGAACGGGTTCGGCGCTAACACTGTCCGAGGAAGAACTCGCTTCCTCAAGTTCGTCACTCGTTACCACTTCTCCGTAAATATTATGGGTTAGGTTTTTTATGTAGAGGGCTTGGGCATCAAGTTGATCACTCATCTCTTCAATCAGGCGCTCCATTTCGTTCATTTCACGCCTTTGAACGATGTCTCCGTAACCCGGGATATACTGACGCAAAGGCGTGTAGGCTATAAGGAAGAATACGGCAATAGCAATGAGAAAAATAGCAGCTGAAACTGCTACATAAATGTTTAACGGTGTTAGGTTGTAGGTGCTTACCTCCCGGTAGCTCTTCACATCACGAATTACGAGTTGGTACTCGTCTTTGCTTTTGGCACGAAACCTTTTCCAGCGGCTGGTTTTTTCCTCAATTTCCGACATAGGCGAAAGTGGTTAATTTATACGTTAAGCCTACACTTTGCCGCGCGTCCTCATCGTTGAAGAACAGGTGCGGAAGTGTGGTGATGTTTACCTTTGTAGCCCTTTAGAGCATGTTGAAGAATTTCTAACAAGCTCTGGAGCTGCGGCAAAGATAACCGCTCCTTCCGCTCTCCGTCTTAACAACTTCCTTCTCCGGCTATTTTCCCCGTCGGAAAAGCGCAGCATAAAAGCTATCCTGTTTTGAATAAGCTATCCCGCATCCTCTTTATTTTACTGGCGTTCCAGATTGTCGTGTCCAGTTGTGCCTCCACGAAAAAACGTGATGACCAAAGTGCCATTGGTAAGCTCTGGCACAACATGAATTCTCACTACAATGGCTATTTCAACGCTAGTGAGATCATGACGGAGACCTTGCTTGGCATCGACGAGCAGCACGTTGACAACTACACCCAACGGCTGGACATGTTTCCCTTCCTGGAGCTAGACAACACCAGTACGGTGGTGGAACAGCTCGACATTGCCATCGAAAAAGTCGCTATTGTAGTAAAGAAACACCCTTACAGTAACTGGGTAGATGACAGCTACCTGCTTATCGGCCAGGCCCAGCTTATTAAGCAAGACTACGAAAGTGCCGAGAAGACCCTACGCTTTATGACGACGGAGTTCCGTCCCCGCCCCGAACGAAAAAAGAGTAAAAAAAGGAAAGGAGCTAAAAGCACAGAAGAGGAGCCAGAAGATGCTTTTGTAAGTCGTCGCAAAGTTGAATCCAACCCCACTCAAGAAAGAAAGGATCGCCTTCGCGCCCGAAAAGAGGCTCAAAAAGAGCGCGACAGACTAAGCAAGGAGCGGAAAAAGGCCGCAAAAGAGCGGAAAAAGGCCGCTGAAAAAAGACGAAAAGAACGCATCCGGGCTCGTAAAAAAGGCATCAAGCTAGCACCCGTTTCCCGCAAGGTTGATACTTCTGCCGTTACGGGGCTGGAAAACGAGCCAGAAGAAACCCTGGAAGAAGACCTCGGCCCGATCGGCATGATTTCTATCTTCAACCAATCCAGTAATCTTGGTGGAACGGGGGAAGCTTACGGTAAAAAGCCCGACAGCTATCTCGTGAAGCACCGTCCTGCATTTCAGGAAGGTCGCCTCTGGCTTGCCTGGGCCCTCATTAAACGTGACAACTTCGACCAGGCCCAGCTCATCCTTGAAGATATGCGTGCTAACCGGGGAACTTTCCCTGACGTACGCCGCAAGGCCATGGCCGTCCAGGCATTCCTCTACGTGGAGCAAGAGCGGCTGGAAGAAGCCATCCCCTTCCTCGAAGAAGCCGCCGAAGTGGCGGACTCTCGCAATGAGCGTGCACGCTTCCACTACATCGCAGGCCAACTCTACCAGGAACTCGGCCAACCTTCTGGAGCAGCGGGGGCCTTTGAGAAGACCATCGCTGCCCGCCCAGACTACGAACTTGAACTAGGTGCCCGCCTCAACCTCGCCCAGAACGGCTTCCTTAGTGGTACGGGCTCTGCAGCCGACGCCCTCAAGAAACTTGGCCGTATGGTAAAGGAAGACAAAAACATCCCTTACGAAAGCCAGATCTACTTCTCCATGGCTGCCGTTGCGTTGAAAGATGGAAACCAAAAAGCCGGAGCTGAATACCTCCAACTCGCCCTGGCCAGCCCCTCCGCCGGCCCAGTACAACGAACTGAGGCCTACAATCTCCTCGGAGACCTTGCTTACAACGAGTCCGACTTCCTCTCCGCCAAGCTCTATTACGACACCACCCTGACGGTGATGGACAAGGGAGACTTCCGCTACGAAAAGGTTTCCAGCAGGCGAGACCAACTCACCGGAGTAGCTGATGCCCTCCTCGATATTCAGGAAAAGGACAGCCTACTCCGTATCGGGATGCTGCCAGAAGCGGAACGGAAAAAGTGGGCAACCGATCTTTTTGAAAAGCGGCGCCAGGAATCTATCCGCCCTGTTGCCCCAACAGATAATGGTCGTAAAGGCCCCAGCGGCCCCGCCCTCGGCAACAGTACTTTCTGGGCCTACAGTACCCAGACCATCAAGCGCGGAAAACGCGACTTTGAGCGCACCTGGGGCGATCGGCCACTGACCGACAACTGGCGGCGCAGCCGCCGGACAGGTGACATATTTCAAGACGAAGGCGACGGAGGCAATGGCGTAGAAACCGAAGACGTAACCATCATCACCGAAGACGAGATCCAAAAAATCCTGGAAGGCATCCCTACCACAGAGACCGAACTCAACACAATGAAGATCCAGCAATCAACCAACTGGTTCAACCTTGGCCGAGAGTACCGCGATCAGCTGGACAACAGCGAGAAGGCAATTGATGCCTTCGAAACCCTCAACAACCTTTACCCCAACGCCAACGGAGAAGCCGAAAGCTGGTACTACCTATACCTCATCCATAAAGAGGCTGGCAACATGACTAAGGCAAATGAATACGCAAGAAAACTGAAGGCCCGCTACAATGGCTCCAAGTACGAACGACTAGCAAATGACCCAAGCTACGCCGGGAAGCTTATGGCCGATGAAAACAAACTGGTGCGTGAATACGAAACGGCCTACAAGGCTTTTGAACAGGGCGACTTCAATACCGCTCACGAAATGGCAATCAAAGGCCGGGCTACCCTATTGGGCAAGCACCCACTAAAAGCCCGGTATGCACTTCTTCTGGCGATGACTACTGGTAATACCCAGGGGCGTCAGGCTTACATCAACGCCCTGCGTCAGGTCGTCTCTCAATTTGACAAGACCCCCGAGCAAAGCCGGGCGAGAGAGATCCTGCGCCTTCTCGGCGAGTCCGGTGCCCGCCTGCCGGGCAAAACCGGAACCTCCGGTGGTTCAGGAGGGTTTAAAGAGACAATGGATGAGCTCCATTACCTGCTAATCGTTTTCAATGATGCAGACACCGACCTCAATGCAGCCAAGATTAAAGTTGCGGAGTTCAATAATAAATACAATAAGACGGACCGCCTGCGCGTCACCAACGTCTACCTAGGTGCTGGCAATAAAACTCCGGTATTAGTTATTCGCCGCATCAAGTCCGGAGAACTGGCCATGAAGTACGTTAACAACGCCGTCGAACGCGAAAAAGAGTTCCTCAATGCGGGTAAGTTTGACTACAACGTGTACGCTGTTTCCCAGAGCAATTACCGGGAAATCCTGAAGGCCCGCTCCGTGGAAGGTTACCGGGAATGGTTTCAGGAGAATTATTAAGGTTGCAAGTTGCA